>JAZRAF010000105.1:0-3689 GCA_045634425.1 Eubacteriales bacterium | reverse complement strand
GCCATAGTCGGTATCATCCTTATGGTGGCTGCAATTGCAATTTCAAAACCGGTTCTGATGCTTATGGGCACGCAGGAGTCCCTGCTTGACGGCGCGGTGCTTTACCTGCGCATTATTGCGCTCGGTCTCCCTGCCTCGGCGGTATATAACGTTGCCGCAGGAACACTACGCTCGGTCGGCGACTCAAGAACCCCCTTGACCATCCTTACGTGCACCGGTCTTGTGAACGTTGCACTCAATTTCCTTTTCGTTTGCGCATTTGGAATGACGGTGGACGGCGTTGCAATCGCGACGATAACCTCGCAGTATCTCTCCGCTATTGCGGCGGTCTTTACACTTTGGAAAAGGCGCTCGGAATGCTACGGCTTCTCGTTTAAAAAGCTTTGCATCGATAGCGGACAGCTTAAGAGAATTCTGCTCCTCGGTGTTCCTGCGGCGCTTCAGAATGCGGCATTCTCCCTCTCTAACGTTCTTCTCGTCAGCGGCGTTAACACCCTTGGCGAGCATGCGGTCAAGGCAAACACCATCGCAACCCAGGTTGATGCAATAACCTACATAGCCGCAACGTCATTCGGTACTGCGGCGATGGTATTCGCAGGACAGAACTACGGCGCAAAGAAATACGACCGTATCAAGCGCGTGCTTGTCTGCGGACTTATACAGGCAACGATATTCGGCGTTATAACGGGCCAGCTGTTCCTTATCTTCTCCGACCAGGTCGGCAGTCTGTTTATCTCCGCAACCGACCCGAACAAGGAAGTGATCCTCGGTCTTACAAAGCAGCTTGTCACGGTAATTCTGACCACCTATTTCCTTTGCGGAATTATGGGTATCGTATCAAGCGTTCTTCGCGGTCTTGGCTACTCCCTTGCACCGATGATAATTGCTATCGTAACTATATGCGGTATCCGAATCACGTGGCGCTACCTCGTATTCCCGACCGAGACGTTCAACTCGCTCGGCGGCCTTTACACCTGCTTCCCCGTATCCTGGATAATCGCAACGCTTTGCTACCTTGTGCTGTTCGTTTACGCATGGCGTAAGATAAAGAAAAGTAACACACTTCTTAAATAACAAAAAGCCCTCTGATTTTACAGAGGGCTTTACTTTTTTATTCCTTGGTCTTAGGCTTGTAGTTGAGTAGGAATATACCCGTACAAACGAGCACGAGGGTGATGCCGAGGTTCCAGGGTGCGACCGCGCTGTTCTCTCCGGGGAGGAAAAGCATAGTTAAAAGCACGCCGAAAACGGGGGTCATAAAGTTAAATACCGTTACACGGGATACGGGGTTATACTTAAGAAGCAGGCCCCAAAGGGAGTACGCGAGGGCAGAAAGCAGTGCGAGGTAAACAAGCACGAGCACGCCGCCGGTAGAGTCAAGGGAAACCTTGCCGCCGAAGATAAGACCGACGATGGACATAAAAATACCGCCGACGATGAACTGATATCCGCTTAAGGTAACGGGGTCCTCATACTTCGAATAGCGCTTGATAAGCACCGAGGAGAAGGAGGACGAAATGGTGGACAGAAGCACGAACACAACGCCGAGAATATCCATAGGATCGTCGGTGAGGGTCAGGCCGTTGAAGTTGATAACTACGATACCGACAAAGCCGATAACGCAGGCAAGTATCTTCTTGACGGTGAGCTTTTCCTGTCTGAAGATCAGGCTGGCAATAATGACCGCAAAGAATGCGCCCGAGCCGCTAGTTACAGTGCCCTTAACACCCGTGGTGTAGGCAAGTCCGAGGTAGAAGAATATGTACTGGATAACCGTCTGAAATGCGCTGACGGTGAGCACGCGGGGAACGTTTTCAAGCTTGGGGTAAAGAAGCTTGCGCCTTGCGATGCTGAAGATAATTACGGTAAAGATGCCCGCAAGGGTAAATCTCATACCCGCAAAAAGCATTATCGATGCAACGCCCTCAACCTCGAGAAGCTGATATCCCGTTTTGATAGCGGGGGTCGCACTGCCCCACAGTGCACAGCAAAACAGAGCCACGAGCACGAGGACTATCGTTTTTGAAAATACACTTTTCTTTTCGTTTTCTATCATTACAGATCTCCGTTAAAAACGGGCGGTTGTCCGCCCGTCCTGTTTTTTAATTAGTTATTAGCAAGCCACTTTTATGCCTTCTCCTGTGGGAGAAGGTGTCGCGAGCTAAGCGAGTGACGGATGAGGAGTTTCTCTATCACGCCTCATCCACCGCTGATGCGGTCCCCCTTCTCGCTGTGGCTCGGTCACGTTTCGGCTCTTGCGTTATCAACGCAATTCACTACCGAAACGCCGCTTCGCTACCCGCCGGGGAAGGCTTATTAGTTATTAGCAAGCCACTCTTCAGCCTTAGCAGCAGAGAGTCTCTTGATGTCCTCGGTGGGGTACTTGGACTCCGCACCGCCGTTTACGTAGATAAAGAACTTGCCGCCTGCGGTCTTGTAAAGGGTCTCCTCATAGCCTGCGGGATCGCCGTAAACGCCGGAGGTAACCTTCTTGATAAGCTCGCTTGCAGTGGTATCGTATTCAACCTTACAAATGATCTTCTTCATTATTTTACTATTCCTTTCATTTAATGCTTACCTATTGTATCATTAAAAATCGGATTTGTCAAGTGGCTTATTTTGTCAGATGACGTATCCGCCCTCCTCGCCAACGTTACGCACGTGGGGGCAAGCGGTCACCTCGCGGTAGGTGGGCGCAAGGTAGCGCACCGCATTTTTGATAACCGTCTGAACGTCGGGGTTGTAATAGGTCGGGAAGGTTTCGTGGCCGGGCTGGAAATAGAAGATCTTACCGTTTCCGCGCTCAAAAAGGCAGCCTGCCCTGAACACCTCGCCGCCCGAGAAATTAGCAAGCAAAAGAAGCTTGTCGGGGGTGGGGATAACAAAGGGCTCGCCGTAGGTCTCCTCAGCGTCGAGCTTGAAGTAGCGGTTTATGCCACGGGTTATGGGGTGGCTCGGCTCAACGACCCAAACAAGCTCGGAGTCGCCGCTCTCACGCCAGCAAAGGTTGGCGCTTGTGCCAAGGAGGGTCTTAAAGGGCTTGGAGTGGTGGCCCGAGTGCAGGAATATCGCACCCATACCCGAAAGAACTGCATCGCGCACGAGGGCTGCGACCTCGTCGGGAACGAGGTGGTGTCTTACGTGACCCCACCAGATAAGGACGTCGGTTTCGTCAAGCATTTCCTTGGTGATCTTGCACTCGTCATCCTCAAGCGTGGTGCACCTCACCTGTATATCGTCGGCGGCGAGAAAGTCCGCAATAGCCTTATGTATGCCCTCGGGGTATACCACCCTTGCGCTCTCCTCTACTCTTTCGTGATAATATTCGTTAAAAATAAGCACTCTTATCATTTCTTCGTTTCCTTTCGGGAAAGATCGTTCACCTATATTTTAACGCACTAAGGCGCGCTTTGCAATACTTATTTTTGCAAAAAGACTACCGAATATTGCGCTTGCTTGACACAGGCGGCAAAAAGGGGTATAATTAAAGCAATAAAGAAAGGAGCGTCCGTATGAAAAGAACGCTTATTGACAAAATTCCCATAGCCCTGCCGAGCGAGCTTCGCTGCTTTGCCGAGGGGGCAAAAATATTCGACAGCTCCTGCTCGCCGGAGGCGCGCGTTTACCTTATCGAAAGGGAGGGCGGCTGCTTTTTGAAGTCGGGCGAGGTCGGCACGCTTAAAAGAGAG
>JAZRAF010000104.1:0-1449 GCA_045634425.1 Eubacteriales bacterium | reverse complement strand
ACTTGTATTTTTCAAAATTCGAGAGATTATGAAGGCTTGCTCTATGTACGCGAGTGCCGTCGATGACCACCTCGTCAAAAAGACCGATAATGCTGACGATACCCGTTCTTGTGGTGCGAAGCTCAACGCCGCGGAACTTGGGTTCCTTGACCTCGTCCTTCCGTTTGAGCGCCATCATGCGCTTTTCGTGGTGCGCAGTTGCGCCAAGACTTTTGCCGTATGCGAGATCGTCAAACTCGGCAACGATACCGTCAACGGGATAGGCGAAGCCTTCGGGAGTCCACTCGGACACACACTCGGCAATGTCATCGTGACGGTCACCGGGGCTGACGAGCTTATGCTCGACAACGGCAAAATTGTTCTCGGCGAGAAACTCAAGCTGACCGATCTTGGTGGCGTGTGAGCCTTCCTTAATCAGCTCAAAGGCGAAGAAATCAAGATGAGCAAGCTTGCCGAGATTTTCGGTAACGCTTCGTACCGCACCCGATGCGATGCTTCGGGGGTGTGTGGCGTTGCTCTCGCCAAGCTTTGTGAGAATGTTGGCATCCTCCCAGGAAAGAACGCCCTCGCCTCTGACCTCAAAGCTTTCCTTGCAGGGCACGATCAGAGGAATATTGCGAAAATGCTTGACTGTATGAGTAACGTCCTCGCCAATCACACCCTCCGCACCGCGCGTAATCGCTTGAACCATCTTGCCTTTCTCATAGCGGAGGACAAGTGTAAGTCCGTCCATTTTCCAAGAGAGAACGATATCCTTATCTCCCGCAAACGCCACAAGCTCATTTACGTCCTTGGTCTTCTGACAGGAAAGCATAGGCTTTGTGTGCTGTACGGTCTTCAGTCCTGCCTTCTCGTCGCTCGGAACTTTTCCAATCGGCGAGTTTGCAAAGTGAATGCCAGTTGCACGTTCAAGCATTTTCAACTCAAGCACCAGCTTGTCGTATTCAAGGTCGCTCATAATCGGCGCATCCTTTTGAAAGTAGGCAACGTCAGCCGCATTGATCTTTTCAATAAGATCTTTCATTCTCTGAATATCGTTCATCGTATGTCTCCTTAATTTATCTTTTCTTCTTTTACAAGTCTTGCGACTTTGCCCCACGGTGGTTTTACGTCATTGTTGTTGATGATCCACAGTACAGGGATATCTTGTGTATCTTCTATATTGGGAAACGGAGCGTATCCGTCGGTTAATATAATGATGCTCACGGGAGGCTCGTCCCGCATTTGCTCCTTGACGTAATCGAAAATCACGTGGAAGGAAGTTCCTCCGCCACCCTTGGGGCGAATGATCTTGAATTCCTCCTCATCTTCAAATGGCGTCGGCTCGACCACTACGGCATCGAAAAAACCGAGCTTGCCTTGGAGCTTGCCGTTAAATTGCTGAATCGCCCCGTAAATCTCACTGTAACATTCGGTAATCGCATCGTCACTCATGGATCCAGATGTGTC
>JAZRAF010000103.1:0-1525 GCA_045634425.1 Eubacteriales bacterium | reverse complement strand
GTGTCGAAGTTTATGGATCTGCGATTGACTCGCGCAGGGGTGCCCGTCTTGAATCTTTGAAGCTTAATGCCCAGGCGTGTCAAATTTTTCGAGAGCTCACAGGCCGGCATCATACCGTCAGGACCTGCGGAATACACCTTGTCTCCAACGAAGATCCGGCTGTCAAGGAACGTTCCCGTAGCAAGAATGACCGCATCCGCGCGCCACTCCTCACCAAGCCTTGTAACTACACCCGTCACATGCTCGCCTGCCTCGTCGGTCAGAAGATCGACGATCTCTGCCTGAATAAGTCGCAGATTCTCGGTCGTCTCGAGGGTGTGCTTCATTATTCTTTTGTATTCTGCTCGGTCGGTTTGCACGCGCTTGGAGTGCACCGCCGCACCCTTGCCAAGATTCAGGGTGCGCGACTGTATCGTTGATTTGTCTGCCGCGCGGCCCATCTCGCCGCCAAGTGCGTCTATCTCAAAAACGAGATGACCCTTTGCGCTGCCGCCTATCGAGGGATTGCAGGGGAGGTTAGCCACAGCATCGAGATTCGTGGTGAAAAGGATGGTATCCACACCCATTCTCGCCGAGGCGAGCGCCGCCTCAATGCCTGCGTGTCCTGCTCCGATAACTGCTACCCGTGTAACAAGATCGTTCATATAATGTAAACCTTTGTTTGCTTATTTAAAATGTAACGCGGCGCACGTCGGTGCATTTGCCGTCTTTCTCATTGATAGTGAAAATAATACCGTTTGCGACCGGGGTGCCGCTTGCGGGCTTGTATTTATTCGGAAGGTGGGTGCGCATACGCTCAACTATGCACTCGGTGTCCATTCCGAGAATGCCGCCGCTCTCGCCGCACATACCAACGTCGGTGATATAACCCGTGCCGTGGGGCAAAATCTGCTCGTCTGCGGTGGGGACGTGGGTGTGAGTGCCGAAAATAGCACTGAATTTGCCGTCAAAGTGCATCGCAACGGCGTATTTCTCGCCCGTTGCCTCGGCGTGGATGTCAAGCACGGCGATATCGTATCTGCCGGCTTCCCTTGTAAGCGCACGCTCGATAAAGGAATAGGGAGCATCGAGATTTGGCTCAATGTGCACGCATCCCATAGCGTTCATAACGAGCACGCGATAGCCGTTTGCATCGAGTATCGAATAGCCGCGTCCGGGGGCGTTGTCACCAAAATTTATGGGACGTATCATCTCTTTTGTGTCCTCAAGGTAGATATAAGCCTGCTTATTTTGCATCGTATGGTTGCCGCCTGTTATAGCATCCGCACCTGCACGAAGCAGCTCCTCGGCAAGCTCGGGGGAAATTCCCGTGAGAAACGAGGCGTTCTCGCCGTTTACAATACAGAAGTCAACGCCATAATCGCGGCGCACCTTCCAAAGCGAGTTTTTGAGGTGCTCAACACCCTTGGGGCTTGTAACGTCGCCAATTGCTAAGATTTTCAAAATGATTCTCTTTTCTATGCCCGCTTTGATTTTATTTTGTCGCGGGCGATATTATTTTACCACATTTGCGCCCGTATTTCAA
>JAZRAF010000102.1:0-5487 GCA_045634425.1 Eubacteriales bacterium | reverse complement strand
CAAATAAAACAACCCCTTTAGGGGTAAGCCGGTGAAATCTGCGCGGTTGGCAGACTTTTCGATGAGCCTATAGGCTCACCGAGCCGGTGTTACGCCCTAAGGGGGCTGTGCAAGCCACCGGCACGGCCGGTGGTCATGACTTTCATTTTCGTGAAATCTATTGACAAAACGGCGTTCTTTTACTATAATAAAACTGTTAAATAACACTCCCAGGAGGACACGAAATGAGCAACATTCCCGCATATTGGAAAACACGTCTTGACGAGGTGGAGGAAACTCTTAAGCTCGTAAAAAAAGGCGTTGTAACACAGCCTTATTCGTCTGCAGGCGGCAGACCTATCTATATGGTAGAGTACGGCAAGTCCACCTTGCCTCCTCGTACCGCTAACTGCTCCAGCGCCCTTGGCGCAAGAAAAATCGAGTGCTATGCCGACAAAACCAGCCCCGACTACACACCCTCTGTATTCCTTTGCGGATGCGTTCACGGCGGCGAATTTGAGGGCACTTCTGCTATGCTCAACCTCATCAAGCTTATCGAAACAGGCACCGACTACCGTGGCGAGCGCAACGACGAAATCGTAGAGCTTTGCAGCAAGATTCACCTTATCCTCGTTCCTATGGTAAACCCTGACGGCAGAAGCCACATCCCCTTCGATTCCTTCATCGGCAAGACCTTCTACGATCTTCGCTACTACAACCAGGGCACCTGGAAGGATGGCTCCCTCACCGGTTGGCCCGGATGCAAGATGGTACACCCCATCAAGGATCACGTTGACTACCTCGGCGGATATTTCAACGATGACGGCGTGAATATGATGCACGAGAACTTCATCGGCGGCCCCCTTTCCACGGGCACACAGCTTGTATTTGACATCTGCTGCAAGTACGCACCCGACTTCTCTATACTCCTTCACGGCGGCGACAACTGCTACAACCATATTCTCTATCCCGCATATGCTTCCGCAAAGTGCTATGAGGAGATCTTTAACGTTGTAAAGGCTGTCCACGCCAGAAGCGCCCAGGAGGGCGTGCGCTATCTTGATCGCACCGACTATGGCCGTCCGGGCAACACCGTGACCGCTGTTCCCTCATTTAACCTCATATCCGCTATGCACCACTGCTGCTCCGAGCCTGCGGTAACCTATGAGTCCAACCAGGGCCTTATAGAGCATAGAGATCCGGTGTATGACTACGAGGAGATATACAAGGCACACATTATTCTCTTTACCGAAACGATAAGAGAACAGCTTAAGAGATACAATAAGATATAATTTCAAAACGGAGTCAATCATACGGTTGACTCCGTTTTTTGCTCAAAAATATAATAAAATAAAGGTTTTGTACCATAACGGAACATTAAAATATAACTTTTACTCGCCCGCTGCGTGCTTTCTTCGCAGTATCTCAACGTTCTTGTCGACTTCTTTTTTGTGAAGCGGATACCATAGCCACAGCACAAGCGCAAGCGCACAGAAGCCGATTGCGGGGAGCAGGGTGGAGATATTGAATATTCCCTCGGTAACGTTTTTATCAAATGCGGTAGCCTGTGTGTAGCCAATGGCGGTTAGAAGTGCACCCGAAAGTCCTGCCGATGCCGCCTGACCAAGCTTTCTTGCAAAGGAATACATCGCATATATCGAGCCGTCCTCGCGTATGCCGTTCTTTATCTCGGAGTAGTCAATAACGTCGGTTATAAGCGCCCAAGACACCATCGAGAAGATGCCGAGGCCTATCCAGCTTACAAGGTTGAATGCGATATATACCCACACGCTCGCAGGCCGCACAAAGAACAATAAAAGGCTTATTCCGCCCGCCAAAAAGTTGGATACTACGCTCACCTCAGCCTTGCCGAATTTGCGCGCCAAAGGCTTTGATACCGCCGCCGCAAGTATCATTCCGAACATCATCGCGAAGGTGGCGGCCGACTGCGCTGCGGCATTGTTGTAGTAGTTTGGATAGACGTAATTTGCCATCGATTGTATCGTCAGCTGAGCAAGCAGCATTACCACCGATGCGGCAATTATAGATATCAAAGCACGGTTCTTTACCGCGCCTTTTAACAGCTCTCCAACACCCTTTGAGCGGTGCTCCTCGGGTGCGTGATCGGGCACTACACGCTCGTGCACAAGGAAGTAACAAGCCACGTAGCAGAGGATAGCGAGGATGGAAAATACACCCGCAACCACGGTAAATGCGCGGCCGTTAAGCACCGTATTTCCGCCCACCGTTTCGTATGCAAGGATAGGTACGCCCGCACCAACTATCACGCCCGCAAGTGTCGATCCCATCGTCCTGTAAGTCGAAAGCGACTGCCTGTCATCAGGCTCTCTCGATATTGCTGATGCCATCGATCCGTAAGGAATATTGATAGAGGTGTAGAAGATCGAGCCCCACAAAATATAGGTCACGACCAGCCATAATATCCTGAACCAGATCGCCGCATTAGCAAATCCGCTTTGGTATATAAGGAAGGATGAGATCGCCACGGGTCCGCACATTCTGATTATCCACGGCTTAAATTTGCCGCTTTTCGTAGCCCTCGCCCTGTCGCATATGCGCCCCATCGTCACGTCGGTAAAAGCGTCGATAAAGCGCGCCAGCATTATCACCGCACCTACCACCGCTGCCGAAACTCCCATAACGTCTGTATAAAATTTAAGTAGAAATCCGGACGATAAAATGAATGTAAAATCGTTTCCGAAATCTCCAAACAAATATCCTATCTTGTCACGAATTCCGAATGACGGTGGTGACTTTTTTGTACCATTCATTAAAATTATCAGCCTTTCCCGGTATTGCACTTATTTTGTGCGCTTTTGCACGTTTTATCACAAAGCAAACAAATATTTTACACGGGTACCGACATAGGCGCAAAAACAAAAGGGAAATGTAAATTTAAATTTACATTTCCCTAAAATTATGCCGTTTTTATATCATAAGCTCCGAAATAAGCTCGGTAAGCTCTCTCGGGTCGTCTATCGGCGCACCGCCGATAAGGCAACCCTGTGCGTAAAGGAGCTTTGCGTATTTCTTGAGCTTCTCCTTGTCGGACTCGTAAATCTCGCTAAGCTTCTTTGCTATCGGGTGCTCCGCATTGATCTCAAGCACGAGGCTTGCCTTGGGTGCCATCGCATCAGCGCCCGGCATCTTGCCAAGCGTCTTTTCCATCTCAAGCGAGATATCGCCCTCGCTCGAAAGGCATACGGGATGGTTCTTCAGCGATGCGGTGAAGCGCACTGCCGATACCTTTCCGATCGCATCCTTCATAACCGTGAGCATATCCTCTGCGCTCTCGTTCTTCTCCTTGATGCTCGCCTTCTCGTCCTCGGAGGTAAGGTCGAGCGCCTCGGCTGTCACGTTCTTGAAATCCTTCTCGTCATACTTGTCAAGCACGCGGATCGCAAACTCGTCAATGTCGTCGGTGAAGTAAAGAACCTCGTAGCCCTTCTCCTTGACCGCCTCAACCTGCGGCAGCATCTCGATCCTCTCGGCGGTCTCGCCGGCTGCGTAGTAGATCGACTTTTGCTCCTCCTTCATCGCCGCCACGTATTCCTTGAGGGAAACGTACTTTCCGCTCGACGACTTAAAGAGCAACAGATCCTTCAGGACGTCCTTGTGCATTCCGTAGTCGGAGTAAAGTCCGTACTTGAGCTGAAGGCCAAACTCATCAAACAGCTTCTCGTACTTCTCGCGGTCGCTGCTCATCATCTTCTCAAGCTCGCTCTTGATCTTCTTCTCGATCGACTTCGCAATCGTCTTGAGCTGCCTGTCGTGCTGAAGCATCTCGCGCGAAACGTTCAGCGAAAGATCGGACGAATCCACAAGGCCTTTAACGAATCCGAAATAGTCGGGCAACAGGTCTGCGCATCTCTCCATTATCATAACGCCGCTGGAATAAAGCTCGAGTCCCTTCTCGTAATCCTTGGTGTAATAATTGAAGGGCGCGTGCGAGGGGATAAACATAAGGGAAGAGTAGGTCACCGAGCCCTCCAGCTTCTGCGTGATAACTCTCGCAGGCGCGGCGTAGTCGTAAAACTTCTCGGTGTAGAACTGCTTGTACTCCTCGTCGCTTACCTCGCTCTGCGACTTCTTCCACAAGGGGATCATGCTGTTGAGGGTGTCAAGCTTCGTCACGCTCTCATACTCGTCCTCCGATCCCTCCTTAAGCTCGCGCACGGTCACCTCCATCTTGATGGGGTAACGGATGTAGTCGGAGTACTTCTTCACCAGCGCGCGCAGGCGGTACTCGTCAAGGAACTCGGAGTATCTCTCGTCCTCGGTGTCTTCCTTAATATATAATATAACCTCTGTGCCGAAGCTCTCCTTGTCGCACTCGCCTATGCGATAGCCGTCCACGCCCTCGGATTCCCACACGCTCGCAATCTCGTCGCCGTACTGCCTGGTGCGCACGGTGATCTTGTCCGCAACCATAAACGCCGAGTAAAATCCAACGCCGAACTGACCGATTATATCAACCTCGTCGCCGCTGTTCTCGCGCTTGAAGTCAAACGATCCGCTCTTCGCAATAGTGCCAAGGTTCTTCTCAAGCTCCTCGATGCTCATTCCGCATCCGCTGTCGGACACCGTAAGCGTGCGCTCCGCCTTGTCGGGGGTAAGGTGAATTGCGTAGTCTTCTCTACCTATTATTATATTATCGTCTGTCAGTGACTTAAAATGCAGCTTGTCAATAGCGTCGCTCGCATTTGAGATAAGCTCGCGCAAAAAGATCTCTTTGTGCGTGTAGATCGAGTTGATCATCATATCGAGCAGCTTCTGTGATTCTGTTTTAAATTGCTTCTTTTTCATTATTTTGCCTCCAAAATCGTTAGCACTCTCGCCTTTGGAGTGCTAAAAGTATTATATCACTATATATTTATAATGTCAATAGAGATATATAAATATTTTGCTGATTTCTGAACACCTTCAAATGATGTGCAAAGTGCACAAAAAAGCCATTTTAATTTCGTTAAAACAAGCCAAAATGAGAAAAAGCAAAAAAATGCAACTTTTTTTCAAAAAAGTGCTTGACAAATATTGAATTTTAGGATATAATGGTTGAGCGCGCTTCGAGAGGAAGCCGCTTTGATCATTGAAAATTGAACAACATTGAAATTTTTCAAGCACTGAAAAGTGCGAAAGATCTCGTTAAAACACTTTGAATTGACAAAGTACAAACAAGTAATTAAGTAAGATAAGCTAGTAAAAATAGCTCTGAAAAAGGTATTAACTCACCAAGGTGAGATCTAATATACAATTTTTTAGAGAGTTTGATCCTGGCTCAGGATTAACGCTGGCGGCGTGCATAACACATTCAAGTCGAACGGAGAAGGGTGCTTCGGTACTCTTCTTAGTGGCGGACGGGTGAGTAACGCGTGAGTAATCTACCTTCCAGTGCGGAATAACAACCGGAAACAGTTGCTAATACCGCATGAAATGGCAGCATCGCATGGTGCAACCATCAAAGATTTATCGCTGGAAGATGAGCTT
>JAZRAF010000101.1:0-2658 GCA_045634425.1 Eubacteriales bacterium | reverse complement strand
CTCTGCGCAAAGATATCTTTTAAGGTGCCTCCCCTGTGCAAGGGGAGGTGTTGCTTTTTGCAACGGAGGGGTTGTTGCCAAGCACGCCCCTACAACACAAAAAACGGCAGAGATTTTCTCTGCCGTTTTTCTATTAAACGTAATCCTTAAGCCAAAGGAATTTGTCGGGCATATGGAACCAGTGGTAGACGGTGGGATTGAGGGCATAGAGGTGCTGAGGGCTCTTGCCGCCGTCGGTGTCGAGGCGGTAGGCGTTGAAGTAGACCTCGCCCTCGCCGGTGTTTATATCCGAAAGGTCGAAGGAAAAGCTACAATCATAGCCGTTTTCCGTTTTTGTGTAATCACCCTTGAAAAACGATACGTCGACGAAGCCGACGTCAAGCTTCGGGTCACCGTTCTCATCAAGGCCGCCGTTTGTCATCTTTGCGAGCATCAATTCACCCTTTGCGCTGATCTCCATTTCGTAATACACCTTACGCTCGGGGTCGGTACCGATAAGAATCTCACACGCGTCACCCGCAGAGTGAATGCCGTTGTAGTAGTCGTAGGGGCAGTAGTACTGCGTGTTTTCCGCGTGGAAGAAAAAGGTAACGATATTGCCTTCCTTTTTGATCTTTACGGTAGTGAGTCTGTCGGCTGCCTCGCCGGTGCGGTTATTTTTAAGCTCGTAGATCATAAGCCACCTCGCATAAGTATTATGTCACTATTATAAATCAAGTCGCGGCAAATGTCAAGACTTGACTAGCGCGCCCGCGTGTGTTATAGTATAATTAAGAATGAAGAAACGGGGGTGAGCCACAATGCTTACACAAAGGGAGGTACATAGCTTTCTTGCGGGTGTCGGCATAAAGCCAAACGACACCGTTTTGGTGCACACCTCAATGCGCGCCTTGGGCGAGGTTGAGGGCGGATGCGACGGCCTTATCGATGCGTTTGTATCCTACCTTAAAGACGGCCTTTTTATAGTTCCTACGCACACTTGGGCAAGCGTTGGGCCACAAAATCCGATATACGACCCCCAAAAAAGCATACCTTGTATCGGCGCGTTGCCAACCGTTGCGGCATTCAGGCCCGACGGTGTGCGCTCGCTTCACCCCACCCATTCGGTGACAGCGTTTGGTAAGCGGGCGGCAGAATTCGTCCGTGGCGAGGAGTTTGCCACCTCCCCCTGCTCGGCGGGTGGGGTATGGCGCCGCCTTTATGACGAGGGCGCAAAGATACTGCTTATCGGCGTGGGTCTTGACCGCAACACCTACATTCACGCGATAGACGAGATACTCGACCTGCCCGGCAGATTGACTCACCCCTTCCCTCTCACTGTTATCGATTACGAGGGGCGTGAGCATGCGCTCAGCTTCAGGGCTCACGGTTGTACCGGATCGCGCAATTTTGAAAACTACCGCGCACCCCTCGAGGCGCTCAGCGTGATGAAAGACGCCACCCTCGGCACTGCGACGGTGGGCATAGTGAACGCGCGCGGCGTAACGCACGTTATCAGCAAGCTTTGGGAACGCGCGGACTACGACCTCACCGCCGAGAGACGGGAGATACCCACCGAGTACTGGTGTGATCTTGTGTATCATGATGGCAAGATCTTTTATAAGGGAGGCTCGGAATATATAGGACGCCTTATCAGTGAGGGCATAGCCAACGGAAGCCGCACCGCCACCGTCAGAGGCAACCACATCATTGACACCGCGATTGCGATGCCGAGCGACTTTACCCTTATCCTTGAGAACTGTCACCTTTTGCAGGCGAGCGGCTCTTTCTCAAACGTTTTCATAAACGAGAACTGCTACACCGCACTCGGCAGAACGATTGCCGGCACGGACAAAAACATCAGCATCATCGGTCGCGGCGAGGCGATAATCGACGGCGGCGAGTACAACGGACTTTCCGAAAGGACACAGCTTAAGGGCGGCCTGCCCCCGATATGGAAAAACAATCAGATCCTTTTTGCCAACGTGGACGGATTCAGGATCGAGGGCATCAAATGTCAAAACCAGCGCTGGTGGGCAATCAACCTTTTATATTGCAAAAACGGCTACCTCGGCGGCATCGACTTTTGCTCTGACGACACGGCGATCGACGAGTGCGGAAACGAGTACCACACCCTCTCACAGGACCGATACGAGGACATCCGTGTAAAGAATTCGGACGGAATCGACCTGCGTGTCGGCTGTCAGAATATCGTGGTTGAGAACGTCACGGGCTTCACCGAGGATGACACGGTCGCCGTTACGGGACTACCCCTGAAGCTTGAAGAAAACTTCAAGGTTGAGAGGCTTTCGACCGACATTCACGGCATCAAAATAAGGAACGTCCGCGCGGCGGCGTTCTGCACTATCGTGCGCCTTTTAAATCAGGGCGGCATCAAGCTTTACGACGTTACCGTCGAGGACGTGCACGACACCTCGGACACAACGACCAAAATGGACGAGGGTCTGTATGCCGTGCGAGTAGGCGACAAGCACCTTTACAGCACGCGCCACTCAACCGCCGACGAAACCTACGGAATCAAGATCAGGGGCGTGCACGCCCGCGGCAGGTGCGCTATTGCACTTGCGGGCGACCTTTGCGACCTTGAAATTTCGGATATAAACACCTACGGCAGCACAAAGGCGCTGCTCGACGAGCGAGAGAACATAAAAGGAGAAC
>JAZRAF010000100.1:0-11072 GCA_045634425.1 Eubacteriales bacterium | reverse complement strand
TATGCTTGTGACGAAACACCCGAGCTTATGCCGCTTCCTATCTCTCTTGCACATAAGCTTGCAAAAAGACTTACCGAGGTTAGAAAGAACGGTACGCTCTCCTATCTCCGTCCTGACGGAAAGACTCAGGTCACCGTTGAGTGCGTAGACGGTGTGCCCACCCGTATCGATACCATCGTCGTATCCTCTCAGCACAGCGCAGAGATCGACAACGCTACCATCCGCAAGGACATCCTTGACCAGGTAATCCTCCCCATCATCCCTAAGAATCTTATGGATGGCAAGGTAAATATCTACGTTAACCCCACCGGTCGCTTCGTTATCGGCGGTCCTCAGGGCGATACCGGTCTTACCGGTCGTAAGATCATCGTAGATACATACGGCGGCTACTCCCGTCACGGCGGCGGCGCATTCTCCGGTAAGGACCCGACCAAGGTTGACCGTAGCGCATCCTACGCTGCAAGATACGTTGCAAAGAACGTTGTAAAGGCAGGCCTCGCAAAGAAGTGTGAGGTTCAGATAGCTTACGCTATCGGTATCGCTCGCCCCGTTTCGGTTATGATCGAAACCTTCGGCACCGCAGTTTGCGATGAGGAGAAGATCTCCGCAGCAGTTAACAAGCTCGTTGACCTTCGTCCCGCAGCTATCATCGAGAAGTTTGACCTTCGCAAGCCCATCTACAAGAACCTTGCCGCATACGGCCATATGGGCAGAGAGGATCTTGGCGTTAAGTGGGAGATCTGCGACATCGCAGACGAGCTTAAGAAGATCTGCCTCGGCTAATATAAATAAAAGAAGAGCGACAGTGTCAAACTGTCGCCCTTTTTTACTTTTTACCCATATATTCCTTCGGCGAGCAGCCGAATTCATCGTAAAACGCGCGGTAAAAGGTTCGCATAGATGCAAACCCCGACTCAAGCGCACAATAGGTGATATTGTGCTTGCCCTCGTGCATCAGGAGTATCGCGTTCTTAAGCCTGATTATCGTTATGTACTTTACTAAAGTGATGTTGAAGCAGGATCTGAAATAGCGTGAAATGTGGCTTTGACTATATCCGAAATGCTCCGCAACGTCACCGGGGGTGATACCGCTTTTGTAGTTGTCGCTTATGTAGAGAAGTATCTTCGAGGAAAGCTCAGGCGCAAAGGAAGAGTGGGAGCTTTCAAAGCTTAACTGCTCCATTATCACACCGAGCATCACGTAAATATAGCCTTGCTTTTCGATGTCGTTTATGCCTGGGCGGCGCATCATTTCATAGCAATGTCGGATGCGTGCAACCGTCTGTTTATCGTAAATAAAAGGGTTCTCAACTCGCTTGTCACGCGTTGCCGCAACGAACTCGTTACACATATGCGTAGGGATAACTACGTAGGTCGATTTCGACTCCTTCGGGGTAGCGTAGCCGTGGGGCACAAAGCTGAGTGCCACCGACATCTCGCCAGCCTTAAGCACGCTGCGTCTGTCGTTTATAAGCACCTCCATCTCTCCCTCATCGATAAAGTAAAGCTCTATCTGTGAGTGAAAGTGAAAGGCTCCCGAATCGTTCTTACAGGAGTTATAATACAGTGTATTGTTGTGCTCGCGCTTTAGTCCGAATTCCGCTTGCATACGTCACCTCTTGTGATCAAAAAATAGCTTAAAATAACGTCAATCAATATAAAAGCAGTCAATTTTAGCGCTTTAATTATACCACGCCCGAAAACGAATGTCAATATCCCGTGCGGCTATATTTTTACCGCCCGCCGCCCGGCCTTATCGCCTTGACCGCAAAGCCATCCGTAGCGTCAATAAAACAAACCAAACCTCGAATACCGATTAAAAAGCAGGGCAGAATAAAACAACGCAACAAATCATTTCTCGCAATTTTAGCCATCGGATAGCCCGTTTGCCCGCAAATGCGTTTTCCTCATTTTGCACAATTTATCGCCGCGATTTTTGTTTCAAAAAATCTCCTAATCTACTTGCCATTCTAACAATTATCTGCTATAATATATCTGTTAGTTTAGCGAAAGGAGCGACCAATGAACGGAATTTCACAGCCTAAGACGCTGAGCGGCGTTATTGAGAACGTCGTTTACCGTAACGAGAGCAACGATTACACCGTTCTCGAGGTGGTCGACTCCGACAACAATCTTATAACCGCCGTCGGCATAATGCCAATGGCATTCGAGGGGGAAAACGTGACCCTCGTCGGCGACTATACCTTCCACAAGGAGTTCGGCCGACAGTTCGCATTTGACTCCTACGAAAAAACACTCCCCGAGGAGATCGACGGTATCCTTCAGTACCTCTCCTCAAAGACGGTAAAGGGCGTCGGCCCTGTCACCGCGCTTAAGATCGTAAACAAGTTCGGCGTTGATACCTTCGACGTTATTGAGAATCATCCCGAGTGGCTCGTCGACGTACCGGGCATAACGATGAAAAAGGCCGCCGCAATATCCGAATCTTTCAGGGAACAAACGGGTATGCGCAACGTTATGATGTTCTGCAAGAGCTATATGGACAAGGGTGAGGTCACCAAGGTCTATAAGCGATTCGGTGCGGGAGCGGTCGGACTTATCAAGGAAAACCCCTATATCCTCTGCGCTGACCGCAACGGCGTTTCGTTTGAAAAGGTCGACGGCATCGCAAGGGATCTCGGCATACCGCCAGACGCCCCTGCGCGCATCCTTGCAGGAATCAACTACACCCTCAGCTACAACGCCACGACAAACGGCCATACCTGCTTGCCTTACGATAAGCTTATCGCAGCCGCAGCCGCCGTGCTTTCCATCCCCGAGGACGAGATAAGCTCGCTTTTGCCCGAGCTTGTGGAACGCGACGAGATCGTGATCAGCGAATTTGAGGGCACTAAATACGTAATGACCGTAGAGGTCGCAGAATCAGAGCGATATATCGCATCGAGAATAGCCGAGATGGATCGCTTTGTCAACCACTTCGGTGCGGGCGATATCTGGGCGATGATAGAGCAGGTCGAAAACCGCTTTGGCATCTCCTACGCCGACCTTCAGAGAAGGGCTATATTCGAGGCGCTCAACGGCAGCATTATGGTGCTTACGGGCGGTCCCGGCACGGGTAAGACCACCGTAGTAAAGGGCCTGCTTTCGATATTCGACAGCATAGGCCATAAATGCGTTCTCGCCGCTCCCACAGGCCGCGCCGCAAAAAGACTAAGCGAGGCAACGGGCGAGGAGGCCAAAACCGTACACAGAATGCTCGAAATGGAGCGTGTCGTTGATGACGAGCCGCGCTTCTTCCGTGATAATAAAAACCCCCTTGACGAGAACGTGGTAATAGTCGACGAGGCATCGATGATCGATCTCTCGCTTATGACCGCACTCTTTAAAGCCCTCAAGCGCGGCGCGCGCCTGATTCTTATAGGCGACTCCGATCAGCTTCCCAGCGTCGGTGCGGGAAATATCCTTGCCGACTTCATATCCTCGGAGAGAATAACCACCGTCTGCCTGACCGAGATCTTCAGACAGTCTAAGGAGAGCCTTATAGTAACCAATGCACACCGCATAAACGGCGGTATAGATCCCATTCTTAACGATACCAAAAGCGATTTCTTCTTCGTCCGCCGTGAGAACGAGCGCGAGATATCCGCAACCGTTGCCTCTCTCATTACGCAAAGATTGCCGAAAACCTACGGCAACAGTATTCGCGGTGAGATACAGGTAATAACCCCCTCGAAAAAGGGATACGGCGGCGTCAGCGTTCTAAACCCCGAGCTTCAGCAGCAGATAAATCCCCCCGCAAAGTTCAAAAAAGAGGTGGAGATCCGCTCCTTGCTTCTGCGTGAGGGTGACAGGGTAATGCAAACGGTAAACAACTACGAGATCGAATGGGAAAAGAACGGAATCACAGGCACGGGCGTGTTTAACGGTGATATAGGCGTTATCGAGCTTATAAAGCCGCAGGATGAGGAGATCCTCGTGCGATACGATGACCGCCTTGCCAAATACACCCTCGAAACGGCCGAGGAGCTTGATCTGGCTTACGCGATAACCGTTCACAAGAGCCAGGGAAGCGAATATCCCGTGGTAATCATCCCTATGTACTACTGTCCTCCAATGCTTATGACGAGAAATCTGCTTTATACGGCAGTAACGCGAGCAAAGCGAATGGTAATCGTGGTCGGAAGAAGCGACATTCCCTCAAAAATGGTAGCCAACAATATGGAAGTATTGCGCTACACCACACTTAAACACCGAATTAAAAATGCGTGAAGGAATATGTGTTATGAAATATGACGTTATAATTGTCGGAGCAGGCCCCGGAGGTATTTTCTCCGCATACGAATTTATGAAGAAGGCTCCCAACCTCAAGATCGCTGTTTTTGAGGCAGGAAACGAGCTTGCAAAGCGCCGTTGTCCCATCGACGGTGACAAGATTAAGAGCTGCATCAAGTGCAAGAGCTGTGCTATTATGAACGGCTTTGGCGGTGCAGGTGCTTTCTCTGATGGTAAGTACAATATCACCAACGACTTCGGCGGCTCTCTTTACGAGTACATAGGCCGTAAGAAGGCTATCGACCTTATGAAGTACGTCGACGGCATCAACATGGCATACGGTGGAGAGGGAACTCATATGTATTCCACCGCCGGCACCACCTTCAAGAAGAAGTGCATTCAGAATAAGCTCACCCTTCTTGATGCGTCCGTGCGCCACCTCGGCACCGATATCAACTACATCGTTCTTGAAAACCTCTATGCCGAGATGAAGGATAAAATGGATTTCTTCTTCAACACCCCCGTTGAGAAGATCGAAAAGACCGAGGACGGCTATGCCGTAGTTGCAAAGGGCAACACCTACGAGAGCACCTATTGCATCATCTCCGTCGGCAGAAGCGGAAGTAAGTGGATGGAGGGCGTTTGCAAGAACCTTGATATCCCCACCAACTCCAGTCGCGTTGATATAGGAGTGCGCGTTGAGATCCCCGCAGTAATCTTTGAGCACATCACCGACGAGCTCTACGAGAGCAAGATCGTATACAAGACCGAGAAGTTCGAGGATAAGGTCAGAACCTTCTGTATGAATCCTCACGGCATCGTTGTAAACGAGAACACCAACGGTATCGTTACCGTTAACGGCCACAGCTTCGAGGACCCCGAGAAGAAGACCGAGAACACCAACTTTGCGCTCCTCGTTGCAAAGCATTTCTCCGAGCCCTTTAAGGATAGTAACGGCTACGGCGAGAATATCGCAAGACTCTCCAATATGCTTGGCGGCGGCGTTATCGTTCAGCGCTTTGGCGACCTTGAGCGCGGTAGACGAAGCACGGTCAGCAGAATTGAAGAGAACACCGTTCGTCCCACCCTCGCTGCAACCCCCGGCGACCTCAGCCTCGTTCTTCCTAAGCGTATTCTTGACGGTATTATCGAGATGATCTACGCACTTGATCAGATCGCTCCCGGTATGGCAAACGATGACACCCTTATCTACGGTGTTGAGGTCAAGTTCTACAATATGGAGGTAGACCTTGATGAGAATCTCGAGACCAAGCACAAGGGCCTGTTCGTTATCGGAGACGGCAGCGGAGTTACTCACTCTCTCTCCCACGCATCCGCAAGCGGTGTGTACGTATCCGAAAAGATTATCGCCAGATACGAATAATCTGTTTTTTAGGAAATATTTGGCGTAATAATTTAAAATTTGACTTGAATTTTTGAAAAATATATGTTACAATGAAACAATAACGTTCATCTCGAGGAAAGGAGTGCGGAATGGTAACGAAAATCGGCATAGATCTTGGATATGCTAACATCACCTTGTCGAATATAGTTGCAGACATATACAGAGAGCCATCGGTGGTTCTTGTTGACAAAAATACGCGCCGCATTCTTTCTATCGGTGCGCGCGCTGCGATGGGCGAGGATGAGGAGAGCGAGAAGGGCGTGCTTATACGTCCGTTCAAAAACGGTCTTCTTTATTCCTCCGACCTTACCAAGGAGATCATAAACAACGTGGTCTCTGCGGTCAAGCCTGCAGAAAAGATCCGCTGTATCATCGGCGTCCCCTCAGACTTCCTTCCTAAGCAGGAGTCCGAGATATTTGCGATGCTTGAGTCGGCGGGTGTTTCCGAGTGCTACTCGGTTAAAAGATCGGTAGCCGCCCTTATCGGTGCTGGATATTCGCCTACGATCAGTGCGATATCCGTAAACGTCGGCGCGGCATCCACCGAGATCGCAGTTATCCACAAGGGTGAGATCCTTACCTCTGTCAGAGAGCAGATAGGCGGCGAGGACTTCGATAAGGCTATAAAGCAGTTCATCCTTGAGCAGGGCGATATGAACGTGTCCTTGCTCGTTGCCAGAACTATCAAGGAGCGCCTTGGCGCGGTATGGCAGGGCAGGGAGTCTGAAACGATAGACATTGAGGGAACACTCTCTCTTACCGGCAGCAAGGTGAAGATGGCTATCTCCACCGACGACGTTGTCGGAGTATTTGAAAAGCCCCTTCAGAAGCTTCTTCTTTGCGTAGCTAACGTGGTTAAAAAGATCCCGATAGAATGCGTTAAGGACATATTCGAAAACGGCATAGTTCTCACGGGCGGCGGCGCTGAGCTTTTCGGCCTTGATACTATGATGAGCAAGGTGCTCGGTATTTCTGTTACAAAGCCCAATGGTGCGATCGATTCAGTCGCTAAGGGCCTCTCGAGAATACACACCTTCCTCCCTGTAAAAAAGCATTCCTCGGGCAAAAATATAACCAAGCAAATAGCCAAATTCTACGAGAGCAAAAAGCAACAAAACAACAAATAAATCACAGCCCGCTCGGTTTCGCCGAGTGTGTTGGTTTTTACCAAAACGCCTAGATAAGGCGTGGCAGAAAGGATATACAAATGAAGAACAATCTTAAGACCCGTATCATTGCAGGCATCCTTGTGGCTATCCTTGCCGCAGGTACCGTTTTCGCTACCGTAAGCATTCTTCTCAATATGTAATTCGCGTTTAGGAGGCTGCTGATATGAACATCAGAGTGATAGAAAACACAGCACCTAAAACGATGCTTAAAGAAAGCGAGCTCGGCTTCGGTAAGCACTTTACCGACCATATGTTCGTTATGGATTACGAGACCGGCAAGGGCTGGTCAGACCCCAGGATCATCCCCTTTGCTCCTATCTCGCTTCATCCCGCCTCCACCGTGCTTCACTACGGTGCAGAGATATTCGAGGGACTCAAGGCATACCGCACCGCCGACGGCACGGTACAGCTTTTCCGTCCTATGGAAAATATCAGGCGTATGAATCTCTCTGCAGAGCGTATGTCGCTTCCTCTTCTTGATGAGGATGATGCGCTTTGTGCTATTGAGACCTTTGTAAAGCACGAGGAGGAGTGGGTTCCTCATTCTGAAGGTACCTCTCTTTACATTCGTCCGTTTATGTTTGGTAACGACGAGGCGCTCGGCGTACACGCAGTTAAAAGAGCGACCTTTATGATAATCGCATCTCCCAGCGGCAGCTACTACAAGGAGGGCATCAACCCCGTTAAGATCATGATCGAAAACGAGGATGTCCGCACCGTAAGAGGCGGCACGGGTTATGCTAAGTGTGGCGGTAACTACGCCGCATCCACAAGAGCAGGCGAGAGAGCCGCAAAGAAGGGCTACACTCAGGTGCTTTGGCTCGACGGTGTTGAGCGCAAGTACGTTGAGGAGGTCGGCGCGATGAACGTTATGTTCAAGATCGACGGCACTATCGTTACCCCTGCGCTTACAGGCTCGATCCTTCCCGGTATCACCCGCAAGTCCTGCATCGAGGTGCTTAAGTCTCTCGGCTACAAGGTTGAGGAAAGACTTATCTCCATCGACGAGCTTATCGATGCGCTTAAGGAGGGTAAGCTTGAGGAGGCTTGGGGCACCGGCACCGCAGCCGTAGTTTCTCCCATCGGCCGCCTTATGTACGACGGTGTTGAGTACGTTGTAAATGAGGAAAAGATCGGCGAGGTCACACAGAATCTGTACGATATCCTTACAGGCATTCAGTGGGGCAGAGTCGAGGACAAATTCGGTTGGATACACAAAATATAATGAATTTAACGCCTGCGTGCACTAACGCAGGCGTTTTTCTTTGTGCAAAAGATATAAAATATTTGAAATGTTGCACAAATGTGAACAAATGCTATTGACTTTAGCGCGTGAATGATATAAAATATTTTATATTATTTTTATTTTGACTTTGGTGATGAAAATCCAATTTCTTGAGTTTTCCGAACGCATATCTCATTATGGGTATGACGGTGATGGTTTTGTCACCGGAGTTGGGAGCTATGCCGCGTGATCGGCACGAATCGCGTAAAGACCGTACGGCATAGTGCCGGATTTTTGCGCGCCAACGCCAATGTGATCTGTTTTTGATCTCTTTTATGCAAGCTTTGGTTGCGTAAAAGGGATTTTTTGTTTTCTATCAAATTTTATTGCCGCTAAGCGGCGAAAGGAGGAACTATGAAGGGTTACCAAAAGTACAAAAAGCAGTATTTCGCCCCCAAGGGTGTCGAAATGTCATGGACGGCCAAGGAATCTATTGAAAAGCCGCCGATCTGGTGTAGTGTAGATCTACGCGACGGTAATCAGGCGCTAATCATTCCTATGAGCCTTGATGAAAAGCTAGAATTCTTCAAGCTCCTCTGCAAGGTCGGATTTAAGGAGATCGAGGTCGGCTTTCCTGCAGCATCGGAGACCGAGTATGAATTCTGCCGCGCTATAATCGAGCAGGGCCTTATTCCCGACGACGTCACCATACAGGTGCTCACACAGTCGCGCGAGCACATAATTGCAAAAACCTTTGAGGCCATCCGCGGTGCAAAGCACGCCGTGGTCCACCTTTATAATTCAACGTCCGTCGCACAGCGCGAGCAGGTGTTTAAAAAGGACAAGGCCGAAATAATCAAAATAGCAACGACCGGCGCCGAGCTTTGTAAGAGGTATAAGGCTGAGGCAGAGGGGAAGATCACCTTCGAGTATTCTCCCGAGAGCTTCACGGGCACCGAGCCCGAGTTTGCAGCCGAGATCTGCAACGAGGTCTTGAAGATCTGGCAGCCCACCCCCGACGATAAGGTCATAATCAACCTGCCCGTCACCGTTTCGCACTCTATGCCGCATATCTACGCCAACCAGGTCGAGTATATGCACAAGAATCTTATCAACCGCGAGAACGTGATAATATCACTCCATCCGCACAACGACCGCGGATGCGCGATAGCCGACAGCGAGCTTGGCTTGCTTGCAGGCGGTGACAGAATAGAGGGCACGCTCTTCGGTAACGGTGAGCGCACGGGAAACGTGGATATAGTCACCCTCGCACTTAATATGTATTCTCAGGGTATCGACCCCGGGCTTGATTTTTCAAATCTTCCCGCAATCACTGAGGTTTACGAGAAAGTAACGCGTATGCACGTGTACGAGCGCCAGCCTTACAGCGGCCAGCTCGTCTTTGCAGCGTTCAGCGGCTCGCATCAGGACGCTATTGCAAAGGGAATGAAGTACAGAGAGGATAAGGACGTCGAATGGACCGTTCCTTATCTCCCGATCGATCCCACCGACGTCGGACGAGTCTACGAGGCAGACGTAATACGCATCAACTCACAGTCGGGCAAGGGCGGCATCGGTTATATACTTGAAACTCAGTTCAAGCTTAACCTTCCTCCCAAGATGCGCGAGGCATTCGGATACCACGTCAAGAGCATATCCGACCACGAGCACCGCGAGCTCTCACCCCGTGAGGTCTACACGATCTTCACCAACGATTTCCTTAATATAACCGCGCCCGTAAATCTCGTCGGCGGCACTTATGCAAAGCTTGCAGACGGAAACATCAAGGGTAACGTAAGCATATCTGTCGGCGGTGAGATATTTACCACCGAATCGGTCGGTAACGGTAGACTTGACTGCATCAGTGAAGCGATAAAGTCGGTTATCAAAAAGGAATACACACTCGAAACGTATACTCAGCACGCACTGGACGGCAAGACAAGCTCAAGCGCCGCATCCTACGTCAGCATAGTATGTGACGGTGTTACCTATTGGGGCGCAGGTATCGACAGCGATATCGGTATGTCCTCAATTAAAGCGCTTATAAGCGCAGTAAACAAGATGATGAGCAACTCTTAAAGGAGGAGGCTTTATGAAATTAACAGGAGCAGAGATAATTATCCGAACTCTTATAGAGCAGGGTGTTACCGACGTTTTCGGTTATCCCGGCGGGCAGGTAATCAATATTTACGACGCCCTCTATAAGTATCAGGATGAAATAACGCACTATCTGACTGCACACGAGCAGGGCGCAGCCCACGCCGCAGACGGATATTCAAGGGCAACGGGCAAGGTCGGCGTTTGTATCGCAACCTCAGGCCCCGGTGCAACAAACCTGGTTACGGGTATCGCAACCGCGATGCTT
Source organism: Eubacteriales bacterium (assembly GCA_045634425.1). Lineage (GTDB taxonomy): Bacteria > Bacillota > Clostridia > Oscillospirales > CAG-272 > UBA1740. Next base: position 675 of record JAZRAF010000100.1, on the reverse strand, counting down.
GATTCCGTTCCGATGGTAGCCATCACGGGCAACGTTCCGTGCTCGCTTATCGGTAAGGATAGCTTCCAGGAGATAGACATAACGGGAATCACACTCCCGATCACCAAGCACAACTACTTCGTAAGCAACATCGAGGAGCTTGCAGATACGATCCGCGAGGCATTCGCAATAGCAAAGTCGGGCCGTCCCGGTCCCGTTCTCGTCGACGTTCCCAAGGACGTGCAGATCGCAACCTACGAGTTTGACGAGCAGGGAATCGTTGAAAAAACAGAGCTTCCCAAGGCGTCCGACGATCAGATCAACGAAGCGATCAAGCTTATCAACGAGTCAAAGCGCCCCTATATCTATATAGGCGGCGGCGCGGCAGGCCTCGGTATGGGCAAGCAGATAATCGAGCTTGCCGAAAAGATAGACGCTTATATCGGATGCAGTTTTATGGGCATATCCGCAGTACCCGATAATCACGAAAGATTCCTCGGTATGCAGGGAATGCACGGCCACTATGCCGCGTCCGCATCAATGCACAACGCCGATTGCGTGATAGCTCTCGGTGTTCGCTTCAACGACCGCGTAACGGGCAACCGTGCCAAATTCGCACAGCATACAAGTGTAGTTCATATCGACATCGACGGCTCGGAGCTTTCGAAGAACGTATCAGCCCGTCACGGTCTTCGT
>JAZRAF010000099.1:0-13498 GCA_045634425.1 Eubacteriales bacterium | reverse complement strand
CCGGAGATTATATAGCCGCCGCGAATGTCTACCGTCGCAACAACCATAACAAGGCCGTCCTCGGCAAGATGCTTTCTGTCGCGAAGCACCACGCTGCCGATGTCACCAACACCCGAGCCGTCAACACGCACGTTGCCTGCGGGAACCGTGCCCTCGAATTTTGCCGACTTTTTGTCCACCTCGAGCACCCTTCCGCACTCGGAAACGAAGATGTTCTGCGAGGGGATCCCCATAAACTCGCCGATCTCCTTGTTTGCGTAAAGATGGCGGTACTCGCCGTGTATCGGCATAAAGAATTTAGGCTTCAAAAGCGCCATAAGGAGCTTGATCTCCTCGCGGCAGGCGTGACCCGAAACGTGCACCGCATCGACCGAGTCGTTTACCACCTTGACACCGTTTTTTGCAAGAGCGTTGATGATTTTTCCGACCAATTTCTCATTTCCGGGTATCGCACTGGAGCTGAGAACGACCACGTCACTGCCGGGGGTAAGCTTGACCTTGTCGTGCTCGCCAAAGGCAATTCTGTAAAGTGCGGACATAGGCTCGCCCTGGCTTCCCGTGGTGATCAGGGTCACCTCGCTTGGGCGGTATCTCTTCATATCTGTGACGTTTATAAGCACGCCGTCGGGCAGGTCGATGTAGCCAAGCTCAGCCGCCGCACCGATAACGTTCTCCATACTTCTTCCGAGGATAGCAACCTTGCGGCCGTGGTTTGCGCTGGCGTCGATGATCTGCTGAACTCTGTGCACGTTTGAGGAGAAGGTCGCGATTATCACGCGCTTGTCCTCGTACTGTGTAAATATTCTTTCAAGCGAGCCACCGACCGTGCGCTCCGAGGGGGTGTAGCCCGCTCTTTCTGCGTTGGTAGACTCACAAAGCAGAAGCTGAACTCCGTCACGGCCGATCTCGCCGATACGGGTCAGATCCATCATTTTTCCGTCAATGGGGGACACGTCAAGCTTGAAGTCGCCCGTGTGAAACACCGTTCCGACAGGGGTCTTTATCGCAATCGCGCAGGCGTCGGCGATAGAGTGGTTGACGTGAATGAACTCCGCCTTGAAAACACCGAGGTTGATAACGTCGCCCGCCTCAACGGTATAAAGCTCGGGGTCGTAGCCGGGCGAGTTTTCGTCAAGCTTTCCCTCAATTATCCCGAGCGAAAGCCTCGTTCCGTAGATCGGAACGTTTATCTGCTGGAGCACGTAGGGAACTGCTCCGATATGGTCCTCGTGACCGTGGGTGATCAGAATACCTCTGATCTTGTCGGCGTTCTTTACAAGATATGATATGTCGGGAATTACAAGGTCAACGCCCAGCATATCGTCATCGGGAAATCCCATACCGCAGTCAACAACGACGATATCGTTGCCGTACTCTAATACGGTCATATTCTTTCCGATCTCCTGAAGACCGCCAAGGGACATAACGCGCAGCTTTGCGCCACCCCTTGTACTATTCTTTTTATTCGTCATATTTTCCTTATTAAAATCACTACCGCAAGGGTTATAGCCGAGCCTAAAATTACCGATCCGACGTGCGAAAATATCAAGATCAAGACTCTCGCACGCAGCCGTCCAAAACGCCTGTTGATCAGCCTCTCAGCCTCGTACACCATACCCCGTGTAGCGTTATTTTCATTTTTTATCTCGCATTACCCCGCATAAAGTATGCTCAATTATAGGGTAATACGCTATATTTTATTCACATCACCCGTCAAAAATAACGGGCTTTACCTATTTTTGCAAAAGGCCCCCACTTTTGTGTCGTGGGAGCCCTTTATTTTACTTTCTGCCAAAGAGTCTGCCAAAGAAGCCGCGCTTCTTCTCGTCAGCAGCTTCACTCTGCGCCTCATCAGCGGCAGGTGCACTCTCGGTAACGGCGGGTGCTTCCTCGGGCTTTTCCTCAACTACGGGTGCAGCCTCAACGGTAGCTTCCTCGAGGACGGGAGCCTCTTTAGTCTCCTCGATTACCTCGACAGGCTCTTCCACAGGTGCGGGAGCTTCGATCTCACGCTTAACCTCAGCCTCGATCTTCTTTACCTCGGCCTTGGGAAGTCTCTTTTTCTTTTTCTTTTCAGGCATAGCAATATCGAAATTGTCGTCAAGAAGGTCATCAATGCTGATGTTGAAAAGCAGCTTGATCTCGAGCAGCTTTGCTACCTCGGGATAGGACTGACCGCTCTCCCACTTATAGACTGCCTGTCTTGAAACGCCAACTGCGCTTGCAAATTCGTCCTGAGTTATTCCTCTGATCTTTCTGAGTCTTACGATCTTCTCGTTAAACTTCATCCTTCAAGTCCTCGTTTCGTTAGCTTGTATAATCTTCGTAATATCTTGCGTAAGTGGGGGAATCAAGGCGCCAGCCGTCCTCCTCCTCGATAAGCCCGATCTCAAGATTGGTGTTCATCACCTTTCCCTCGGGGCTTGTCACGGTCGCTAAAACAAGAACGTACACAACGTCGCCCTCTGAGCGCAATGCCTCAACCGACGAATTGTACTCAACCTCGTCAACCAACCAATAATTTGCCTCGGTGTACACTCTTATGTACTCCGGCTCGTCGTTGTTCTGACCGCCAAAGACCTGCTCGTAGCGTGAAAGTCCTGCAACGCTCGTGTCGCTGTGCACGCTTGAAAGCACGCTGGAATATATCCACTCGCACATTCCTTTTGAATAGGTTTTTTCGGTCAGGTTCTTAAGATCCTCAATCGTTTTGATACCTATCGAGTCAAGATAATTCTGATCGGCAGGATAGTAGCTTCCCGACGAAAGACTCTTATCGTCAACGTAGGGAATACCCTTTCCCCAATAGATATAATTGAGAAGCTTTGAGTCCTCAAGCAGCTCTGCTGCTGCCGCCTCGACCTCTGCCTTATCGTACTCTCTGTTCTTCACCTCGTCCTCTTTCGTGAGGCTTGCAACAATGATCCAAACGACGAATGCGACAAGCAGAAGTGCGGCAACTATAAGCGCTATTTTTTTGATAAGCTGTTTATCCATCAGAAGGACTCCTCATCGGAGTTAAGCTCTTCTTTTTCGTTCTTTTGTGACACGGGTGCGGGGTTATTCTGCTCCTCGACCTTGATCTCCTCGTCGATCGCCTTGCTTTCCTCCTCGATCTTCTCGTCCTTTTCAAGTCTTGTAATATTGTTGATGAACGAGTCGCCGGAGAGGCGCATTACGATAACGCCGGTCGCGGTTCTTGAATATACGTTAATGCTGGATACGGGAGTTCTGATAATAGTACCCTCGTTGGTGATGATCATAATGTCATCATCCTCGGCAACGGTGATGATAGCTGCCAGCTTACCGGTCTTGTCGGTGATGTTCTGGCAGGTTACGCCACGGCCGCCGCGGTGCTTCATCTCTCTAAAGTCGGAGAAGTTGGTTCTCTTACCTACGCCCTTTTCGGTGATGGTAAGAAGGGTCTTTTCCTCGTCGACCACCGCAACGCCGACAACGTAATCGTCACCGGTGAGGGTGATACCCTTAACACCTCTTGCAGTACGGCCCATCGAGCGAACGTTGTTCTCGTCGAATCTTACCGCATTACCCTCACGGGTAGCGATGATAAGGCTTTCGTTACCTGTGGTGTGGCGAACGAAGATAAGCTCGTCATCCTCATCAAGGTTGATAGCGATCTTACCGCCCTTGCGCTGATATTCAAACTCGGAAAGAAGAGTTCTCTTGATAACGCCGCGCTTGGTTACCATAGTGAGGTACTCGCCCTCAACGTAGTCGCTGACGGAGATTATCGCGGTTACCTTCTCGCCCTCCTGAAGCTCGATGATGTTTACAAGGTTGGTGCCCTTTGCGCTTCTGCCCGCCTCGGGAATTCTGTACGCCTTCTTTGCATAAATTCTTCCCTTGTTGGTGAAGAAGAGAAGGTGAGAGTGGCTGTTTACGACGATAACGTCCTCGACGTAGTCGTCCTCCTTGGTCGTCATACCGATAATACCCTTACCGCCTCTGTTCTGTGCGGTGTAGGCGTGTGCACGCTGGCGCTTGATGTAGCCGGTGTGGCTTACGGTGATAACGCAGGTGTGTCTTTCAATAAGGTCCTCAAGGTCGATCTCCTCAGTAGCCTCGCAAAGCTCGGAGAGTCTTTCATCACCGAACTTCTCCTTGATCTCGGTAAGCTCCTTTTTGATGATGTCCTTTACCTTATTCTCGTCGGCAAGTATGCCGCGAAGCTCGTCTACGATAACTGCAAGCTTTGCAAGTCTGTCCTCAACCTTCTGTCTCTCGAGGCCGGAAAGCTTACCGAGGGTCATCTCCACGATAGCCTGTGCCTGTACCTCGGTAAGGCCGAAGCGCTCCATCAGCTTTTCCTTAGCGTCGGGAATGGATGCACTCTTCTTGATGGTTGCGATAACCTCGTCGATGTTGTCGATGGCGATCTTGTAGCCCTCGAGTATGTGCATCTCGCGAAGCGCCTTATCAAGGTCAAACTGAGTTCTGTTGATAATAACGCTCTTCTGGAATTCGATGTATCTGTCAAGTATCTGTCCGAGCGAGAGGATCTTGGGCTCGCCGCCGTCGATAACGAGCATATTTACCGAGCAGGTGTCCTGAAGCTGGGTGTACTTGTAAAGCTGGTTAAGTATAACCTCGCCGTTTGCATCTCTGCGGTACTCAACGACTATTCTCATACCGCCGCGGCCGGACTCGTCACGAAGCGCGGTGATGCCCTCGATCTTCTTGTCCTTAACGAGGTTTGCCATACTCTCAATGAGCATAGACTTGTTTACCATATAAGGGATCTCGGTGAAGATTATTCTTCTGTGCTCGTCCTCGATCTTTGCACGCGCACGGATGTAAACCTTACCGCGACCGGTCTCGTATGCTTCTCTGATACCGCGCGAGCCGTAAATGATCGCCGCGGTGGGGAAGTCGGGACCCTTGATAAACTCCATAAGCTCGTCAACCGAGCACTCGGGGTTGTCAATTCTGTAAATAGTTCCGTCTACTACCTCACTGAGGTTGTGAGGGGGGATGTTGGTAGCCATACCGACCGCAATACCGACCGAGCCGTTTACAAGCAGGTTGGGGAAGCGAGAGGGAAGAACGGTGGGCTCATCTCTCGTGTTATCGAAGTTTCTGGTCATCGGAACGACCTTCTTTTCGATGTCGCTCATCATATGGCTTGCGATCTTAGACATTCTTGCCTCGGTATAACGGTATGCAGCGGGCGGGTCGCCGTCAATGCTGCCGAAGTTACCGTGACCCTCAACGAGGGTGTAGCGAAGGGAGAAATCCTGCGCCATTCTTACCATCGTTCCGTAAACGGCGCTGTCACCGTGGGGATGGTATCTACCAAGCACGTTACCGACGGTCGTTGCCGACTTACGGAAGGGCTTGTCGTGGGTGAGGTTATCCTCGTACATAGCGTAAAGAATTCTTCTCTGACCGGGCTTCATACCGTCGCGCACGTCGGGAAGTGCTCGAGAGGTGATAACGCTCATCGAATACTCGATAAACGAGGTCTCAACCTCCTTGCGCATATCTCTAAGCTCTATTTTCTGTAAAGGAAACTCTATATCCGAGCTCTTGTAGTTATGTTCCATTTATTGTCACCATTCTTTTAAATATCGAGGTTTTGTACGAACTTTGCGTTCTTGGAGATAAAGTCACGTCTGGGCTCGACCATATCACCCATAAGCACCGAGAACATCTCGTCGCAGGCGATAGCGTCGTTTATATCGACCTTAAGCAGCGTTCTCGTTTCGGGGTCCATCGTGGTTTCCCAAAGCTGCTCGGGGTCCATCTCACCAAGACCCTTATATCTCTCGGACTCAACGCCCTTAACACCAAGCTCCTCGATGTACTTGTCTCTTTCAGCATCGGAGAAGGCGTAACGGAGCTGCTTGCCCTTGTGTACCTTATAAAGCGGGGGCTGTGCAAGGTAGATGTGGCCCTGCTCGATAAGGGGACGCATATGACGGAAGAAGAAGGTCAGAAGAAGTATTCTGATGTGCGAGCCGTCGACGTCCGCATCGGCCATTATTACGATCTTGTGGTATCTGAGCTTGGATATATCGAAGTCCTCACCGATACCGCAGCCAAGCGCCTGAATAATGGGAATAAGCGAGGTGTTCGAATATACCTTATCAAGTCTTGACTTTTCTACGTTAAGAACCTTACCGCGAAGGGGAAGGATAGCCTGGAAGCGGCTGTCACGGCATCCCTTTGCAGAGCCGCCTGCCGAATCTCCCTCTACGAGATAAACCTCAGTGAGTCTTGCATCTCTTTCGTTACAGTCTGCAAGCTTGCCGGGCAGGGTAGATACCTCAAGCACGTTCTTACGTCTTGTAAGCTCTCTTGCCTTTCTTGCCGCCTCACGTGCGCGGTTTGCCGCCATCGCCTTTTCAAGCACGATCTTACCTACCGCGGGATTTTCCTCGAAATACTCCTCAAGCTTTGCCGAAACGATGTTATCAACAAGCGTTCTCATCTCGCTGTTACCAAGCTTTGCCTTGGTCTGCGACTCGAACTGCGCGTCGGTAAGCTTTACGGATATGATAGCAACCAGACCCTCGCGCGCATCCTCGCCCGAGAAGCCCTTATCGTCGCCCTTGATAACGCCGGTCTTGCGTGCGTAATCGTTAAGCGCACGGGTAAGTGCGGTCTTGAAGCCGGTCTCGTGAGTACCGCCCTCGATGGTGGACATATTGTTTGCAAACGAGATGATAGTCTCGTTATAGCTGTCGTTGTACTGCATTGCAACCTCGGCAATAGAGCCGTTACGCTCACCCTTCATATAAATTACCTCGGGGTGAATGGGCGTGCCGCGCTTCTCGTTGTTGAGATACTCTACGAATGAAACGATACCGCCCTCGTAGTGAAGCACCTCCTCGCGCTCGAGTCCGGGTCTTTTATCTATAAGAATTACCTTGACACCCGCATTGAGGAAGGACTGCTCTCTCATTCTGGTGAGAAGTATATCGTAATCAAATACGGTTTCCTCAAATATCGTGGGGTCGGGCTTGAAATGAACGTAAAGACCGTGCTTGTCGCCGCAATCTCCCTCGCACTTGAAGGGTCTTGCAACCGCACCCTTTTCAAATCTTTCGGTATATCTCTTACCGTCGCGGCAGTTTTCTACCTCGACCCACTCGGAAAGCGCGTTAACGACCGACGCACCAACACCGTGAAGTCCTCCCGCGATCTTATATCCCTCGCCGCCGAACTTACCGCCTGCGTGAAGCACGGTATATACGACCTCAAGGGTAGGAAGACCAAGCTTCTCGTTCATACCCGAGGGAATGCCTCGTCCGTCGTCCTGTACGGATATGCTGTTGTCCTCCCATATGGTTACGGTTATCGCATCGCAATAACCTGCAAGAGCCTCGTCTATCGAGTTGTCCACTATCTCGTATACGAGATGGTGAAGTCCGCGGATAGAGGTAGTACCTATGTACATACCCGGGCGCTTTCTTACAGCCTCAAGTCCCTCAAGAACCTGTATTTGGCTGTCGTCATAGCCCGCGCCGTTCTTTTCCATCATTTCCTTTTCGCTCATTTCAAATATCTCCAAACATCATAATTTACGTTCTTTTGCTCCAAGCGGCATATTAAGTGCCGCCTCGGTTTCCTCAAGTCGCTGCTTGAGACCAACGGACGAAATTCTTGAAAGCTTGACCACACTTTCGGTCCTGTCGCCGCAAACGATAAAGCTTCTCGGCAGGTCGTAGTCGGTGTACTCCACCTCACCGCGCCTCTCGCTCTCGTTTATAAATTTCTTCGTTATCTTCGATACGGTCGCCGTATCAAGGTCAAATATGCCGATAATGCTGTCGTCCTTGATGCTGACGCCGTTTCCTATGTGTAAATACATACCAAATTACCTGCTTTCGTAGGTGCCCGAGGTTACCTTAATAACGTTCGTGGCGTTTACACCGCCGATATCCGGCTCGCACGAGGTGATGATTATCTGCTTTTCTCCAACGTCGGAAAGCACGTATTCGCGCCTTGCCGCATCAAGCTCGGAGAGCACGTCGTCAAACAGATAAACGGGATACTCGCCGCAGATCTCGCGGCAAACCTCACCCTCGGCAAGCTTCAGGGCAAGAACTATCGATCTTTGCTGCCCCTGCGACGCATACGAGCGCGCGCTCACGCCGTTGATAAGTATCTCCATATCATCCCTGTGAGGTCCCCAAAGGGATGAGCCGACTATCTTCTCGCGCTCGAGCTCGCGCGTGAAAACGTCGAGGTAAGCGGCACGAAGCCCGTTGTGGTCAAGCCCCCCGTCCTCAATGTCGCTCTTGTATGAGAGCTTAAGCTCCTCAGCACCGCCCGAAATGTCCTTCATTACCGCATTTGCGTATAGCTCCAGCTTTTTTACGTAATCGGTGCGCATTCTGTATATTCTTGCGGCGTACTCCGCCATTGACCCCGCCCAGCTTTCAAGCTCGACGTTATCGACGTAGTAGCCCTTTGACGCGCTCTTAAGAAGGCAATTCTTATTTTCAAGCGCGGTTTTGTATCTTGAGTAATCGTCTATGTATATCGGGTAGCATTGGCTTATCGCCACGTTAAGAAAGGCTCTGCGCTCCTCGGGGCTGTCCTTTACAAGCCCGAGATCATCGGGGTAAAAGAGCACCGCGCGAAATCCGCCGATCATTTCCTTTACGCTTTTGATGGGATAGCCGTTGCGCCTTCTTCTTCTCTCACGTCCGAAGTGCGCATATTCAAGGGTGTGCTCGCCCTCCGAGTCCTCGTATTCGATATAAATACGGAATCCCGGCTTCTCGAAGCCTAAAAGCTCCTTGTCCTCCTTCGCGCGGAAGGATTTACCGCGTGCGAACACGTATATGCCCTCGACAGCGTTCGTTTTGCCCTGCGCGTTATTGCCGTAGAGAAGATTCACTCCGGGAAGAAGGGAAATATCGCACTTTTCGATATTTCTGAAATTCTCGGCGCAAAATCTCTTTATAATCATTTACTGCTCGTTCATCCTTACGGGAAGAATCATATAGAAGTAGTCAAACTCGCCACCCTCCTCGGCAGGCTCGATGGTGATCGCGTGGGTGGGGGACTTAAGGGAGATCTTGATGCTCTCGCCGTCAGCAACTCTGATGCTGTTGATGAGGTAACGGCAGTTGAAGCCGATCTCGATGTCGCCGCCCTCGTGCACGCAGTCCATCTCATCGGTAACGCTACCGTTTACGGAGGAGGACTTGATGATAAGGGTCTGTTCGTCGGTCTTAAGCTTAACGTAGCTTCTGCCCGAGCCCTGGATCCTTTCCTCTGCGATGATGTTCGCACGCTCAAGGCCGGAAAGAAGTCTGTCCTTATCTACGGTTACGAAGATGTCGTTATCCTTGGGGGTGATGCGGTTGTAATCTATGTACTCGGAATCGATAGTTCTCGTAAAGAACACGATATCGTCGCATCTGATAATCGCGTGCTTTCTCGAAAGGTAGAACACGCACTTGAATTCGTCGTTGTCGGGAAGGATCTTAACGATCTCGGAAAGAGCGTGGCCGGGGATGATGAAGGAGTAGTTTACCTCGCTAGCCTCGTTAGCCGCGCCGATCTCGCACTTGACCTTGCACTTGGAAAGGGTGTAGTTATCGCAGGATACTACCTCCATCTCGTCGCTCTTTATCTTGAAGTAAGCACCGGTGAGCATTACTCTGTTGTCCTGTACTGCAACCGAGTGAGAAACCTTGCCGATAATGGTACGAAGCACCGAGGAGCTGATCTGGAAGCCACGGTCGGAGATAAGGTCGGGGAGGTTAGGGAAGTCCTCGCCACGGGTCGCAAACATTGAGAAGTTCGCCTTTCCGCAGGTGATGATGCAGTTGAGCTTGTCGTTTACCTCAAGGGTAAGCTCGTCCTCGGGAAGCACGCGCACGGTCTGGTAAAGACGCTGTGCATTGATGATAAAGCGGCCCTCCTCCTCGATGGAGATAGGCTCGAAGGTCGCTCTTACGCCCTTGTTCATATCGTAAGAGGAAACTCTTACCTTGCCGTCCTCGAGAGTTTCAATAAGGATACCCTCGATAGAGGTGATGGTGTTTTTATTGGATACCGTGCCCATCGCGGGGGTAAGCACGTTCATAAAGGTTGACTTCTGTACTGTAAATTTCATTTTATTCTCCCTTACAGTCCGCCGGGGTGGCAGACTCACGATTTTTTGTTTTCGGCGGCTATGCCGCGTCTATGTTCTCCTGCCGAAGGCCGAAGAATAAATAAATGGTTATTTGGTAGGTGTTGTAGTGGTAGGGGGTGTTGAAATTGTGGACAACCCCGATAAATCCTTATATTCCGTGGGATTTTTGCCGCTCATTATTCCACATTCGTCCGTTGAAAGACTGTGGAATCGTGTTAATTCACTTCAACACCGTTTTCCACCGTAAAATAACATTCTTTTGTGGAAAACCCGAGAATCAGTTATTCTTGACCTCGCGGATGATCTTGTTGATGTCGGCGTCGGTGTTCTTGACCGTCTTGATATTGATCTCGACCTTTCCGATCGATGCCATTACCGTCGAGTGATCGCGGCCGACGAATTCGCCGATCTTCTTGAAGGGCAGCTCGGTCAGCCTACGGATGATGTACACCGCAACGTGCCTTGCGTTTGCGACCTGGTCGTTCTTCTTCTTCGACTTGATGTCCTCAACCGTAACGCCGTAATAATTTGCGGTCGCCGCAAGTATCTTTTCAACCAGCGTGTCGGTCGGGATGTTACCCGGGTCGATAGAGGAAATGACGTGGTCGATCGTCTCCTTCGTGATCGCAAGTCCCGTAAGACGCTGAGCCGCGCTCATCTTCTTAAGCGCACCCTCGATCTGTCTTATATCGTGCTGGAGTCTCTCGGCCATATAGTTTACAAGGTCGTTTGAGATCTCCATATCGATCTCCGCCGCTTTTTTCTTGATTATAGCGGTCCTGAGCTCGAAGCTGGGCTTTTGAACGTCTGCAAGAAGTCCGCCCTCAAATCTGGTGCGTAATCTGTCCTCAAGGGGCTTGATCTCCTTCGGGGGACGGTCAGAGGTGAGGATGATCTGCTTTCCCGACTCGTAAAGGGCCGAGAAGGTGTGGAAGAACTCCTCCTGCGTTGACTCCTTACCCGCGATGAACTGAATATCGTCAATAAGGAGCACGTCCGCGGTGCGGTACTTGTTCTTAAACGATGCGGTGTCACCGCGCTGGATAGCCGCGATAAGCTCGTTTATGAAGTCCTCGCTCTTCTTGTAGACGATCTTCATCTTGGGGTGATTGTTCTTTATGTAGTTGATGACTGCGTAAAGCAGGTGGGTCTTACCGAGTCCCGAGTTACCGTAGATGAAAAGGGGGTTGTAGGTGGTTGCGGGCTCCATCGCAACTGCAAGGCAGGCCGCACGCGCAAACTTGTTCGAGTCACCCTCAATGAAGTTATCGAAGGTGTAGCTCATAAGCACGTTCTTCTCTTCACCCTCCTCGTCTGCGAGGAACTTGTTTATCGTCTTTTCTCTCTCGTCCGCCTCCTTGCGTGAGTCGGGGGTGGGCTCGGGAATAACTATGCTCGATTTATCCTCGAAGTCGTCGTTATTCTCGGTGGATAATATTTCAATTTCAACGGGGTCGCCGATGATCTCGGTCAGCGCCTCCTCGATAAGAGGTCTGTACTTTCCCGATAAAAACTTCTGTCTTAAATTTGACGGCGTGGTGAACACTGCCTTCTCCTCGTCAAGCGAGGCAAGCGAAAGTCCGCCGAACCATATCTTGAATGCCGGTCCGTTAAACTTTTCGCCGATCATCTCAAGCAACAAAGTCACTATTTCGTTGAGCTCTTCGTTCATTGTTTCCTCCTTTTAAAGTCTTGCTTTTCTTAAAAAAGGGCATAACTTGGCCTTTTGCTATAATAGTTATTACTATTATAACATAGTCAAAAGGAAAAATCAAGGAAAAATATACGATTCCGGCAAAAAATATTTGCAACGGAAAAGCGGAGTGCACGCTATTACACCCCACTAAAGTCTTTTCGATTTTCCCTTGAAGAAAAGGGAAGAGAGGAAGCCCAGGATCAAGGCAAAATTGACCCCCGCGCTCATAGCGGTAAACGGGCCCTTTATCACTCCCCACAGGCCGTCCTTGTCCACCGCCTCGCGCACTCCGCTCGCAACCGCACCGCCAAAGCCGACGAGAGGGAGAGAAATTCCGCACCCGACCGCCTCAAATATCGGCTCGTAAAAGCCCACCGCACCGAGAATAACGCCGAATACGACGTAGCACACGAGTATGCGTGCGGGTGTCAATTTCGTTTTGTCGATCAAAATTTGCGCCGCGGCGCAAAGCGCACCGCCTACCGCAAACGCCAAAAGAAGCCTTACTGCCATATTACCTCACCTCCGAGCGGATGTTTATCACCGGCGCGATGCCTAGAATGCTGTTACCCTGCAGCACGCTTTGCGGATTCATCAGCGCCCCCGTTGATAGAAAAAGGACGTTTTCAAGCCTGCCGGTTTCCATCATCGGTAAAAGATGCGCCGCAAGCACCGATGCCGAGCAGCCGCACCCCGATGCGCCGGCGTTAAGATTTTTCTTGTCCGCGCTGTAAAGCACCTTACCGCAGTCAAGGTGCAGCCTCTCCGCGCCCGGCACGTCACGCGCCAGCATATCGCAAAGAATGTCCGATCCCACCCTGCCAAGGTCGCCCGTGACGATAAGGTCAAATTCGCGCGGCGAAGCACCCGAGAGGGAAAAGTAGGTGTATATGCTGTCAAAGGCGGCACGCGCCATCGCCGCGCCCATATTTGTCCCGTCGGTGCAAAGACCGTCAACTATTTTGCCGAGCATCACGTTGTCAACGTACACGCGCTCACCCTCGTGCCTGTCTGCCGACATTACGAATGCGCCTGCCGCCGTTGCCGTCCACTGTGCGCTCGGCGCTCTTTGCGCGCCGTATTCGATCGGCGTTCTGAACTGTCTTTCTGCCGCCGAGTTGTGCGAGGTGGTCACCCCTGCGCCGTATTTCATATCCGTCAGGGATAAAAGGAGTGAGAGAAGCAGCAGCCCCTCCGTGCAGGTCGAACAGGCGGAGTAAAGCCCGATATACGGCACGCCAAAGGTATAAAGACCGCCCGAGGATGCAACGCACTGATTTTGAAGATCTCCTGCCAAAAGCACGTCAAGCACGTCCTCCGACAAGGACGCCTTGTGAAGCGCAAGGTTAAGGGCAAGTCTGCCCATCTCGCTCTCCGCACTCTCCCAGCTCTTCATACCGAAAAGGTCGGTGTCGTCGCAAAGGTCAAACGCATCGCCAAGCGGCCCGCGCCTCTCCTCATATCCGCCCACCGCCGCGTGGGATAAAAAATACGGCTTTTTGTCAAGCTTTATTATCCTTCTCATTTTTCGTCTCCGTCGTGTATTCGTGTGGCTATATTAGGTCGAGAATCGGGGTTAGATAGGGGGCGAGGTAAATTATTTTGCAAATAAATTCACCAAAAAGTAAACAAAACCGTACAAAGTACCGCTGATTCCGGCAAAAAGAATGACCGGACCCGCAACG
>JAZRAF010000098.1:0-5779 GCA_045634425.1 Eubacteriales bacterium | reverse complement strand
AAACAGCCAGGCAGCTAAGAATGAGCTGATCTGCAATACTCTTAAGAGCGTTGTTGAGCCCCTTGGTCACGAGGTATTCAACTACGGTATGTATTCCGCAGAGGACAAGGAGCAGCTTACCTACGTTCAGATCGGTATCCTCGCTGCAACTCTTCTTAACTCCGGCGCTTGCGATCTCGTTATCACCGGTTGCGGTACCGGCGAGGGCGCAATGCTTGCTTGTAACTCCTTCCCCGGCGTTCTCTGCGGTCACGTTGTTGACCCCACCGATGCTTACCAGTTCACTCAGGTAAACAACGGTAACGCGATCTCCATGCCCTTCGCAAAGGGTTGGGGCTGGGGCTGCGAGCTCAACCTTCAGTACGTATTCGAGAAGCTCTTCGTTTCCGAGTGGGGTCTTGGCTATCCCCGTGAGAGAGCAGTTCCCGAGCAGAGAAACAAGAAGATCCTCGACGAGGTTAAGAAGGTTACTCACACCGACATCTGCTACATTCTTGAGAACCTCGACCGTGAGCTCGTAAAGGGCGCTCTTGGCGGTGCTAAGTTCGCCGAGCTCTTCTACGCTAACTGCAAGTGCGACCGCATCAAGGCTTGCGTAGAGAAGATCCTTGCATAAATCGTTTTCGTTCGGGTTGCGGCATCGCAACCCGAATGCTTTTAAGTGACACCTTTATCCCGGTGACTAACGACACTCTCATCGCCACACTCGCGTGGCGGAAAGGAGCAATATGAATTTTCTTTATCTTCTTGAGAGCATAAGAAACCCCGTCCTCGATTTCATCTTCGGTACGGTAACCCACATAGGTGAGGAAACCGTTTTCCTCGTCCTTGCAATATTCTTCTTCTGGTGCGTAAGCAAAAGGGAAGGGTATTACATTCTCACCGTCGGTCTTGTCGGCACGGTAATAAACCAAATGCTCAAGCTCTTGTTCGCAATCCCTCGCCCTTGGGTAAAGGACCCGAACTTCACGGTGGTCGACAGCGCCGTAAAGGAAGCAACGGGATATTCCTTCCCCTCGGGACATACACAGAACGTCACAGGCACCTTCGGATCTATCGGCAGATACTCTAAGTCCACACCCGTGCGAATTTTTACGGTAGTTGTCATAGTCCTCGTCGCCTTTTCGAGAATGTACCTCGGCGTGCATACTCCGCTTGACGTCGGCGTGTCCCTTCTCATCGGTGCTGCACTCACCTTTTTGCTCTATCCGGTCTTCAAAAATGAGGAACGTTTCGAGAAATTTATGCCCATCGTGATCGGAATAAGCCTTCTTTTGGCCGCAGTCTTTATGCTTTATTTCCCCCTTTTCTCAAAGGATGCCGCCCACGATGCGACAAATCTTGCCAGCGGTATGAAAAACGCCTACACACTCACCGGCTGCACCGTCGGCCTTGCGATAGTCTATTTTATCGACTCGACCTTCATAAAATTTGTCACGGGTGCCGCCTGGTACGCTCAGATCGTTAAGCTCGTGCTTGGTCTTGGTGGCGTTCTTCTTATCAAATTGGGTCTTTCCGCACCCCTTGTCTCCCTCTTCGGAAACGAGTATATCGCAAGAATGATAAGATACCTTCTTATCGTCCTCTTTGCGGGTTGCGTGTGGCCGCTCACCTTCAAGCTTTTTGCAAGGATGCGTATCCCCGCACTCGACCGCCTCGGCGAGAAGGTCTGCTCTATCTTCACCAAAAAGACCGATAAGGCTTAACCTAAACCCCAACAGATCCCTGACGGCAGCCCGTTGGGGATCTTCTTTATTTCACAAAATTTTCCATACCCCTTTACTTTTTAAAATAAATGTGTTATAATTATACATCATTATGCGCACCTGTGTGCGAAATCCCCCAAAGAAGAAAGTGACCACGGCAAAAAAATGAAGTGCCCCATTTGCAATTTCCCCGATTCCCGAGTTCTTGATTCCCGTCCCGTTGAGGACGGCGCCAGCATAAAGCGCCGCCGCGAGTGCCCTAACTGCGGACGCCGCTTCACCACCTACGAGGTGGTCGATACCGTTCCGATCACGGTCATCAAGCGTGACGGTCGCCAGGAGTTCTTCGACAAGCATAAGCTCGTCGTCGGAATCATGCGCGCCTGCCAGAAGAGATCGGTAAACGCCGAGGAGATCGCCTCCTCGATCGAAAGCGAGCTTCAGAACTCCCTTATAACCGAGATCAAGTCCGCCGACATCGGCGAGATGGTGCTTGACCGCCTCCGCAATCTCGACATCGTTTCCTACATTCGCTTCGCATCCGTATACCGCGAATTTAAGGACCTCGATTCCTTCGCTGAGGAGATCCGCGCCATCAACAGAGAAAATAAAAAGAAGGCCTCCAAGTGAGGATGGAATTAGTATTATGATAAGAAGTATGACCGCCTTTGGCCGCGCTAAGCGCGAGGGCGCAGAGAAGGATATCACAGTTGAGATCAAAAGCGTAAATTCCCGCTTCTTCGACTGCTCCGTAAAGCTGCCCCGTGCCTACGCCTTTCTTGAGGAGCGCATCAAGGCATACGTTCAGCATAACGCAATAGCTCGAGGAAAGGTAGACGTCTACGTCACCGTCGACGACCACACCTCCGGCATCGGCAGCGTTGCCATCGACTCCGCATTTGCCGAAAGCTATATAAACGCCCTGCGCGAGCTTCAGTCCCGCTTTGGACTTAAGGACGATATAAGCACTATGACCGTCGCACAAAACCGCGATATCTTCACCTATGAAAAGCCCGAGGCTGACCTTGAGGCCGAGTGGGTGCTCTTCCGCGAGGTGCTCGACGACGCTATCCGCGGCTTCGTTGATATGCGTACCGTCGAGGGCGAGAAGGCAGGCCGCGACATCACCGCAAAGCTTGAGCTCGTCCGCGGCTATGCCGATACCGTAGAGCAGATCTCGCACGACGACACCGTCGGCTACCGCGATAAGCTTGAGGCAAGGCTTCGCAACATCCTTTCCGACAACGCCGTAACGATCGACGAAAACCGCCTTTTGACCGAGTGTGCCGTCTGGGCAGATAAGATCGCCATAGACGAGGAGCTCGTAAGACTCCGCTCCCACTTCGGTGCATTCTACGACATCATCGCACTCCCCGAGCCCTCCGGCCGTAAGCTCGACTTCCTTATGCAGGAGCTTAACCGTGAGACCAACACCATCGGCTCGAAGTGCAACAACGCACGCATCGCGCACATAGTCGTGGATATGAAGGGCGAGCTTGAAAAGATCCGCGAGCAGGTTCAGAATATCGAGTAAGGAGAGGGAAATATGAAGTTTATCAACATCGGCTTTGGTAATATGGTCTCCGCTAACCGCATCGTTGCGATAGCAGGCCCCGATTCCGCACCCATTAAAAGACTCGTACAGGACGCCAAGGAGGACGACCGAGTAATCGACGTTTCCTGCGGCAGAAGAACGAGAGCAGTCATCATCACCGACTCCGACCACGTTATCCTCTCAGCCATCCAGGCTGAAACCATCACCAACCGTCTTGCAAGCGACGTTGCCGACGGTGAGGAAGACCCCGAAGATTAATAATTGAAAGTGAGATAGAAAAAATGATCCATCCTACCATTGAAACCCTCGCACACGGCGAGCTCAACCGCTACGAGGTAGTTCTCGGCGTTGCAAAGTGCGCGCGCATCGTTACCGACGAGTACGTTGAAATGAGAGCAAAGGCACAGAAGCTTATCGAGAACCACATGACCGAGAAGTCCCTTTCCGCCCTCATCGATCCCGAATACAAGGATCAGAAGGCAGTTAAGATCGCTATCGCAAAGCTCGAGAGCGGCAGATTCAGCCTCCACAAGCCCACCGCAAAATAAGAAATTTTGAAAAAAGGAGTGATACGGAATGTATTGTGAGGTTTATATACTTGACGCGCCGTATCACATCGACCGCGCCTTTGACTACCTCGCCACCCCCGACACCGAGCGTGGCTGTATAGTCAGAGTTCCGTTCGGACGTGCCGACAAGCTCCGCCTTGGAGTAGTCGTGCGCGTTAAGGAGGATTCCGAGGGCGCAAGCATAAAGCCCGTGCATTCGGTTCTTACCGACCGTCCTCCCCTGACGGATGAAATGCTCGGGCTATGTCTGTTTTTAAAGGAATACACCCTTTGCACCTTTGGCGAGGCCGCAAGGACCGTACTCGCCCCCGGCGCGCTCTCCGATACCCTCAACGTGAAGTATTCACGCACCTGCCACCTGAAGCTTGATAAAGCCGCGGCAACCACCCTGCTTATCACAAGCGGCAAGGGGGGTATAAGAAGCGAGGGACAGAAGAGTGTTATCCGCTACCTTCTCGACATCGGCTCGGCCGACTATACCCTCGTGCGCGACCTGCCCGGCGTAAGCTCGCAGAACGTCGCCGCACTCGTCGAAAAGGGAATAATAGAGATCACCGAAAGTGAGCTTATCCGTAACCCCTACGCCCAATACGCAAGCGAGAGGGATACGACGCCGATAGTCCTAAGCCGTGCTCAGATGGCGGCGTACGATACTATCGAGGGGCTCTATCTCGAGCCCGCCCCCCGCGCCGCGCTCCTGTACGGAGTGACGGGAAGCGGTAAGACCAAGGTCATTATGAAGACCATTGATAAGGTCATCGAGGACGGTAAGAGCGTCATTATGATGGTGCCCGAGATCGCCCTCACCCCCCAGACCGTCGGCATCTTTTGTAAAAGATACGGCGAGCGTGTCGCAGTCATCCATTCCTCACTCTCACAGGGTGAGCGACTTGATGCCTGGCGCCGCATCCGCCGTGGTGACGTGGACCTCGTAATCGGCACACGTTCTGCGGTTTTTGCGCCCCTTTCCAATCTCGGAATGATAGTAATAGACGAGGAACACGAGCATACCTACAAGTCCGAAAGCGACCCGAAATACCACGCGCGTGACGTTGCCGCCTACCGCGCAGGCAAGAATAATGCGCTTATGCTGCTCGCCTCCGCGACCCCCTCGCTCGAAAGCTTTTATAAAGCAGAGCAGGGTAAATACACCCTCGTTCCCCTGCGTGAGCGCTACGGCGGCTTCCGCCTGCCCGATGCGGTCATCGTCGATATGCGTGAGGAAATGCGCCTTGGCAACCTCACCCCCATAAGCGACAGACTCCTGCACTCGCTCGAGGACGTGCGCGACAACGACCGTCAGGCTATCCTATTCCTCAACAGGCGCGGCTACAACAGCCAGATAAGCTGTAAGTCCTGCGGCGAGGTCATAACCTGTCCGCGCTGCTCGGTATCCTTGACCTACCACTCGTCGGCAAACGGCGGCAGACTCCTTTGCCACCTCTGCGGACACGCCGAGCCCGCACCCCGTAAATGTCCGTCCTGCTCCTCTGAGAGCCTCCCCTTCCTCGGCTTCGGCACACAGAAGGTCGAGGGCGCACTCGCCGAGTATCTCCCCGATATGCGCGTGATGCGTATGGATGCCGACACCACGGGCGCAAAGCAATCCTACGATAGAATGATAGACGATTTCCGTCAGGGAAATCACGATATACTCCTCGGCACACAGATGGTCGCCAAGGGTCACGACTTTCCAAAGGTCACCCTCGTCGGCGTAGTGCTTGCCGATACCTCTCTTTACCTCTCCGACTTCCGCGCGTCGGAAAAGACATTCTCCCTCTTAACGCAGGTAATAGGCCGTGCGGGCCGTGCAAGCGATAACGGTGTCGCCGTTATCCAAACCTACTCGCCAAAGCACGAGATAATCAAGCTCGCCTGCACGCAAAACTACGACGAATTTTACCGCGGCGAGATAGAGATCCGCCGCTCCCTGGCATACCCCCCGTTCT
>JAZRAF010000097.1:0-63810 GCA_045634425.1 Eubacteriales bacterium | reverse complement strand
TTCTTAAGCTCGTTGGTTGCCTTTGCATCTGCGGCAATAGCCTTTTTCTGAGGGAAAAGGAAGTTGCGTGCGTATCCGTCGGATACCTCTACGATCTGGTCTTTCTTTCCCTGACCTTTTACGTCACAAAGTAAAATTACTTTCATTTTCGTGCTCCTTAAATTACAATTCGAGATAATCATCAATGCTATTCTTAAGCGAGATAAGCACGGTTTCTACCGAGTCGGAGGTAACCTGTGCGCCGGCAACGTCAAAGTGTCCGCCGCCGTTGAGCTTTTCAAGAATAAGCTGAACGTTAATAGTACCGTTAGAACGGCCGGAGATGTGCACCTGCTCACCAATTCTAACGAGTGTGAATGCGGCATCGATACCGCGAAGCGAAAGCATTTTATCAGCCGCCTTCGAGGCTACTATACGGTAAGAATCATCGGTATCACCGTCGCAGGAGGATATCGCAATATTGCCGTGGTAGGTGGTAATTGCGGTATGGAAGCGAGCCTCTTTAGAGAGGTCGGCGGGATTAGCCTTGAACAGGTTATTTACGTCCTGAGGGCTTGCGCCTGCGCTACGAAGATACTGTGCTACACCAAAGGTGCGTGTGCCGGTGTTTCTTGTAAACTGCTTGGTATCAAGAAGAACACCTGCAAGAAGCATATCCGCAACCTCTTTGATAAGGTTACGCGAGCTGATTGCGTTTTCTAGCATTTCGCCGACAAGCTCACACGCACTGGATGCAGAGGGCTCGATGTAGGAAAGCTTGATAGAGGGATGGAGCGCATCTGCGGCTCTGTGGTGGTCGATAACCGCGATCTTCTCTACCTTGTTTGAGATGTTCGCAAACTGAGAGCGTTCAAGGGTACTGTGGTCAACGAGAACGACGAGAGTGTCGGGACCGACAAGGTCGAGGCCCTCGGCATTATCCACGAACATCTGCTCGTAGGTTTCGGTTTCCTGAAGCATACGGATACAGGGCTCGAGGTTTTTGTCACGCATATCGATTGCGATGTTGGTCTTTGCGCCGCAAAGCATACAAAGTCTTGCAATACCTACGGATGCTCCAAAGGAGTCAAAGTCGCCGTATCTGTGGCCCATTACGATAACGTTATCCGATCTTGCAATAAGGGATGCAAGCTGTGCAACGAAGGTTCTGGAGCGAACGTTTGATCTCTTGTAAACAGCCTTGGTGCGTCCGCCGTAATATTCGATGGAGTCCTCGGTCTTGTAAACTGCCTGGTCACCGCCGCGCTGAAGCGCCATATCGATAGCTTCCTTAGCTGCCGCTTCCCTGTCTGCGAGTGTTCCTTTAATTCTTGAAACACCTATCGAAACGGTAACGGACATACTGTCATCTATTCTCGTATCTCTGATGGTATCGAGGATCGCGAATCTGTTTGCGATGAACTCGTCAAGATACTTCGAGTCGAAAAGCATTATATACTTATCGTTGTCGTAGGACTTTAAAACTGCGTTTACAGAGGTAGCCCAGGCCTTTATCTTGCTGTCAACAACCGAAACGGCGTTGCGATACTCCTCGCGAACGTACTGAAGTGCATCCTCGACGTTGTCGATGGCGATATAAGCAACCGCTACTCTTTCGTCGGCGTAGGACTTCTCAAGCTTGCGAAGCTCGGTAACGTCGGTGAGCATAATAACGTAAAGGCCGCCGTTTTCCTGCGAAACGGTAAAGCCCTCGGTCTTGTAAACTCCGCCACCGATTTTGACGGGCTCAGATGCGAAAAGGCTGTCCTTAACGTCGTCGCCGATAAGCTCGTCTATATTTTCACCGATAACGGTGTCATCGTAAGGGATGATCTGACGCATAGCGTCATTATACCAAAGGATGCGGCCGTTTGCATCAAGTGCGATGATTGGGGAAAGCGAGTTCTTTAAAACTACGCTGCCGTTCTCCATAAGAAGCTCGTGGATATCGGTGTTATTCTCGACGGTAGCGTTTGATGCGCGGTGAACACCTACTATCGCAACCTCGATAAGGTAAAGTGCGGTGAATGCAAAGGCGTATACTGCGGGGTGCACCTTGCTTGCAAAAATAGAAAACAAAGCAAAGAGCAATATGTTTACGCAAGCAAGAGTAACGCATATAGCAAGCTCGACTCTTGAAACGTACGGTATATTTTTCTTATCCGAAAAGCCAGATTTATTGGACATATACTATCCTCCCTTTCGTGATTCATAAGCGTATAAAAGTGCATTTTCTTTATTTATTCTATTAATTATAACATACACGCGCGTATTTGTAAAGGAAATCTCAGATTTTTTTATGAAAATAATGTAAATTGTTTTGACCGGTACCAGAATAATTTATAAATAGTTATTGCAATACGCTAGAAAATGTTGTAAAATATTAGAAAACGAGGTTTGGAGGAAAGCGTATGACTAAGCTTATGCCCGACGGTCCTGTATCGCAAATATCAGGCGTTGGCCCTACTAGAGAAAAACAGCTACAGCGACTTGGAATATTCACGCTCCGTGACCTCGTATATCATTTTCCACGTTTTTATGAGGAGCGCGGCAACGTGCTTCCCCTTGCTGCGGCTGATACCGAGGCTAATTACGGCTTTATCCTTACCGTTGCATCCGAGCCGAAGAGCTTTGCTCTTAAGCGCGGTCTTACCATAACTAAATTCCGTGCATTTGATGAAACGGGTGCTGTCGAGATATCGTTTTTCAATGCGCCTTTCGTTAAGGATACCTTCCACACCGGCTCGCAGTTCAGATTCTGGGGTCGACTTTCGCTTGTAAAGCGCTCGCTTCAGCTTACCAACCCGAAATACGAGCCGTACGTTGAGGGAGTTGACCTTGCGCAGTTCGTGCCGATATATCCTTTGACAAGCGGAATCAATTCAAAATTCATTGAAAAGATAATGAGAGTGGCACTCGAAGCCACCTTGCCCGATATAAAAGACCCACTGCCCGAGAGTGTCAGACTTTCAAACAAGCTGCCTACGCTTTCGTATGCACTTAAGAACGTGCACTTCCCCGCCGATGCCGAGGCGTTAGCAACCTCCCTTAAGAGGCTTGCGTTTGATGAGATGCTTTACTTCGGTATCAGCATTTCAAAGGCAGCAAGGCAAAAAAGTAAAGGGGTCGGCATTAGGTTTGCGCCGTGTGACATCAGGCCCTTGTTGTCCCTTTTGCCTTACGAGCTTACCTCGTCACAGAAGGAAACCGTCAACGACATATATAAGGACACCGTTATCGGCGTTGATGGCAAGATATCACCGATGGCGCGTATCGTTGTTGGTGACGTTGGCTCAGGCAAGACGATTTGTGCGACGATTGCGATGTATATTGCCGCAAAATCGGGTTATCAGTCTGCCTTGATGGCGCCGACCGAGATACTTGCGCGCCAGCATTACAACGATCTTAAACGACTTTATTCTGCTCTTGGCGTAGAGGTTGAGCTTTTACTTGGCTCTACTACGCAAAAGGAAAAACGCAGAATCTACGAAGCAGTATCAAACGGAAGGTGTCGGGTGCTTATCGGCACGCACGCCATAATCTCGGACAAGGTTGAGTTTGCAGATCTTGGCTTGATAATTACTGATGAGCAGCATCGCTTTGGCGTTAATCAGCGTGCGGTGCTCAAGGACAGAGTTGAGCGCGCGCATATGCTCGTTATGAGTGCGACACCCATTCCCCGTACTCTTGCGCTGGCTATGTACGGCGACCTTGACGTTTCGAGGATCAAAGAGATGCCTAAGGGCAGGCTCAGAGTTGACACGTTCGTTGTCGATGAAAGCTACCGTGCAAGGCTTCTTGATTTTGTTAAAAACCAGGTTCTCGCAGGCGGTCAATGCTACGTTGTATGCCCGTCAATCGAGCCTCCGAATGAGGAAGAAGAGAACGCAGTCGGCGCGGATGCAATACTCAACAAAGAGTTTGCTACTCGCGCAAAGAATATGAAGAATGCGGTAGAACACGCAGAATTTTTGAGGCAGAAGCTTGGCGGCATTGAAGTGGCTTGTCTGCACGGCAAGATGAAGGCACAGGAAAAGGACGAGATAATGCGCCGATTTGCGTCAGGTGAAGTGTCCGTTCTTGTATCCACTACGGTCATTGAGGTCGGCGTCAACGTTCCCAACGCTTCCCTGATGGTTATCGAGAATGCCGAGCGCTTCGGACTCTCTCAGCTTCACCAGCTTCGCGGGCGTGTTGGACGCGGAACGAGGAAGTCGTATTGCGTACTTGTGGCAGGCACGAGATCCGAAAAATCGGATGCCCGCCTTGACGTTATGAAGACGACCTACGACGGCTTTGAGATTGCCGAAAAGGATCTTTTGCTTCGCGGCCCCGGCGACTTCTTCTCTTCTGCCGACGGCGAAAGCTTGCGCCAGAGCGGCGGATTTGAATTCAAGCTTGCGACTATGTGCGACGATACCGATCTTTTCACTGCGGCATTCTCTGCTGCTAAAGCTCTTGTATCCGATGACCCGGAGCTTGAAAAAGAAGAAAACCAAAGATTACGCGTGGAGCTTGAGCGTTACCTTGCGCCCCGTGCATCCACTATTTCATAATTAAATCTGTGATTGGAGAAAAAATGGCAATCAAACCTCTTGCTGACCGTATGCGCCCGACATCGTTTGATGAGGTTGCAGGTCAGAAACATCTAGTATCTGAAAATGGCATTCTGCGTAAGCTTACAAACGTCGGCAGAATACCCAATATGATATTTTTCGGCCCTCCCGGCACGGGCAAGACCACGGTGGCTAATATCATCGCGGCAAGCTCGGGAATGCAGCTGTACAAGCTCAATGCGACTACCGCATCTCTTGCGGACGTTAAGGACGTTATTGCGGGAACCGACAGTATGCTTGCGAGCAACGGAACGCTGCTTTATCTTGATGAGATCCAGTATTTCAACAAAAAGCAGCAGCAATCCCTGCTTGAGTTTATGGAGAACGGTAAGATCACGCTTATTGCATCGACTACCGAGAATCCTTACTATTGCGTTTACAACGCTCTGCTCTCGCGCTCATCCGTGTTTGAGTTCAAGTCTGTAACTCCCGAGGACTGTATTCCTACTCTCGAGCGTGCGCTTGCGGCTTTAAATGCCGACTTTTCAGACTCAAAGACCGCGGAAACCGAGGTGCTTCGCGCAATAGCAGGTGCTGCGGGCGGTGACGTACGTATGAGCATTTGTATGCTTGAAAATGCGTTTTACGTATCCGGAAAAACGATCGAAATATCCACTCTTGCAACCCTCATGCCGAGCGTTGTCGGACATTACGATCGCAACGGTGACGTTCATTACGATCTTCTCTCCTGCTTGCAGAAGTCTATCCGCGGATCCGATCCTGATGCGGCTGTGTTCTATCTTGCAAAGATACTTGCCGGCGGTGATCTTCTTTCGGCTTGCAGAAGGCTTCTCGTAATTGCGAGCGAGGATATAGGACTTGCTTATCCTCTTGCGGCCAGTATCACCTATTCCTGCGTTGAAAGTGCTAAGATGATCGGACTTCCCGAGGCGGCGATCCCACTTGCAAACGCTGTATGTATGCTTGCAACGGCGCCCAAATCAAATAGCTCCTATCTTGCATATCACGCAGCTATGGAGGATATTGAGAAAGGCAAGGGCATTCACATCCCCGAGCACCTGCAGTCGCCGCAGTTCAAGGGTTATCTCTACCCTCACAACTACGAAAACAATTATGTAAAGCAAACTTATCTTCCTGCAGATCTGATTGGCAAGAAATATTACGAATTTGGAACTAATAAGACCGAGCAGGCGGCAAAAGCCTACTACGACTTTATCCGTTCCGCACAGAAAAGCAACTTAAAGTCCTGATATTAACAAAAATGTCGATATTTCTTGACAAAATATATATTATTTGTTATACTTAGATGTAAGTGTAGTTACTGCGCTTACCTAATTATTAAATACGATTGTTTCCAATCGGAGGCATTAAATGATATATCACTTTATTCTCAACCCAAAATCGGGAAGAAAGCGTAAACATAGACATTTTGAAGAGACGATTAAGGAGTCCTGCCGCGAGCGACACCTTAATTATCATATTTATTACACCACCTGCCCCGGAGATGCAACCGAATACGTTGCCTCGATGGTAAGAAACGCTCAGGAAAGACAGCGTTTTATCTGCATTGGTGGCGACGGAACGATCAATGAGATCGTTAACAGCGCCCCCTGCAACGATAACGTTGAATTTGGCGTTATTCCCAGCGGCTCGGGTAATGATTTTGTTCGTAATTTCACGAATAAAAGACTTTTCGAGGATATAAATGCACAGATAGACGGCGGCACTATGTCCGTTGACCTTATCAGATGCAACGACACGTATTGTGTCAATATGGTAAACATCGGCTTTGACTGTGCGGTTGCTAAGGAGCAGCAGAAGCTTAAGAAAAAGTGGTTTATTCCTGCGAGCTTTTCTTACATAGCCGGCGTTGCAGTCGTTTGCTTCCGCAAAATAGGCACGAAGATGAGAATCATTCACGACGACGGCACCGTTGTCGAGCAGCTTTTCACCCTTACTGCTATCGGAAACGGCCGTTTCTGCGGCGGTGGCTTCTGTGCCCTGCCCAGCGCAAAGCTTGATGACGGCCTTATGGACGTTTGCGCCATAGACAAGGTTTCCCTGCCCAAGTTCTTTACCTTGGTTGGATCTTACAAAAAAGGCACGCACCTTGAAAGCAAGCGCGCGCTTAAGGTAATCACCCACAAGCAGGTTAACCATTTTAAGATGGAATTTGAGGAGCCCATACCGATCTGTATAGACGGTGAGATAAAGGGAGCTAAGAGTATGGAATTTACCGTTGTTCCGAACGGCGTTAATTTCGTGCTTCCCAAGGGCTGCGAATACAAACACAATAAATAATCAAGGCTCTGGATAGCCAGAGGAGTAAAAATGAAAATTTTTGACAAAAGACCGTTAAGCTTGATACTTTGTATGCTGCTTGGCGGCTTTGTCTTTTTCTCCGCCTCGAGCACAGCATTCAAGATCACTATATCAAGTATAGGCGCACTTTTGCTGTTATTTGCTATCTTTGCTCCCTTGCGGGAGTTCAAAGGCCGCATTTTGACGGTAATCTCGGCCGTAGCGATCATGATTGGATGCCTGTGCTCGTTTCTTTGTTTTGACGTATATCACCGCATTGACAAGAAATTTGACGGCGAGGTCGAGATATCGGGCGTTGTTACCGAGTGTGAGTCGCAGTCATACGGCAGGAATATCGCTATCAAGTTAGAGTCCGTGAACGGCGAAAGATACAGAGGTCGCACGGTTTTTACATTCTTAACGCTTGAAGAGAGCGCGAATATTTCGCACGGCTCGCGTGTAAAGGTTACAGGCTCTGTAAAATCAATTGATAGCGAGTTTGATTCTGACGCGGCGTCATACTATCGCGCGAACGGTTATTCCGCAATCCTAGCGGATATTTCCTCGATTGAGCACGTAGAATACGCCGGTTTGACGCTTAAGACTAAGATCAGCAATTACCGCGATGCACTTTGCAGGCGCATTATTGCCTCCTCTGACGCCGAGGGCGGCGGTCTGCTTTGCGCCCTTTTGCTCGGCGAGCGCGGATACCTTTCGAGCGAAACGCGCCACGATTTTGCAAGAGTTGGGCTCTCGCACGTGCTTGCACTTAGCGGAATGCATCTTGCAATCATCACATTTGCAATTGAGATGCTTTTATCAAAGCTTGGTATAATGAAAAAGCCGCGTAAGATAATACAAATTGTATTTGTGCTTGCATATATGGCGCTGACCGGCTTCCCTGCCTCTGTTATGCGTGCGGGCATTATGCTCATAGTTACGTCGCTCTTATTCCTGCTTTCGCACCGTGCGGATTCGATAACCTCGCTGTTTATTGCAGTTACGGTAATACTTATTATCGAGCCTTACGCCGCATTTGATATAGGCCTTTGGCTCTCCGCGTTTGCAACGCTCGGCATACTCTTATTCCTTGAGTTCTACGAGGAGACCGGCAGGAACACCGGTAAGGCAACCTTTAAGGTTAGGCTGTTCCGCACACTTGCTTTGCCTGTTTTGATATCGGTATTTGCCTTTGCGGGAACCTTTCTTGTGAGCGCATTTACCTTTGAAAATTTCTCTTTGCTTGCGACCGTTACAACGCCGATATATAGCATAATAATCGAGATTTATATGTATCTCGGCATCCTTCTTTTGATATGCGGACGTTTTCTTTCGCTTGGCAGTATTGCGTCACCGTTCGGTAGCTTTATAACAGGTAGTGTCAGAACTATTTCTTCAATTAACGGTATTTATATTTCGGCAGAATATGCAATTATAACAATATTGCTTGTTGTGTTTTCCGTTGCATTTTTGGCTTTTGCGATACTCGATATAAAAAGAAAAAGGGGCGCCGTAACGCTCCTTGTTGGTATGATTGCTGTTATTTTCGTCACCGCATTTTCTTGCTCTGTTTATTCGAAAAGCGCCCGTAAATTTGAGTACGCCCTTAACGAAAGCGGCGAGTTTATCGTGATGCAGGACGGCGGCAATATTTCCCTGCTGGACCTCACAACACCTAGCACAAAGGCGGTGTCATTCGGCGCATCTGATTTTCAGGAGAATGGCATAACCGAGATCGATTCTTACGTTTTCACAACCTACTCGTCGAACACGCCGTCAGCAGTTGACAAGCTTGTAGGTGCTATTTACGTCAAGGAGATATATCTACCATTGCCGCAGCACGAGAGTGAGCTTGTGCTTGCTGAAAAGATCGTCAAAGAAAACGCGGGATCAAAGGCGGAATTCCACTTTTATAACACGGATGAATTTATATCCTGCGGCGAGTTTGATATCTTCTTCGCATATCGCTCGGCTGACACAAATAAGCGTGCGCTTACGATTCTTTATCACGATCAGTTTTATACATATCTCTCATCGGGAATGCTTGAAAACGATACGAAAAACGTGGCGCTTCCGTTGATTGAGGGATGTAATACCCTGATCCTTGGTCGCCACGGTAATTCGTATTCGGATTATAGGTTTATATATCAGGTCGATGACCTTGAAAGGCTTGTCATATCGGGCAAGAACGTCACCCTGCCCGCCGAAACGGTAAGGTATTACAACGCTAACGGAACGGACCTGATCTACTCACCCGAAAAGCTGGAATTATACGTTGAATAAGAATTCAACGATGTCTCCGTCCTTCATAACGTATTCCTTACCCTCGCTACGAAGAAGTCCCTTTTCCTTAACCTTGTTTCTATCGCCCTCGCGAACGAGATCGTCGAAGGAAACAACCTCGGCACGAATGAATCCGCGCTCAAAGTCGGTATGTATCTTACCGGCAGCGCCGGGAGCCTTCGTGCCCTTTTTAATTGTCCAAGCGCGAACTTCCTTTACACCTGCGGTAAGGAAGCTGATAAGGCCAAGAAGCGCATAGCCGGACTTAATAAGCTTGTCAAGACCGCTTTCCTCGATGCCAAGGTCTGCAAGGAAGGTTGCCTTTTCCTCGCCCTCGAGCTCTGCAAGCTCTGCCTCGATCTGTGCGCTGACTGCGATGATCTCGCTGCCCTCGCTTGCGGCGTGTGCCTTAAGCTTGATGTAGCCGGGATTCTGCTCGTAATCGCCGCCTACCTCGCCCTCGGAGATATTTGCAACGTAAATAATGGGTTTAAGAGTGAGAAGACGGGATTCCTCGATGTAAGCGCACTCCTCGGCATCAAGACCGAGTGCACGAGCGCACTTGCCCTCCTCAAGACCAGCCTTAACCTTTTCAAGCACTGCGAGCTTGTCAAGAAGCTTCTTATCGCTCTTTGCTGCCTTGGTGGTGCGCTCGATAGCGCGCTCAACGATCTCAAGGTCGGAGAGGATAAGCTCAATGTCGATGGTCTCAACGTCACGAAGAGGATCGATAGAGCCCTCAACGTGGATGATGTCATTGTTTTCGAAGCAGCGAACTACGTGTACTACTGCATCAACCTCACGGATGTTTGCAAGGAACTTGTTACCAAGACCCTCACCCTTAGATGCACCGCGAACAAGACCTGCGATATCAACGAATTCTATAACAGCGGGGGTGAACTTTTCGGGCTTGTACATCTCAGCAAGCTTGTCAAGTCTCTTGTCGGGCACCATAACGATACCAACGTTAGGATCTATCGTGCAGAAGGGATAGTTAGCGGACTCTGCACCCGCATTTGTCAAAGCGTTAAAAAGTGTACTCTTTCCTACGTTAGTAAGTCCTACAATACCGAGCTTCATATTTAAATTCCTACTTTCTTATTCGGTTTGTTTTTTTACAATCAATATATTATAATACATTTTTATTGATTTTTCAATAGTTAACGGTAAAAAATATATAGTACCCAGTCAATATACAAAAAAATAGCAGGTGAATTACCGTTGGATGGTGCAACAGTACTGCGCTTCCCTGCTTTTATCAAAATATGTAAAAATATAAGCGATAAAAGTTAATAATTTATTCTTGACATCTACACACTTTTGGAGTATAATGTAATTGTTAAGATTTTCAGTTTTTTAACAATGTTAATAATTTCAAGGAGGAAAATATGGATACCAAGCTTTTGATAATTGACGATGACGTTAATATATGCGGTATGCTTAAAATTTATTTTGAAAACGAGGGTTACAAGGTCAAGACGGCCAACGATGGCATTGAGGGCTTTAATTGCTTCAAGATTTACGAGCCTGATCTCGTTCTCCTTGACATAATGATGCCCAAGAAGGACGGATGGCAGGTTTGCCGCGAGATCAGAGAGATCTCTCCCAAGCCCGTTATTATGATCACTGCAAAGGGTGAGGTTTTTGACAAGGTGCTTGGCCTTGAGCTTGGCGCCGATGACTTCATCGTTAAGCCCTTTGATATGAAGGAGCTTTCCGCAAGAATCAAGGCAGTTTTGCGCCGTTATAACGCACATTCCAAGAAGAACGACGAAGAGGTCGTTAAGTTTGAAAACATCGAGATCAGCCTTCAGAAGTATGAGCTTAAGCTTAACGGCAAGGCGATCGACATTCCCCCCAAGGAGCTCGAGCTTCTCTACTTCCTCGCATCCAACTGCAACAGAGTTTTCACAAGAAATCAGCTGCTTGACAAGGTTTGGGGCTTTGATTACCTCGGCGACTCCCGTACCGTTGACGTGCACGTAAAGAGACTTCGCGAGAAGCTCGAGGGCATTTCGGACAAGTGGTCGCTTAAGACCGTTTGGGGCGTTGGATACAAGTTTGAAACCGTGATCTAATATAAAATGCGCACTCATAGCGAGTGCGCATTTTGTTTTTTAAAATTTAAAAGTAAGCTGTCCGAGCGAAACGCCGGTCGAGGGAATTGCGAGCTTGCGACACTTGGTTGCATCCTCGCCGAGCTCCTCGATTCTATCGGTAACGAACTCTACCTTGCCCTTGTTTCTGGGCATCTGCATAATTTGTGTACCTGCGGCGGTTCTCGTAGACTTATCAGGAACAAGCGAGCTCTTTATGAGCATTCCCTTGCCTGCATCGGAGCGAATGAACAGCTGAACGGGCTTATCGCCCTCGTAAACGGCACCTGCGAGCGGTGATGCTGCAGAATAAGCACCGGTGATCTTGCGACGCTTGGTTTTTGCCTCGTAAGCACCGAGGGAAACTCTGACGCCCTTACCGTTTTCAAAGATATATACCATATGATGCTTAGGATTAAGCTCATAGATCATCTTACAAGCGATTACGTGCTCGTCATCGTCCATTGAAAGCTTAGTCGGGACGTAGTCACCCATACTGGATGCCTTGCAAAGCTCGAAGTCAGCAACCTTGACACGGTAGATCTGCGCTTTATCGGTAAAGAACAGAACGTCGCCGCGGTTATCGGTGTCCTCCTCGTATATAACGAAGTCGCCTTCCTTAAGCTTATGCTCATCGGCGTTGCGTGCCGCCTGTACGGAAAGCTTCTTGAAATAACCCGCACGGGTCATTACGAGCTTACAGTTGTAATTCTCGAAGAAGATGTCCTTCTTAACGGGTGCAACTACGCTCTCCTTCTCGACAAGCTCGGTCTTTCTCGGCTTGCCATAGGTCTTCTTTATATCCTGAAGCGAGGAAATAAGGAGATAGCGAAGCTTGATCTCGTCCTTAAGGGTCTCCTCCATATCGGCGATCTCAGCACGAAGGTTGTCAATTTCCTTGACACGGTTGATGATATACTCGCGGTTGAGGTTACGCAGCTTGATTTCCGCTACGTACTCTGCCTGCACCTTGGTGATGTCGAAGCCCTTCATAAGGTTGGGGATAACGTCCTCTTCCTTCTCGGTCTTACGAATGATTCTGATGGCCTTGTCGATATCAAGAAGGATCTTAGCAAGACCCTCGAGCAGGTGGAGCTTGTCTCTCTTTTTGCCGAGGTCAAACTCAAGCTCGCGTCTTACGCACTTAGTTCTGAACTTGATCCACTCAAGGAGAATTTCCTTGACACCAAGCTGAAGCGGAGTGCCCTCGACGAGTATATTGAAGTTACAGTCAAAGTTATTCTCAAGCTCGGTAGCGGCAAACAGCTTCTGCATAACGAGCTCGGGATCTGCATCCTTTTTAAGATCAAAGGTGAGCTTAAAGCCGTTAAGGTCGATAGCATCACGGACGTCCGCAACCTCACGAAGCTTACCGAGCTTTATCATCTCGGTGGCTTTTTTCATTATAGACTCAATAGTCGAGGAGTAAGGAATTTCGAGAATGTCTATGCAGTTCTCTTTCTTCACGTACTCGTACTTAGCGCGCATTTTGAAGCTGCCGACACCGGTGGTGTAGATATTCTTCATCTGCTCGCGGTCGTAAAGGATCGTTGCACCGCCCGGGAAATCGGGAGCCTTGATGATGTCAAGAAGTCGATCAATCGTGGTATTGGGATTCTTAAGAAGCGCGATCGTACCGTCGCAGATTTCTACGAGGTTGAACGAGCATATGGAGCACGCCATACCTACGGCGATACCGAGGTTGGGTGAAACGAGTATGTTGGGATAGGTTGTGGGAAGAAGCGTAGGCTCAGTGGTCGTGTTGTCATAGTTAGGCACAAAATCAACAGCGTTCTTATCAATCCCCGAGAATAATTCGTGGCAGAATGTGTCAAGCTTGGCCTCTGTATAACGGGAAGCAGCATACGCCATATCACGGGAATAGTGCTTACCGAACGAGCCCTTAGAGTCAATAAAGGGATGAAGGAGCGCTTCGTGTCCTCTTGTAAGACGTACCATAGTTTCATATATGGATGCGTCGCCGTGAGGGTTAAGCTGCATCGTTTGACCAACGATATTTGCGCTCTTGATCTTCTGGCCCTTCAAAAGTCCCATCTTGTACATCGTGTATAAGAGCTTTCTGTGAGAAGGCTTAAAGCCGTCGATCTCGGGTATCGCACGGGAGACTATTACGCTCATTGCGTAAGGCATATAGTTTTTCTCGAGCGTTTCGGTTATCGGCTGCTCTGTCGGAAGTGCTTCGTTGAGCTTCGGGTCTTCAACCTTAGTTTTCTTCTTTGCCATTAAATATACCGTCACAATCTAACGATCCTATGCGCTGCCGCACGGATCATTCTGTTATAAAGTGCAAGTCCCATTCCGCTTGTTTTCGGTAACGGGGCGTAAATAGCTGTAAAGGAATGCTTGTCTGTTTCTCTGAGTATCGAGAACAGACGTGCGGCCTGGTCCGCTTCGTCGTCCTTTGAGCCAAAGTCAAAGCAATAGACGTCGGGCGCGGCCGAGTGAATGCGATCGAGCTGCTCGGTGTAAGCAAGAACAGCAACCATATTCGCATTGTTTTCTTTTATAAACTCCTCATATTTTGCATCGGAGCAATCAACGAGCATAAGCGGCGCCTTGGGAGCGTAGTGCTTATACTTCATTCCGGGAGAAAGCGCAACTGCGCCCTCAGCAAGCTTATCGGTTACCGAATCAGCGATCTTGACGACGTCAACAACTGTGAGTAGATCGTCCACGGTGATCTTACCGGGGCGAAGGAGTGTCAACGTGTTGTCGTCCTCGATATTTACGATAGTGGATTCAAGGCCGATCTCGGAGTCGTCGGATGCAATTATCACGTCTACCCTGCCCATCATATCGTCTATAACGTGCTCTGCGCTTGTGGGAGAGGGTGTGCCCGAGAGATTAGCCGAGGGGGCTGCAATCGGCACTCCTGCGCACTCGATAAGCGTGCGGGCGATAATGCTCGAGGGGCATCTTACGGCAACCGTATCGAGGCCGCCGCGAGTTGCGTGGGGAATGGTATCCTTGGATTTAAGTATCACGGTAAGAGGACCGGGCATAAAACGCTCTGCAAGCTTATAATAAAGCGGAACGGTGTAAGTGTATGCCTCAGCCTCTTCGGGATTAGCTATGTGAATAATAAGGGGGTTGTCCGAGGGGCGGCCCTTAGCGACGTATATCTTCTTCACCGCATCGGCATTCGTAGCATCCGCACCGAGGCCGTAAACCGTTTCGGTAGGAAAGATAACGAGTCCGCCGGATGTGATAACATCAGCCGCTTTGGCAATTTCTGCCCTCGAATTTTCGTTAATTTCAGCAATTTTAATTACATTAGTAATCATTTTGCTCACCCTTAAGACGCTCTGCGGTATCGGCAGAGATCAAGTCGATAATTATATCGTTCATATCGCCGTTCAAGAAAGCACCGAGGTTAAACACCGTCTTATTTATACGGTGATCGGTGATACGCGACTGAGGATAATTATAGGTTCTTATCTTCTCGCTGCGGTCGCCGCTACCAACCTGGCTCTTTCGTGTTGAGGCTATCATTTCATCCTGTGCACGCTGCTTCATATCGTAAAGCTTGGTGTAAAGGATCTTGAGCGCACGCTCCTTGTTCTGAAGCTGGCTACGCTCCTGGTCGCATTCGATAACGATACCCGTAGGCTTATGAGTGAGACGGACGGCAGATTCGGTCTTGTTGATATGCTGACCGCCTGCACCGCTCGACTTACAGGACTCAATTTTGATATCGGCGGGGTTAACCTCGATCTCAACCTCTTCAGCCTCGGGGAGTACCGCAACGGTAACGGTTGAGGTCTGTATTCTTCCGTTTGACTCGGTCACGGGTATTCTCTGCACTCTGTGAACACCGCTTTCAAACTTGAACTTAGAATACGCGCCGTCGCCGATAACCATAAAGTTTATCTCTTTTATGCCACCAAGCTCGGTCTCGTTAAGCACGGTGACCTCGGTTTTAAAGCCCTCTGAGGTTGCGTACATAGAGTACATACGGTAAAGGTCTGCAGCAAAAAGCGCCGCCTCCTCGCCACCTGCGCCCTGTCTGATCTCTACAACAACGTTACGGTCATCGTTAGGATCTCTCGGGATCAGGAGTATGCGAAGCTCCTCAAAAAGCACCGCAAGGCGCTCCTTGTTTTCTTTGTATTCTTCCTCTGCAAGCTCGCGCAGGTCGGGATCGACCGAGGCATCGCGCATCATTTCGTCAGCCTCGGTGAGCTCCTTTTCAACCTGCTTATACTCACGGTATTTTTCAATTATAGGCGTGAGCGACTTATACTCCTTCATAAGCTTGGAGTATTCTTTGTTATTTGAAACTATGTGCGGCAGAGTGATCATCTGCTCTATCTCGCGGTAACGATCATCTGCTCTTTCTAACTTTTTAAATATCATTTTCCCTTCCCTCAAATTCGATGTTGTCGATCTTTGAGTGAGGAACTATTTTACGAATGCAAGGAATGCCTCGTGAGTGGAATATACGTCAGCCTTGGAAACAACCTCGTAGGGAGCGTGCATAGAAAGCACGGGCACACCAAGGTCAACGGTCTCGATGTTGTGGTTTGCGATGTACATAGCAACGGTTCCGCCGCCGCCTGCATCAACCTTACCAAGCTCAGCAGTCTGCCAGATAACGCCGTTCTCTGCGAAGAGTCTTCTGATGAATCCAACGAACTCAGCAGAAGCATCGTTGGTGGAGGACTTGCCGCGAGCGCCGGTGTACTTGCTCATAGTAGTACCGCAGGAGATCATAGCGCTGTTTCTCTTCTCGTAAACGTCTGCGAAGTTGGGGTCGTAAGCAGCGGTAACGTCTGCGCTGAGGCACTTGGAGTTAGCGCGAACAACTGCGCCGTTCTTGCCAAGGTTAGCGGAGATCTCGTTGATAACGTCAACAAGGATATCGGACTGCATACCGGTCATACCAACCGAGCCGATCTCCTCCTTGTCAGCGAGAACTACCATAACAGTCTTAGTGGTTGCGTCACCCTCGATAAGAGCGGTAAGCGCGGGATAGGAGCATACCTTGTCATCGTGACCGTATGCGCCGATAAGTGCTCTGTCAAAGCCGATATCACGAGCGTTGAATGCGGGAACGAGAGAAAGTTCTGCGCTAATGAAATCCTCTTCGGTAACGCCGTACTTGTCGTTAAGGAGAGAAAGCGCGGTAAGCTTGATCTTGTCGCTTACGTCCTTGTCGTCGTAAGGAAGTCCGCCAATGAGAATGTTAAGGGTCTCGCCGGAGATAGCACTGCCAAGAGGCTCGGAGGCCTGGCGCTGACCAAGGTGGGGGAGAAGGTCGTTGATATAGAATATGGGATCGTTTGCCTCGTCACCGATCTTAACGTCAACTACCTCGCCGTCTGCCTTAACGATAACGCCGTGAAGTGCAAGAGGAATAGCGGTCCACTGATACTTCTTTACGCCGCCGTAATAATGGGTCTTAAGGAAGCACATACCTGCATCCTCGTACATAGGGATCTGCTTGAGGTCGATTCTGGGGGAGTCGATGTGAGACGCGAGAATACGGATACCCTCGGTTGCGATATCATCGGTACCAACCTTGAATGCGATAAGGCACTTGCCGTGCTGGTTGAGATACTTCTTGTCGCCAACTGCGATCTTGTCGCCGATCTTATACTCGGTGTATCCCTGCTTTTTAAGCATGTCGATAGACGTAACTACCGCCTCGCGCTCGGTCTTTGCGTTATCAAGGTAATTCATATAACCGACTGCATAGTCGTAGATTGCCTTGTTCTTTTCGGCGGAAGCCTCTTCAAATACGTTTTTCTTGCTGTAAGAGAGAGACTCCAGCATTTTCTGTCCAATAGATTTTTCTGACATAATTTTATCCTCACTTTATTTATTATTCTTAATTAAGCTAACCACGCGCTCGACCTGCTCTGTAAGCTCCTTTGTGGTCGAGTTGTTGGTTATGACGTAATCTGCTCTCGACGAAAGAAATTCATCAGAAAGCTGGTTTGCGATACGCCTGTTTGCATCGGCGGCGGATATACCATCTCTTTTTGTGATTCGCTCTACCCTTTTATCTTTAGCTGCGACGACTGCGACGATAGCGTCACACTCACGGTCAAAGCCGGATTCAAAAAGCAACGGTGCATCAACGATAACGCCGAAATATCCGCGAGCCTCCGCGTCGGAAATTATTTCACGCACGGCGCATAAAACGTAATAATGAGAGATAGTATTCAACCTTCCCAGCTTTTCAGAATCTGAAAAAACGATAGCACCGAGAGCCTTGCGGTCAAGTGTGCCGCCCTTGTTCAGAACACCGGTTCCAAACTCCTCGACGATAGAAGCAAGACACGCAGTTTTCGACGAGGTCAGGTCGTGATAAATTTCATCGGTATTTACGGGCATTATACCGTGCTTTGAAAACAAGGAAGATACCGTTGTTTTTCCTGAGCCGCTTCCGCCTGCAAGACCTAAAACTATCATCGCACATAACCTCCCATTATATTTGTATACATAGTTATTATACAATATTTATCCTCAAAAAGTCAAGAGAATGTAAGCAAAAGTATATGAAAATAATATAATAAAGTAGAAAACACGGAGGTTTTACGTATGAGTAACAAAAGCACAGCAATTACAAGGCTTTCTTTTTTTGCAGCGGCGAACGGATATAGCGGCTTCAGAAGCTATTTTGATAAGATATTCGATCCTAGCGAGTACACTTCTCTTTACATTTTAAAGGGTGGCCCCGGAACGGGAAAAAGCAGCTTTATGAAAAGGCTTTTGGCGGAGCTTGAGACACAGGTTGACGAATGCGAGGCGATATTTTGCTCCTCGGATCCGGCATCGCTTGACGGCGTTATAATAAAAAAAGGAGAGCGCCGCATCGGGGTGATAGACGGCACTTCCCCACACTCGCGCGATCCGATATTTCCGGGCGCGATCGACAAAATTATAAATCTTGGTGATAATTGGGATGAAGAAATACTTGCGGGCAACGTTGACACGATTAAAGAGCTTGGCAAAAAGAAGTCAGGTTACTACAAGTGCGCGTACGACTACCTGACTATTGCAGGTGAATTGACAAAAAAGGCAGACGCAACGATAAACGATATCTACGGCTCGAAAGATGAGGATAAAATTCGCTCTCTGTTGCACGATGTAACACCGGGAGTCCGAAGCGTGAATGTCAGGCTTGAAAGTGCATTTGGCAAGGACGGCTTCAGCACGCTTAGCACGGTAAGCAATATTGCAAGCGAGGTTTACTCGGTAGTTGGCGTTTATGGCAGTGAGTACGTCTTTATGGCGCGTGTGGTTGATGAGCTGAGGTGCATCGGTGCGAACTATACCCTATTCCCTTCGGCACCTGACGGAACGAAGGCTGATGCGGTATTCATCCACTCGTGCGGTCTTGCGTTTACAACTGAGCGTTCATCGAGATTTCCCGATGATAAGGTCATAGACACGTCTGCTTTTCTTGACCAAAGGCGCTTAAGCGAGAAAAGGGATCGCTTGGAGTTTTTGTGGCGAGAGCGTGAGGCGATGCTTTGGAGCAGTGCCGAGGAATTTAAGAAGGCGTCCGAGGAACATTTTAAGCTCGAGAGGATATACTCGGCAGCGATGGATTTTTCAAAAAACGACGAAGCATACGGCGTTTGCGTGTCAGAAATAAAGAAAAAGCTTTCACTTTAAATTATTGCACTGTCGTTTCTTGACATTTACACTTTAATATGCTAAAATAATAAGAGCCCACGACACTAAGGCCGTGAGCTCTTGTTAAATTATGCATTCATCTCACTTACGATGCGCGCGGTATCCTGTGCGATAACGAGCTCCTCGTTGGTGGGGATCATATAAACTGCTACTGCAGAATCGTCAGCAGAAAGCTTTACGGGCACGGAAGAGTGTCCGAAGGTGTTTCTCTCCTTATCGAGCTTAACGCCGAGGTACTCAAGGCCTGCAAGAGCGGTCTCTCTGATAATGGGAGAGTGCTCACCAATACCTGCGGTAAATACGATAGCGTTAACGCCACCCATAGCTGCGGAGTACGCACCTATGTACTTCTTGATCTGGTAGCAAAGCATATCGTATGCGAGCTTAGCGCGCTCATTACCCTCGCCAATTGCACGCTCAAGGTCACGTGAGTCAGAGCCAACGCCGCTGATGCCGTCGAAGCCGCACTTCTTGTTGAGGTAGTTATCTACTTCCTTAGTGGTGTAGTTCTTCTTTTCCATAATGAAGGTTACAATAGCGGGGTCGATAGAACCGCATCTGGTACCCATCATAACGCCCTCAAGAGGAGTAAAGCCCATAGAGGTATCAACGCACTTGCCGTCCTTTACAGCACTGATAGACGAGCCGTTACCGATGTGACAGGTTACGATCTTAGTGCCCTCGGGATTGCCGCCCATAATCTTGATCATCTCGCCGCTTACGTATCTGTGAGAGGTACCGTGTGCACCGTAACGACGGATGCCGTACTCCTCGTACATATCGTAGGAAAGACCGTACATATAAACCTCAGGCGACATAGTCTGATGGAATGCGGTATCAAATACGAGAACCTGGGGAGTGGTGGGCATTGCTGCGGTGCAGCCCTTGATACCCATTATGTGTGCGGGGGTGTGAAGAGGTGCGTAGGAAGTGCACTGCTCGAGCTTTTCCATAACCTCGGGAGTAGCGAGCATAGAGCCGCTGAAGTAAGGACCGCCGTGAACGACTCTGTGGCCGATAGCCTCGATCTCGTCGGCAGACTTAATGCAACCAACAGTTGCGTCAAGAAGAGTATCTACAACAAGACGGGTTGCGGCAGAGTGATCTGCAAGCACGGTCTCTTTGATGTATTCATCTCTTCCTGCGGTTTTGTGAATGATTCTGGAGCCTTCGATACCGATACGCTCACAGTTTCCCTTTGCAAGAACGTTGCCGCTATCGGTGTCAAGAAGCTGATACTTAAGCGAGCTGGATCCTGCGTTAACAACAAGAACTTTCATATTCTTCTCCTTAAAATTTGTATTACTCATACATTATACAACAAAAATTCCCGTATTTCAAGATAAAAAATAAACTTTAGTGAGGAAGCTGATGAAAACCGTTGCAATAATATCGGAATATAATCCCTTTCACAACGGTCATCTTTATCAGATCGAGAAGATCCGTGAGCATTTTGGTGCTGATACTGCAATAATTGCGATAATGAGTAGCAACTTCACACAGCGCGGCGATATTGCAATAATGGACAAGTGGGCACGCGCTGAATCTGCAGTGCGTTGCGGCGTAAACCTCGTATTAGAGCTTCCCTTTCCCTACTCGATGTCGAGCGCAGAATTCTTCGCTAATGCAGGCGTGCATATAGCAAACGAGATCGGTGTTGTAGACGTTATTGCGTTTGGCAGCGAATCGGGTGATATTACGCTACTTGAAGAAACGGCGCGCAATTTGTGCTCGCCCGAGATAGATGCAGAAATCGCACGACTCACTACCGAGTGTGACAACCTTGGATACGCTGAGATCAGAGAGCTTGCGTATAAAAACGTGTACGGTACAGTGCCTCCCATCTCGAGCTCAAATAACATTCTCGCTGTTGAATATATCAAGGCGCTTTACGCACTTGGCAGCACTATCGCTCCCTTTACCATTAAGCGCACAGGCGCTGACTACAACGAGGAAAACGTCACCCAAGGTAGCATCCAAAGTGCAACGGCGATAAGAAACTTATTTTCCGATAATTCGAATTCTGCCGAGGATTTTATTCCAAAAGATGTATTTGAATGCATTTTAAGCGAACAGAATAAAGGCGCATTTCCCTGTGACAGTGAGGCTCTGTATCCCGCGGTTGCAGCATCATTCACGTTAAATTTCACTGCCGACGATCGTGATATTCACGACGTTTGCGGTGGTTTATATAACCGTCTTAAGAACAAAAATCTTGAGGCAACAAGTATTAACTCTTTGGTAGAGCTTACCGCAACAAAGAAATACACCACCGCCAGGATCAAGCGCGGTATCTGGTACTCATTACTCGGCGTTACCTCCTCCGACGTAAGAGCATTACCCGAATACACGCAGGTGCTTGCGATGGATAAAGTTGGTCAGGCTTTACTTAAAAGAATCAAGAAATCGAGCAACCTCTCGGTGCTTACAAGGCCCTCGGATGCCCCCTGCTCTGCTATTTCTGTAAAGCAGAAGGCGCTCTCCGACAAGGCTGATGCGGTAAGTCAGCTGACAAAGCCGACCCCGGCACCCGCAGGAAGCATTTACAAAAGGACACCTTTTGTAAAGAAGGACGTATAAGGTCGATATATTAACAAGCACAAGTTTTGTCGAAGCTATTTACAAGCGCGGACAAGTTTGGTATGCTTTTATCGAAACGGACTTATACGCCGTCGTTTTCAAATAAACAGAAAGGAGTCAATTTATGTTAAACGCAGAAGGCGTAACTAACGAAGAATTCCTTGAATACAAGGGTAGACCGCTCGTTCGTCACGACGGTGATATTTACTACGGCGATATGTCAGCAAAATATCACGTTCATATGATCGTAATGAGCGAAAAAGAAGTAAAAGGAACTATGATTCCCGACAAAATAGTAGTACAGCTCGTCCCCAACGGCTCTATTATGCCCGAGAAGAATATTATGTCGACGAGCCTTATAGACGCACTCGAGACCGCTCACGCTTGGTTGGAGCGTCGCGTCTGATTTTTCAAGCGTGCGTGCCTTACGTAGGCACGCAAGGAGGTAAAAATGAAAAACTTGAAGCTAAAAGGTTTCTACAAATTCCTTTCCCTGCTTCTTATTACAATTCTCGTTGCTTCGGCGGTGGGTTTTGCAGCAAGTGGCAGAGAAAGCACACCAACGCAGCCAGATAGCGGTGATGTCGGCAACAATACCGACCAAGCCGATGAAAATAAAGAC
This sequence comes from Eubacteriales bacterium, assembly GCA_045634425.1. Taxonomy (GTDB): domain Bacteria; phylum Bacillota; class Clostridia; order Oscillospirales; family CAG-272; genus UBA1740. Next base: position 41,704 of record JAZRAF010000097.1, on the reverse strand, counting down.
GGCACAAGCGCAAACGGCGGTGGCAACACCGACAATAACATATCATCAGATGAAGAATTGACACCTCCGAGCACTCCCGAGCCGGAGGATATTTTTTTGAGCAAAATTACGGGAGAAAGGGTTACGGAGGAGGAATACAACTCCGTTCCGCAAGGAATTGTCGTAGATCCGCAGCGCCCACTTTACGGCGTATCAAAATCAGATCTTATGATCGAGTTCCCTATTGAGGACGGCACCTCGCGCCTGCTGGCGTACACGACGAACAAGGAAGTTATGTGGAAGATCGGGTCGCTCAAGTCGACAAGAAACTTCATATCAAATATGTCAAACTTTTTTGGCGGTGTTGTTATCTCATACGGAAACGACGATAAGGTCGTTTACAACGTTTGGGAAACGGACAAGATAGTCCTTGACCTTTCGCAATATTCAGATTGCTATTACGTGGAGAATACGCTTTACGTCTACACCTCGGAGAATATGGTCGATATAGCCGAAAACAGGATGTCAGCATCGGCAAACCTTACGACATACAAGGATGCACCCTACGCCTTTTCTGATGAGCGTATAACGGGTGTGACCGACGCTACAACGGTTTGTATTCCCTATTCCGCAGATAACACCACTAATCTTTACTATCACGAAGGAAGCGGTAAATATCTCTATTACAAGGGCGACAACCGCCGTATGGATATGCTCACCGGCGAGAACGTATCATTTAAAAACGTGTTTATCCTGTTTGCGAACGCGACTACATACGAGAACTCCGACGGCACCGAGCTTGTAATAGACACAGTTTCCGGTGGGCGCGGATATTACATTTCAAACGGCGGACTTTGCGAATTCGTTTGGTCAACGACAAAAAGCGGTGAGCTTGTATTTAAAAACCTTATGGGAGAGACGCTTACCGTTAACCGCGGCAACGCTTATATCGCTTATTTCAAGGCGTCGCTTGCTGCTAATATTTCCTTTAGCTAATACAAAAGGTTGCTACCGTGGTAGCAACCTTTTGTTTGTTATGATTCCATCTGTTTGCCAAGAAAAATTCCGGCAGTTTGTATAAGCTTCGACTCTACCGCATCTGCTATCTTGTCGGTTGTGGGGGCGTCATACTGCCACGCAGAGATCACAGCACCCGTTATATCCCCCTCGGAAATGATAGGCATCGCGCAGCTTACGTAGTGCCCGCCGTCATCGGTCAAAGCGATCGTTTCCTTACCGCTGTCACGCTGATAAAGCGCTCGAGAATCGATTATCTCTTCAAGCGAGCTTGATATTTTTCTATCGATATATTCGCGCTTTGAAGCGCCCGATACAGCGATTATCGCATCGCGGTCGCAAATAAATATCGGCATTCCGGAGGTCTTCTGAAGTGTTTCGGCATATTCAGTGGCGAATGCGTGGAGCTCACCGATCGGTGAATACTTTTTAAATATCACCTCACCGTCACGGTCGGTGTAGATCTCAAGCGGGTCGCCCTCGCGTATTCGCATCGTACGACGGATTTCTTTAGGTATAACAACTCGTCCGAGGTCATCGATCCTGCGGACAATTCCTGTGGCTTTCATATATATAAATCTCCTTAAATTACAGATTCCTGTGTTGTTAGTATCTGTAAAACAAGGAGATTTATACTTTAAATTAGATTTGATGACAAAAGGCAGAGCCGTAATTGACTCTGCCTTTTAAAATGTTTAATTACTTAGCTGCTTTAGCCTTGCGCATTGCGATTATACGGTTCATCTCGTTGTAGACGATCATATAACCCTCGTCAACGCCCATGCCGGGCTTTGCAAGGATCTGAACGGGCTGAGTTGCCATTGCGCAATGTACGCAAACCTGTGCAGATCTGTCGGTCTCGTTACAGGTACCGCCCTGGTAAGCGCCGATACCCTTTTCCTTACAGTAAAGAACTGCCTCGATGGTATTGTTGATACCGCCAAGGTCGGGAGTCTTGATCTGTACCATATGGCCGGCCTTGTGGTCAGCGAAGAGCTTGATATCCTCAAGGGTGTTGCACCACTCGTCAGCAACGAGCTCTACGTCGCATCCACGGTCGTCAAGCTCCTTGGTAAGTCCCGCAAGAGCAACGAGCTGAGTCTCTCTATCGGTATCGCAGTCCATAGGACCCTCGATGCGAAGGTGGAAGGGCTTTGCAATCTTGCCAAGCTCCTCGATATAGTCCGCCATAGCCTTGTAGTTGTTATTTCCGAAGATTGCGCCGATAGTTCCGTAAACGTCCATATGCATTACGGGAAGATAATCGGGATCCTCTCTATTATCAAGGATACGGTCGCGAAGCCAGCCAATGTACTCAGCGAGCTTCTCACCCTTAGTACCAAGCTTAGTCTCAACGTGGTTGATAAGTGCGTGAGGAAGAACCTGCGCGCCCTTGATGATCATCTTATCTGCGTTGTTGTAACGGTCGTCACCGGACTGGGTGAAGATCGGAATGGGATTCTCGGTTACGGTGCAACCGTACTCATCAGCAACAACCTCACACATAAGTCTGCCGGTAGCCTTTGCTACTGCATCGAGAATAGCCTGAGAAAGGCCGTAACGGATAGCGGTGTGAAGACGCTTGCCGTTGATCTCAATAGCCTCCATCATAGCGCAAAGGCTACGGAAGTTGTCAGCCTCCTTGCCAACAAGCTGGGGCTTGATGTACTTATCAATAACGGGAATGAACTCCTCTGCAAGGAAGAGAGGGTCACGTCCGCCTGCACCGGAGTACTGAACTGCTGCACAGTCACCGAATGCGATCTGACCGTCCTCAAGAACGATCATTACGGAGATGGACTCACCAGCCTGACGGATAGACTTAAAGCCTGCAGTAACAGGATCGCCTACGTAGAATACGCCATCGTGGCCGGCACCGTTCTTTATAGCTCTCTGGTCGTCGAAGTAAAATCCGGTACGGCCCGCAGAGCAAACAATGTTAGTGATCTTCATGATAATGTATAGCTCCTATGTATATTTTATAATCAATACTTGGGACGGCCTACAAGACGGCCCTTACCGATAGCATAAACGTCATCAACAACCATCTGGAAGGATGCCTCGCGCTTCTCTGCCTTTGCGCGCTCGTCGATCTTCTTTGCGTGGAAGTCGATAAGCTCCTTGGAGAACGGAAGGTTACCGGTCTTAAGGATACGAACCGCACCGTCGTTGTCACGGCAAGGAAGCATAATGCCTGCATTCGCACGGCAGGGTGCGAAAGGAACGTCAAGAACGCCTGCAGCAACACCGCGGCAAACGCCGACAGCGATATCACCGTTACCAAGCTCGAAGCACTTGTCAACGATCGCGCGGGTCTCGAGACGGATGATTTCCTTCTCCTCATCAAGACGAGAATCAGTGAAGGTCTGGTCAGCAAGCATATTTACAACCTGCTTGGTACAACGAAGTCCCTCTGCGTTTGCTTCCATGGTAGGAATACCTACAGCCTCGTGAGGAGTCTTTACGATAACCTTGGTTGCCTTGGAAAGCGCAGCGATAAGAGAACCGCTGGAGATAACGCCGAATGCCTTAGCCTCATCCGCAGGGAAACCGCCCATCCACTGATGGAGAACGGTGGTTACCTCAACGTCGTCGTAGCCGTACTTCTTAAGATACTCATCGGTGAGCTCCTCAAGAGTTCTGATAGCTGCGATATCCTGAACGAGGTTTCCGCACTGGCCGTAGCCTACGGTGATATTCTTAACGCCCTGCTCTGCTGCAAGGAGCGCCTCGATAATAGCTGCTGCGTGGGAAATGCAGGGAGGAACGAGAGTTCCGGTGAGAGGACCGTAGGGCTCTCTGTTTATGGAAACACCCATCTCCTCGTAAAGACCGGTAAGACGGTCAACGTACTGCCAGTCGCGAATGGTGCGCTCCATGGGGATATTCTTGCAGTAAGGAAGGTTGTAGGAGATACCGCCGCCCTCGTAGCTGGTAAAGCCGCCTGCATAAGCGATCTCAGTCAGAAGGCGAGCATCGGGAGTACCGTGACGAACCTGCATAGGAACACCGACGCTTTCGATGACCTGACGGCACTTTGCAACACCGTGGTTAACTGCGGGAAATCCGTTCATCATAGCTCTGCCAAGGCGAATGGACTCTGCTATGCCGTTCTCTGCCTCAACGTAGCGGTTCTGACGGGTGTAGGAGTCGATAGTGGTGGGCAGAAGGTCAGCCTCACCGAACTCCTCGAGGTATTTCATAAGCTTGATGTGTTCTTCTACTACGGGTACGCCGGCACGGGGCTGAACGAGAGTCTTGCCCTCGCGCTTTGCGTCGAGAAGCTTCTTGGAGAAGCATTTGGTCTCGGGCATTGCCTTGTGGTAAGCAACCGCCTCCTCGAGGTCTACATCCTTACCTGTGGGCCACTGACCAAGCACCTCCTGGCGCAGCTTGAAAAATTCTTCGTCGCTAAGACGCTTATTCTGAATGTCCATAACACTGGAGCTCCTTTTTCATTATTCTGAGAGCCGCTTCGGGATAGTAGGACGACAAAAGTCCCATTGCGGCGAGTATGTAGGTTCTGTCCACCCAAACCGTTGCCTTTTTGGGGCGAAGCGACTGTGGGTGAGTGGGAGAATAGAGGGCGAATGCCGCTATCTCCTCAGTTCTTTTGGTATGTATAAGGCTACCGCCTGTGACAACGATGTTCTTTACGCTCGTGAGGTTCTTTCCCTCCTGAACGTAGGTAAGACCCATCATTGTATAGGTTTCTGAAATAGTGCCCGCGTGGCGAGTCACCGCCTCGTCAATAGCAGCCGATGCAAGCGCAAAATCGAGAGCTTCAAGCTCGGCATCCCCGTTCGGAACCTTGTCCGTATTGGATCTGAGCTCATCGACCAAGGAATTCACGCGATCTGCAGACAAGCCAGAAAGGCTCGAAATTCTGCCAACGCCTGCGGCATCAACTATACCACCGATGCTGTATCGCATTCCTATATCGCCCTCAACCGTTCTCTTGGCATAGGGTTCGGGAAGCCCCTTGAACACCGTATTCATCTGCTCCGGCATTCCGTCAGCGATCGAATACACGTCAGTGGTTGCACCGCCGACGTCGACTGCCACGAGATTACCGATTCCAAGCTCGTCATTATATCCGTCAGCAAGCAGCTGCATCGCCTTTAAAACGGCAGCCGGCGTAGGCATCATAATGTCTGAGAGCAATTCGGACGCGCGGCTTAATCCCTTTGCGCTTACGATGCGCTCAAGGAAGATCTCGCGTATCTTCTGCTGTGTGGGCTCGATGTTAAGCACGCCGAATTTCGGCATTACGTTGGGGCATACGTGGACCTCACATCCCTCAAGAATGCGCTCACATTCCCTTGCCGCAGTACGGTTGCCCGCAATAACGATGGGAAAATCCGGCTTCATACCCGCAAGCATTTTTGCATTGTGAAGTATGCACTCGGTATTACCGCCGTCCGTGCCGCCAACCAAAAGGAATATATCCGGCTTAAGCGAACGGATTTCCTCAACGTCATCCTCGGTGATCTGGAAGGAGTAAATTCCAACCGTCTTTGCACCTGCGCCAAGGCTTGCAAGCTTTGCCGCCTCGCTTGTCAGCTCGGGGACAAGGCCGCTTGTTACCATTCTGAGGCCGCCTGCGGCAGACGAGCACGCATAGCAGTCTGCAAACTCAAGCTTCCCTGTTTTCTTTTCAAGCAGCTCAAGTCCGGCTTTAAGACCATCGTTAATGTCGGTTTCCACGGTCGTGTATGACGATGCAGTTCCGAGGATAGTTTCCGAGTCGATATCTACCGCAGTAAGCTTGGTATAGGTACTGCCGAAATCGATCAACAGAATATTTTTCATTATTTTTCTTCCTTTACGCCAAGAAGCTCGCGAAGTGCCTCAATGGTCGTTTCAGGAGTTGTGCCGGGAGGAAATGCTCTGTCAAAGCCCATAGCCTTAAAGCGCTCCTCAACCTCTTCAAACTTTTGCTTACCGATAACGATATTTCCACCGACTACAAGCGGAATCCCCATAAGGCCCGCCTCGTCGCATTTTTCTCTCATTCCTCTGCAGTCAAGCTCGCCCTGACCGTAAAGTGAGGAAACAACGATTGCATCAGCATTAGACTCGATAGCGGCAGCGATATACTCCTCCTGGGATACCATAACGCCAAGGTTTACAACCTCAAAGCCAGCTTCGGTGAATGCGTGGTAAAGTATCTTGTTTCCTACTGCGTGAACGTCAGCGCCGATAACGCCGATGATCAACACCTTTTTCTCTCTATTGTTCATATAGCACCTCATATCATCGCACAAAAATGCGATTATTACACAAATATATAATATATTATTATATATCGGTTGTCAATAGAAATTTAAGAAATATTTAATCTTATTTTAAGCTAATAGCACTTATGACGGACGAAAATCAAGGCACGGATCAGAATACCTGACCCGTGCCAAAAAAACACGATATATGTATTATTCCTGCTCTGCAAGGTATGCCGCTCTACCGCTCTCGTAGAGGTTATTTCCCTCGCTATCGATGATAACGATTACAGGAAAATCCTCAACCTCAAGGCGTCTGATAGCCTCAGCGCCAAGGTCCTCGTATGCTACGATCTCAGCCTTCTTGATGCACTTGCTGAGAAGCGCGCCGCAACCGCCGATAGCACCAAAGTAAACTGCGCCGTGCTTCTTCATAGCCTCGATAACCTCAGGACCGCGCTTACCCTTACCGATCATGCCTGTCTGGCCCTGTGCGATCATTGTGGGGCTGTATGCATCCATGCGGTAAGATGTGGTGGGGCCTGCAGAACCGATAGCCTGTCCGGGCTTTGCGGGAGTGGGGCCTACGAAGTAGATAACGCTATCCTTGACGTCAAAGGGGAGCTCCTTGCCTGCTGCTACGAGCTCACAAAGTCTCTTGTGCGCGGCATCTCTTGCTGTGTAAATAACACCCGAAATAAGGCAGCTGTCGCCGGCCTTAAGCTTTCTTACGTCCTCACGGGAAATGGGAGTTTTGATTGAAATAGCCATTAGAGCACCTCCGATTTGTGTCTGGTAACGTGGCAGTTGATGTTTACTGCTACGGGCAGACCTGCGATGTGGGTAGGAAATTTCTCGATGTTAACTGCAAGCGCGGTGGTCTTACCGCCGAAGCCCTGAGGGCCGATGCCGAGGCTGTTAACCTCTTCAAGAAGAACCTCTTCAAGGTTTGCATAGAAGGGATCGGCATTTCTTTCATCAACAGGGCGAAGAAGCGCCTTTTTCGCAAGGTAAGCAGCCTTATCAAAGGTACCGCCGATACCTACGCCAACAACGATAGGAGGACAGGGGTTGGGGCCTGCTTCCTCAACTGCGCGGCGAACGAAGTTCTTAACGCCCTCGAGTCCGTCGGAGGGACGAAGCATAGCGATCTTACTCATATTCTCACTGCCAAAGCCCTTAGGTGCTACGGTGATCTCGATCTTATCACCGGGAACAAGCTCGTAATAGATCATAGCGGGGGTGTTGTCGCCGGTGTTTACTCTGTCAAGGGGGTCGCGAACAACGCTCTTACGAAGGAAGCCCTCGGTATAGCCCTGGCGTACGCCCTCGTTGATGGCTTCGTTGATATCGCCGTTTACGTGGACCTCCTGACCTACCTTAAGGAATACGCAAGCAACGCCGGTATCCTGGCAGACGGGCTGATCCTTCTCATCGGCGATGTTATAGTTTTCGATAATACGCTCGAGGATCTCCTTAGCCTGAGGCCAGGTCTCCTTCTCGCAAAAATCGGTGATTCTTTCCTTAATGTCCTTGGAAAGATGACAGTTGGACTCAATGCACAGTCTTTTTACGGTTTCTGTGATAAGTGCTGCGTTTATTTCTCTCATTTATATTCTCCTTAATTATTTTTCAAGCGGTACGTTGTATATAAGATCGGAAATGTTGCCGTTTCTGCCGATTACCTCAGCCACTACCCTATCTCCCTTAGGAAGCTTTGCGGGGGTGCCTGTGATCTTTTCGGTCTTTGCCTTAAGCTCCTCGATATCGACAACGGGAAGTCCTGCATCCTTAAGACGAGCCTTAAGATCCTGCTTTGCAGGATTTACTGCGATACCGCCCTGAGTAACGAGAACGTCGATGTCCTTGCCGGGGGTGGAAATACAGGTAACTCTGTCGGTTACTATGGGAAGTCTTGCACGGAACATAGGTGCGATTATCATAGAAAGCTTTGCCCCTGCGGCGGTATCCCTGTGGCCGCCGGAGCCGCCCATAATATAGCCGTTAGAGTCGGTGTGTACGTTGACGTTGAAGTCGGTGTCGATCTCGGTGGCACCGAGGATAACTACGTCAAGGCTATCAACTGCCGCGCTCTTGGAAACGGGGGATGCATATCTCATTGAGGATATTTCTATATGACGGGGATCGGAGCGAATAGATTCAACTGCCTTAAGGTCGAAGCACTGAACGTCGAGAAGGCGCTCAAAGCAGCCCGCCTGAAGCATATCTACCATATAACCGGTTATACCGCCAAGGCCGAAGCTGCCGCGGATCTGCTCACGGAGCATAATATCCTTAAGGAACTTTGCCGCCGCAAGCGAGGCACCGCCTGCACCCGTCTGGAAGGAGAAGCCGTCCTTAAGAAGTCCGGATGCCTGAATGACCTTTGCGGCGTTGGCTGCCATTACGAGACCAACGGGGTCGCGGGTAATCTGTGTAGTTCCCGAAACTATACCCTTGGGATCGCCGATCGCATCAACTGCAACGACGTAATCGATATAATCCTCGGTAATCGAGGGGTCCTGCAAGGGATAAGGAACGAGGTTATCGGTTATAACCACTACCTTCTTTGCATACATCGCATCTGCAAATGCGTAGCCAAGGCTACCGCAGGCGCTTTTACCGTACTTACCCGAGCAGTTACCCATCGTATCTGCGGTGGGCGCGGCAATAAATGCAACGTCGATAGGTGCGTTACCGGTTGAAATAGCGGCGGGGCGACCGCCGTGAGTGCGAAACTGTACGGGATTTTTAAGAACGCCGTGCGAGAAAGCTCGTCCAAGGCCTGCGGATATGTAATTAGCAGAAACGCCTGTAACAACACCGTTCTCAATATGCTTGATAAGCGGAGCGTGCACGTCGAATAGCGAGCTTGCATTTACGTTGATATCCTTGATACCTGCGTCTGCAATCTCCTGCATTACCATATTGAGAACGAAGTCACCGTTTCTCAAATGGTGGTGGAAGGAAACGGTCATACCGTCCTTTACACCCGCAAGTGCAACCGCTTCACGGATACTCTTTACTATCTTATTCATCGCTATCCCTCCTGTCAAGTCCAAGTGCTACGGCCATAGCGATTGTCTGCTCGGCGCGTGCAACGATGGGAGCATCGATCATCTTGCCATAAAGAGATACAGCGCCCTTTCCCTGCTTTTTAGCAAGAGAAATTGCCTCGAGCACCTCGTAAGCAAAATCGATCTCGGCAAGTGTGGGAGAAAATACCTCGTTGATAACGTCTACGTGTCTGGGGGAGATGGATGCCTTGCCGGTAAAGCCAAAGGACTTTGCAAGCTTTGCATCGGTAACTATTCCCTCGTCGTCGTTAACGTCGGTGAAGGGAGTGTCGTATACCTCAACGCCGGCAGCTCTTGCCGCAACGACAAGTCTTTGACGGGCGTATTCGATCTCACGGCCTTCCTTTGTGCGCTTGCAGCGCAGATCTGCAGTCAGATCCTCTGCACCAAGGAAAAGAGCGCAAATACGCTTAGTCGAGGAAGCGATAGCGAAAGCGTTCTCAACACCGAGTGCGGTTTCGATAAGGGGCATAAGAGCCACGGTGCCGTTTTCAAGACCGAGCTTTGCTTCAACCTGGCTCATATAAGCATCAGCCATAAGGACGTCAGCGGGAGTCGAGGATTTGGGAAGCAGGATCACATCAGGCTTCTCGGGAAGGATAAGATCAATATCCGATCTCCAGAAGTCGGTATCGACCGAGTTGATACGCACGATAACGTCGCATCCCGAAAGGTCGGAGTGGCGAAGCGTGTTTCTTACAAGTATTCTTGCAGCGTCCTTTTCGGCAGGAGCGACAGCATCCTCAAGGTCGAAAATTACAGCGTCTGCCCCAAGACAACCTGCGTTTATTATCATATTCGGGTTATTGCCGGGCAAAAAGAGCATACTTCTTCTCATATCAGTTCTCCTTTGCGCGAAGGATCGCGGTTTCGACTCTGGCGCGAATAACGCAATCAAGAGCACCTCTGTCAACTATTCTGACGTTGGCATCCGATATACCGTATTCAGCAAATACTTCCTTAGCCGAGGACTCGATTCTTTCACCGAATTGCTTTTTAACTACCGACTCAATGCAGATGTTAAGAGAGCCACAGCCGGGCTCGATCTCTACATACGCATCGCTGGACTCCATCGTTCCCGCGGTAGCAGATTTCAAAATCTTCATCTTTTTAACTCCATTCATCTGGAAATCTAAAAATTACATACAAGGATATTATATAATATATTTAAGAAAAAAGCAATATTTTTTTAGTTTTTTAAGAAACTATCTTTTCATATTGAAAATAATGTTGTATAATAATGTCAGGAATCCATTTTTGAGGGGTAAAAATGAACGTTGAAATCGTAACCAAGCTCCGCGGAGCGAAGCTTACAGCCTGGGAGACACTGCTTTCAGACTCGGGACTTACCGTCGGCGAGCCGATTGATAAAACGGTGCTTGTATGGGACGGTGACGAGCTTATCGCCACGGCATCACGGTGTGAAAACATATTCAAATACATAGCGGTAAAGGCGAACAGACAGGGCGAGGACCTTACTGCTACGGTTATATCCGCGTTAAGAAGCGATGCCTTTTCCGAAGGATATAAGCATTTGTTTTTGTATACGAAGCCCGAAAATGAGAGAATATTCTCTTCCCTCTTTTTCTACCCCATCGCTTCGACGAAAAACGTGCTTCTTATGGAGAGCAAGCAAAACGGCATTGAAGAATTTATTTCTTCACTCGGTGCAGATAAGCACTCGGGCAAAATAGGCGCTTTGGTTATGAATTGTAACCCCTTTACGCTCGGTCACCTTTCACTTATCGAATCTGCAGCAGCCGAGTGCGACCACGTGTACGTATTCGTTTTATCCGAGGATAAGAGCCGCTTTTCCGCAAAGGACCGCCTTGCGATGGTAAAGCTCGGCACAAAGCACATCGAAAACGTCAGCGTGCTTCAGACGGGACCGTACCTTATCTCTTCTGCGACCTTCCCCACGTATTTCATAAAGGATCGCGACAGCGCCACCGAAATACAGTGCCTTTTTGATATAGAGATCTTCGCAAAATATTTCGCACCCGCATTTTCGATAACAACGCGTTACGTGGGCACTGAGCCTTATTCCCCTCTTACCGAGAAATACAACCGCGCACTTGCCGAGCATCTTCCCAAAAAAGGAATAGACCTCGTTGAGGTTGAGCGTGCGACGGCGGATGGCGTAGCTATAAGTGCAAGCCTTGTACGTGAGCACGTAGCAAACAAGAATATTGAAGCCTTGAAGGCGCTCTTGCCGCAAACGACGCTTGAATATTTGATAAACAATAACTTGATCTAGGAGAAAAATTATGCTTGACCGACAGCAGTGTCATATTATAAGCAGTTACTTTGCACCTCGCGGACACAACCGAATGTATGCGCTTGGAATGCAGCTTGCACAGCTTTATTTGTCCCCGTTTGATAAGCTTATCGGCGTTATCGGCGAGGCAGGCTCGGGAAAAAGCGCACTTATACGCGGTATGTTCCCCGGGCTTGAGCTTACAAACGATGACGACGGCGTTTACGTACGTCCGCTTCCTCTGCTCGACCAGGACAACGGATTCAGCTTTTTCACACCTCATACATATCACGTAGATATCCGCTTTGAGAATGCGTTTACACAGATGAGCGAGCTTGCGGATGCTATAACCAATGCGCTTAAGAATGGCAAGAGAGTTATAGTTGAGCACTTCGACCTCGTTTATCCCCTGCTCGGCTTTAACGCCAACCTGCTTATCGGCGCAGGCGAGCAGATACTCGTTTGCCGTCCTACGATCTTCGGCCCCGAACCTGCAGAGATCCGCGAGACCGTGTACACCTCGCTTCCCTACAGACTTATGGCGCACACTGCAGAGGATCTTTGCGAGTTCTGTATGCCTAAGGAAGACCTTGCAAGATGCGGTCACGATGACGTAAAGCACGGATTTATCATCAGCTTCCCCGACAGGAAGCCCGATTTAGATATAGTCGAGCTTGAAAAGAAGGTCAACGCAATGATAGAAAGCGACCTTCCCATCACATACATCGATGCGCATCACGTATCGATAGGTGGCGAGAAGCACCACTGTACAGGACCGAGAATACACGTATCAAGAACTAAGCAGATCGAGAACTTCCACCTTTTGCATCACTTTATATACAACCGTCTGACGGGCGAATATCTCCTTGTCGGTTGCGTTGGTAAGGATGCCGAAAAGAATCTCGAAAAGCTGGACGCACAGCAGAAGATGCAGTCCGACCTTATTATCGGATGATGTCTTACGATATAAAGAGCGTTCGCGAGGTCACTTTGTCAGAGATTTTAGACGCGCGAGAAAAGCGATACGAGCTCCAAAGAAAGCTTCTTTCGACTCACAAAACGACTCTGATTTTTTTTACGATGAACATCGCAGGACCGATCAAAAATTCGCCCGCCATTGACCGCGCGTACAGATACGGACTTTTGGAGCTTTTGCGATCGCTTCCCGAAGAAAAAATCGTGGCTAAGTATACAGAGTCCGACCACTGCGGACCGCTGGCGATTATCGCTGTCGATCTCGATGCAAAAAGCGCAAAGGACATTTGCATATCAATCGAGGAAGGCTCTCGCATTGGCCGTTTGTTTGATATGGACGTCCTCGACTCGGAGGGCAAAAAGCTTGATAGAAGCAACCCTAGAGCCTGCATTGTATGCGGCAAAATCGGCCGCGAATGTGCAGCAGGACGGCTTCATCCCGTAGAAGAAATCACAGCAGTTACCAAAAAAATTATATCCGAGCATTTCGGTGAATTAGACGCCAAATATATAGGAAAAATCGCGGCAGAATCGCTTGTTAAAGAAGTTGAGACAACCCCCAAGCCCGGGCTTGTAGACCTTGAAAACAACGGCAGCCACACCGATATGAGCGTTACCACGTTCAGAAAAAGTGCCGCCGCGCTCCGGCCCTATTTTGCCGAATGCTTCAGCATAGGAATACAAACAAAAAACGCCTCGGCTGACGAAGCGTTTTCAAGGCTTAGAGAAGCCGGACTTGTCGCAGAAAAGACGATGTACGAGGCGACAAACGGTGTAAACACCCACAAGGGTCTTATATACTCTCTCGGCGTTTTGATTGGCGCGGCGGGCCGACTTTGGACTGTTGAAAATCCGTTTGCAGATGCTACCTCGATTGTCAAAACGGCGGCTGATTTGGTGCGCAAATCTTCCCTAAACGACCTTGAATCCGCGAGCGGAAATACCGCCGGCGAAAGGCTTTACATCTCAAAGGGTCTCACCGGGATCCGTGGTGAGGTTGCTTCGGGCTTCCCCTCTGTAATGGGAGTTGCCCTTCCGACGTATGAGGCAGCGCTTACGAACGGTCTTTCAGAGAACGATGCGGGAGTACGTGCACTGTTATCCTTGATCGCTACGATCGAGGACACAAACGTCTACCACAGAGGCGGAGATGACGGCGCGGATTACGCCAAGGCATACGCAAAAAAGCTGCTTGCCGTCGATTATGATAAATCCCGTGTCGCAGAGATGGACCGTGAGTTTATAAAGCGAAGACTTTCACCCGGCGGTGCGGCTGATCTTTTGGCAATAACCTTTTTTCTGCACACGCTGAAAACTTCGGCACGATAATCAAAAACAAAAGCTCCGATCTTGGTCGGAGCTTTTTATATATTATTTGTTAGTTTCTCTATTGTTTTTAGCCATCTCAGAGACCTCGCGGATCTTTGAGTTTATGTAGTCATAGCCCTTTTCGGTATGAGGGATAAGGCAGCCGGAGCAATCCTTAACGCCGTTCTCTAGATATACAAAGTTGCCACCACACTTATCGCCTAATGGAAACAAAGGACAGCAGCAGAACATACAGTTAAAGACCTCGCCCGACGTTTTGTGACAAGGAAAATATTCGCACTCTTCATTTTTAAAATATGTATACCCGTTTTTCATACGTATCACCTCTACTGCTACAATTATATATAAAAGTGCGCGAAAAATCAACCCATTTTCTAAAATTAGTTTAAAAAGCCAACCGAAGCACAAGTCGCTCGGCTGGCTTTTCTTATTTCATAGAATTGAATATGTCGTCGGATTTTGCACGGATCATCTCAAGCGAGTCACCGAGCACGGACTTTGCCTTTGTGAAATGCTTATATGCCTTTGCATCATCATTGTGGATATCACTGCCGAGTGCGATAACGTACCCGCGCTTTGCCCACTCGAGTATATGCTTGGGCTTAAACATTTTATCCAAGGAATCGGCATTTACCTGAAGTCTTTCAACGCCGATATCGATCATTTGCTCGATATTTTCCTTTGCGTATCTGTCAACGTGTGCCAAAATTACCTTCAAGCCGCTTTTCTGAATCTTTTCGACGGTATCGCAATACTCGTGGCGAAAATCAGCAAAAGGAAGCTCGATTAAGAGATAGTTCGTGCCACTAAGGCAGAGCTTTTCGAGGCCGGGGAGCTTCTCAAGTCCCTCGCAAAGCAGCACCTCAGCACCTATTTTCACCTCAGGAAGCGCGCCGTCGCAAGCGGAGAAAAGTGCATTTGCGCATTCTTCTCTCTTTTCAAGAAACTTGTCAAGCGTATGTCTGTGAGGATAAAAATGAGGGGTTGCGATTATGCGTGTTACGCCGGCATCGCTTGCCAGCTTTAACTGCTTAAGTGAGGTTTCAACCGATGAAGATCCGTGATCCGCACCGGGGAGAATATGCGAGTGAAAATCGACAACGTCGAGTCTCGTATTTTCCATTTAAGTGTCCTCGGATCAGTTAGAATAATAACCGGAATTCTTGTAGGTCTTGTAAGCGCCGCTCGCGTTCTTGGGGTTTACGGAAGAAAGAACAACGCCAAGCACCTCGCCGCCAACGTTACGAACGATCTGAACAGCCTCGGAAAGCGAGTTGATGTTAGAATACTCTGCTCTCGATGCCATAATGTAACCGTTGATCTTATCAGCAAGAAGAACTGCATCGGATACTACGGTAACAGGGGGAGTATCGAGGATTATGTAGTCAAACATCTCAGCGCACTTCTCAAGAAGGTCGCTCATTCTCTTAGAGTTAATAAGACCGATGGGATTCGCGCTCTCAGCACCCGAGAAAAGGATGGAGAAATTAGGGATATCGGTAGCGATGATATTAGGCTCATCGTGTATTCCTGCAAGGTACTCGGAAAGACCGCCTGCTGCAGCCTGCTCGTTATGATATCTGGCAAGGATACGGGCAACGCGGGGCTTTCTCATATCGCAGTCGATAAGAAGCACGCGCTTAGTCTCGGAGTTCTTTGCAAGAGTGATGGAAAGGTTGATGGAAATATAGGTCTTTCCCTCACCGGAGAAAGCACTAGTAAGTGCGATCTTGCGACACTTATCCTCGATAGGAAGATAAAGCACCTTGGTATAAAGAGCTCTGAAAGCCTCGTTTATAGCAAAGGGAGTATTATCATCAATAAGGCGAAGCTCGTCGATCTTATCGTTGGAGTGTGCCTTTTTCTTCTTAAAAAGCATTACGATCTTCCCTCCTCTGCCATTGAAATTTCGTGTCTGGGAATAACACCGAGAACAGGAATGTCAAGGTTATCCTCGATCTTCTTGGTAGAACGAATAACTACGTCGAAGAAGGAGTAAGCCCAAACGATAACTGCGGTGATAACAAATCCGACAACAAAGGCGATAAGCGCGTTGCTCACAGTGCCCTTGCCGTTAGGAGCCTTAGGAATCGAGGGATCCTCAAGAACGCTTGAGAGAAGCGCATTCTTAACAAGTCCGCTCTCGCCCTGAATATAAGTCTCAATACCGCTGGTAACTGCTACCGCTACGTCGTATGCAAGCATAGGATCGTTAGAGGTAACGGCAATTTGGAAAACAGCAGTCTCATCAACCTGAGTGATCTTGATCATTTTCTTGATCGCTGCGGGAGAAAGCTGGTACTTAGAAAGAGAGCCGTTGCCGATTACAAGCTTCAAAAACTTGTCGCTCTTGATAGCGATGTTATAAACACTAACCATCTGCTCAGCAGCCTGGAGATCGTTAGTAGAAGTCGTGGTAGAGTTAGTTCTCTCGTTATAAACGTACACGATCGAGGACGAAGTGTAGGTGTCGGTCTTAATAACGGCAGAATATACGGATAATGCAGCTGCGCAAACGACTGCAACGAGCAGCATAAGCCATAATTTAGGAAGGAAAATTTCTACGATGTCCTTAAACGTCGTTTCTTTAGTTTTCTTGATCATACAAACCTCTGTGGCGTATTTTAATTGATATAACTATAAGAAAATCGGGAGCATTGCACCCGATTTTCTTGCAGATTTAATTAGCTGAATTAAATACGGAAGCTGCGTTCTGCTTTTCTCCGTTTGCGGCAACCTCAGCAGTCCAGCCGATCTCATCGCAGTAGCTTGCTACGAAAATGTTACCGGTGTACTCGAGCTTCATACGGTAGGTATTCATCTCGTCGCTTACCATAAGAATTTCACCGTCATCGGAAAGGGTGTAATTCGTACCGTATACGCCGTACTGAAGAAGGTTACGGAGCTCAGCGTCGCTATTGAGCGCGTAAATGATCTGCATTGCACGGTCGTCGATTACGTCGTTGCCGGTATCAACGATTGCGAATGCGGAGGAATAAGCCTCATCAAGATCAACGGTAGGATTCTGGATTATGTTACATACGTTCTTGTTGTTAGCTTCAAGCTCGCCCTTAAGTGCATATGCACCGTTCTGTATGTAAACAAACTCCTCGGCATTGTAGCCGGCCTTTTCCATATCAGCGCGAAGCTGTGCGGTTGCATCGTAGGTGGTGTAGCTGAGAAGCTCGGTCAAGCTGTACTTAAGCTGCTGCTCTGCTACCTCTCTATCGATAACGAGGTACTGATACTGAGCGATAACGTGGTTGTTGGGGATAGCGTAAACTACTTCGTTACCCTCTTCATCAACACCCCAAGTGCAAGCGTCAATAAGAGTGGTGGGAATCTTTACGTTAAGAGTACCGTAAGCGGGAAGCTGAAGGTAAGGATTAACGTTCTCGATCTTGCCGGTGTTTACGAGCTTAGTCATAAGGTCGTAAGAATTTACAAGAACGATGTTAGCAGCATCAGCGCCGGTAGAGTTAACCGCATTGAGTGCGGTAGTCTCGTACTCTGCAGCAGAGATGTACTTAACGTTAACCTCAGTGTGATAGGTAGCAAGAGTGTGCTGAGCTATCATACGGCTAACAGTCTGTACTGCGTTGTCGGAGGTAGCCTCGTCAACGATGATGTATAAGTTGAGTGAAACCTCTTCGATCTCAGGTTCGGGCTCAGGATAATGTTCAGGCACCTTGCCGATTTCATCATCACCGCAGCTCACGAGCATGAATGAAGCGAAGATCAAGCACAATAACAAGCATAAAATTTTCTTCATTTTGGAATGAAACCTCCGAGAATATATGTCATCTCAAATATTTTACAATATTTTGGACAAAATGTCAAGTGATTTTACTATTAAATAATTAAAAATAAACAAGTTATTTTAAAATCAGTTCGCAAGATAGTCCTTAAGGGTCTTGGAGCGAGAGGGGTGTCTGAGCTTTCTCAGCGCCTTTGCCTCAATCTGTCTTATACGCTCACGGGTGATCTGGAACTGCTTACCAACCTCTTCAAGGGTTCTGGGACGGCCGTCCTCAAGACCGAAGCGAAGCTTGATAACCTGCTCCTCACGGGGAGTGAGGGTGTGAAGAATGTTGCAAAGCTGCTCGCGAAGGAGAGCGTAGGAAGCGCTGTCGGAGGGAGCGGGCGAGTCGTTATCCTCAACGAAATCGCCAAGGTGGCTATCCTCTTCCTCACCAATGGGAGTTTCAAGCGACACGGGGTCCTGTGCTATCTTCATAATCTCACGTACCTTGTCGGGGGTGATGCCGAGGCGCTCAGCGATCTCATCAGTGGTAGGCTCCTTGCCGTACTCCTGAAGAAGCTGACGAGCGGTTCTCGATACCTTGTGAATAGTCTCGACCATATGTACGGGAATACGAATGGTACGAGCCTGATCTGCAATAGCGCGTGTAATTGCCTGTCTGATCCACCAGGTTGCATAGGTGGAGAACTTGTAGCCCTTGCTGTAATCGAACTTCTCTACCGCCTTGATAAGACCGAGGTTACCCTCCTGGATAAGGTCAAGGAAGTACATACCCTTACCAACGTGGCGCTTTGCGATACTTACAACGAGACGAAGGTTCGCCTCAATAAGCTCGTCCTTTGCAGCCTTAGAGCCGAGGGCGATCTGCTCGGCAAGATACTTCTCACGTTCGGGAGAAAGAAGCGGAATCTTACCGATATCCTTCAAGTACATACGAACGGGGTCGTCAATAGCAAGGCCTTCCTGGAGAAGGAGCTTCTCCATCTTTTCAACCTCGTAGGACTCAACGTCCTTCTCTATTTCCTTAAACGCGTCGCCGTCAAGATCATCGGGAGCAACGTTGTCAAGGTCCGCCTGAGAAATATCGTAATCGATATCCTCAAGAGTCTTCATAATATTAGAGTTAAGGATACCACCGTCGTTCTTAGAATCGATGATATTGGTTGCCTGTAATTTTTCGTTTGCCATTATTTACACCATCCTTATGTTTTATTTTTCATAGAGTTAATCAGATCGTTAAGCGCATCAAAGGTCGTTGCCGATGCTGCATTCTTCTTTTTCATCGCATCCTTAAGAAGCGAGATCGACTCGTCAAGAACTGCATCGCCGTTGTCGGAGAGATTCATTCTTGATATCTTCATCTTTGAGATCCTGCCAACCTCGTCAGGGGTGAAATGAAAATTAACGTCAAGATTTTCTTCATTCGGGGCTTCATAAAGGAGCTTTGTATATTCAAAAACCCTGCGGTTAAGATCTGTAAAGAAATCTTCTTCGGTTAAGAGCCCGCCGGTAAATACCTTCTTGCGGTGCTCGGGATACAACAGCAAGAGTCCGAGAACGTTCTCCTCGTGTCCTGCGACTGTGGGCGCTTTAGCATAATCGGGATTCACCCTATCACCAAAGCCTGCCGCCTGCTGTTTGAGCTTTTCGTTGTCGCCCTTACGCTGCGAATAGAGGTTTTTCTTTACCAGGCGTTCAACGTCATCGCGTACGCTCTTGGGATCAACGCCTATTTTTTGTGAAACCGACTGTATATAAATATCTCTTTCTGCCTTGGAATTTACCCAGGAAATCATCTTTTCGAGCTCTAACAGGGCGTTGATCTTGTCCTGCGGTATGTTGAGATCGAAGCGAGAAAGCACTGAGTCCATATTGTACTCGAATTTGGTTTTAGAGCCCGAGATGACCTCGCGGAATTTCTCTTTTCCGTAAGTCTTGATATACTCGTCGGGGTCCTTTGCACCGGGTACTTTGATAACACCGACCTCAAGACCGACCTCGTCAAGCATCTTCATCGCCCTTTGCGCGGCCTTTTGTCCGGCCTCGTCGGCGTCGTAGGAGATTATGACCTTTTTGGTATATCGGCTCATAAGCCTTGCCTGCTCTGCTGTGATCGCAGTACCGAGGGTTGCCACCGCATTGGTGAAGCCCGCAGAGTGCATTGCGATTACGTCCATATATCCCTCGCAAAGGATGATAGACTCGGAGCAGACCTGCTTTGCAAAGTTAAGCGCAAACAGATTTCTCGATTTTTTGAACACGGGAGTGTCCATAGTGTTACGGTACTTAGGCTTGGAATCATCCATTACTCGGCCGCCGAAGGCGATGACATTTCCCGACACGTCGATTATGGGAAACATTACACGGTTACGGAAGCTATCGAAGTAGGTGCCACGCTCGCTCTTTGAAGCGAAGAAGCCTTCGACAAGCTCGTCCTTGGTGTATCCAAGCTTGGTCATATAATCAAGGGTTGCATAGCCACCGTCGGGAGCAAATCCAAGACCGAAATGCTTTATAGTAGCAAGTGAGAGTCCGCGCTTTTCGGTAAAGTACGCAAGTGCCTCTTTTGCCTTGGGATTCTGGCTGAAGAGCATAGCGTGGAAGAACTTTGCGGCATCGACGTTCATTTTGTAAAGTCGATCCTTAGAAAGACCGCTGCTCTTCTGATAATTATTTTCGTTATCCCTTACGACGGTTATTCCGGCTCTTTTTGCCAAAAACTCCACCGCATCGGGATAATCAAGATGCTCGATCTGCCTTATAAAGGTGATCGCATTGCCGCCTATGCCGCAACCGAAGCAGTAAAAGCTGTTATCGGCGGGATAAACGGTAAAGGAGGGAGATTTTTCACTATGGAACGGACACAGGCCCTTGAGATTGGATCCTGCACGTTTCAAAGAAACGTAGCTGCCTATAAGCGACTCGACGTCGTTACGGATCAAAACCTCATCAACGGTTTCTTTCGTTATCATTTTTCTCCTCCTTCCTGAAAATTCACCATAATATACGGAGATGTGATTTAAAACACTTTAGTTTTTAGAAGTCAAAAATTTCTTGCAAAATTTCGCTTTTTGCACGGCCTGAGGTTGCCTCATTTACGGTATTTATAAACGCATCTGCCTTATTCTTGCTGATGCGGCCGTTAAGCACGACCGACTCGCTATACGCGGTCTCGGCAACTCTGAAGCCTGATTCCGAAATTATCGGAGTTATACGCTGATAGTCGGAGTAGGACACGACGAGCTTTATCTCGGTATAAATATCGTAGGTTATGATCTCTGCATTCTCGAGTGCACCGACTGCCGCGGCAGAATAAGCGCGTACAAGTCCGCCCGTGCCAAGAAGCGTGCCGCCAAAATAACGTATTACCACAACTGCGGTATCGGTGCATCCGTTCTTACGAATAGCATCAAGAACAGGCATACCTGCAGTTCCCTGCGGCTCGTGGTCATCGGAGAAGCGCATCGTGGAGTTTTCTCTGAGAACGTAGGCGTACACGTGGTGACGCGCATCGGGATATTTCTTTTTGATAAAGGCTATAAATGCCAACGCATCCTGCTCGGTAGAGACAGGAACGGCGGTGCCGATAAATATGGATTTTCTATCCTCATATTCAAACACGCCCTCGCGGCGAATAGTAGTATATGCTTCCATACTTCCCTCTTTTTACTGTTCTTCTACGATAAGATCGCGGTACATTCCGCGGCCGCGCTCGTCAAGCGTTGCCTCGACCAAAACGCCGTTATCCGCATATTCGACCGAAACGACGGTAAAGTTCGCATAAAGCGAGCTGACGATAGTCTGCTTATCGTATGGAACGAGCAGCTTATAGTTTCTCTTAAGGCGGGAAAGCTCAAGCTCGATCGCCGAAAGGAGCTCATCGATGCCCTCGCCCGTCTTTGCAGAGATAAATATCGTGTTCTCGGTATTGCCGTCAATAGTTCCCTCAAAGAGATCGCACTTATTATATACGTAAATTCTGGGCTTATCTGCCGCGCCAAGCTCCTCAATTACCTGCTCGGTGACCTTGATGTGCTCAATCACCTCAGTGTCGTTGATATCGGAAACTATAAGAAGTACGTCGGAGTAGCAGACCTCGTCGAGTGTAGATTTAAACGCTCTTACAAGGTGGTGCGGAAGCTTTCTGATAAATCCGACAGTATCGGTGAAAAGCACGCTTTCTCCCGAAGGGAGCTCTGCCTTTCTGGTCGTTGCATCAAGGGTTGCGAACAGTTTGTTTTCGGAGAGGACGCCTGCACCTGTCAATTTATTAAGGAGCATCGATTTTCCGGCGTTGGTATAGCCAACGATACCGATCTTGGGTATTCCGCTTCTGTCGCGCTTTGCACGCATAACCGCTCTGTTTTCTTCAAGCTCACGAAGGCGAGCCTCGAGTGCTGCAACCTTCTCCTTAAGATGGCGTCGGTCGGTCTCGAGCTTAGATTCACCGGGTCCGCGAGAGCCGATACCACCACCCTGTCGGGAAAGCTCGGTGCCGTGACCTGTGAGTCTGGGGGCAGAATATTTAAGCTGTGCAAGCTCGACCTGCAGCTTTCCTTCTCCGCTCGTTGCGTGGAGCGCAAAAATATCGAGGATGAGCATACTTCTGTCAAGAATGCGCACGTCGGACGCTATATCGTTTTCAAGATTTCTTATCTGCGCGGGCGAGAGCTCGAAGTCGAATACGACAAGCTCAATACCGTTATTTTTACAAAGCTCGGCTATCTCCTGGACCTTGCCCTTACCTATGCAGGTACGGGGATCAAAGGAGTCCTTAACCTGTACAACTCTGGCAAATGCCTCAGCACCTGCGACGTTAAGCAAATTTTCAAGCTCGTTTAAGCTACGCTCGCACTCCTCGACCTCAGAGCCCGACGAGGCGATAGTAACTAAAATAGCTTTTCCCATCACGTTTTCAGACATAATATACCTCCGCTCGACACTAAAATGATAGAAAAAGGGCGCCGACGACCACTTACGGACAGTACGGCGCTCTTTTCTTGTGGTAATTACTTACCAACCTTAGCAAGACGCTTCTTGAACTTGTCAACACGTCCGCCTGCATCTACAAACTTCTGCTTACCTGTATAGAAAGGATGGCACTTGGAGCAAATTTCTACGTTCATATCACCCTTAACGGAGTGGGTAGAAACGGTCTCGCCACAAGCACATCTAATGGTAGCTTCCTTGTACTCGGGATGTATTCCTGCTTTCATTTTTTAACACCTCTTTACATAGTTATTCATTTTAATTGCTCTTCATTATATCACACATTTTCTTAATTTGCAATAGATTTTTCAAAAAAATTATATTTTTTCTTGAATTTTTTTACGCAGGTCCTTCATTATCTTCTTTTCGAGGCGTGAAATGTAGCTTTGTGATATGCCGAGGGCGTCTGCAACCTCCTTTTGTGTGAGCTCTTCCCCACCGTCAAGGCCGTATCGCATCTCGATAATGACACGCTCCCTTGCGTTCAGATCCTTGACCGCAGAGCGCAAAATGCGGCGCTCCTCGTCCTCCTCCATGTCCTTGTAAACGCTGTCGTTTTCGGAGCCGAGAACGTCGGACAAAAGAAGCTCGTTGCCGTCCCAATCAACGCTGAGCGGCTCGTCTATCGACACCTCGCGCTTTTTACCCGAGCTCTTGCGAATAAACATTAAAATTTCATTCTCAATGCACCGCGATGCGTAGGTGGCGAGCTTGATGTTTTTGTCAGCGTTAAAGGTGGATATCGCCTTGATAAGCCCAACCGTTCCTATGGACACTAGCTCCTCTATCCCCACACCCGTGTTTTCAAATCGCTTTGCGATATACACAACTAAGCGCAGGTTGTGCTCGATGAGCATATCACGCGACTGCCGCAAATCGATATGCTCAAGCAAATGCTCCTCGACCTCTTCCTCAAGCGGTGGCGGCAAGGTGTCCGTGCCGTTGATATAATATACCTTAGCCGAAAACAGGCGCAGAAAAAACGCGCGTATCCTATGTAAAAAACGTTTAATTTTCATCTACGTATTCTCCAAGGCACTTGACGGTATTAATGCTTCACAGCCGCCAAAGAGCCCTTCTACCTCATCTATAATAAATGTAAGTTTTATTTCTTCAAACCGTTTACCACGAAGCACAAGCACGTGCTCAGCTCGCACACCAAGCTTCAGATCTACCCTGCCGTCTTTGTTTATCGGTATAAGGCGCACGAAGCGTTCAAGATCACCAAGGTCAAAGGAATTGGCGCTAGGTATTCCACGCGGAAACAATCCTTTCGCCGCATCGGCTTTTATCAGCATCACGGGAGTGAGGTCGATGGGATCCTTTAAAAGATTGCCCGAGTCGACCAGCGCATCGCATTCGATAGATCTGCCTAAAAGCTCAATTTTAAGGTGCGCCACCTTCTCCGACCTTGAGTGAAAAAAGAGGATAAACAGCAGGCGGATAATGCCGATAGACAACAAAATCAGCACCGAAAGCACCAAAAGCCTGCGATTTTCAACGGTCGTTGCAATCTGATCGGGAAAATAAGCATCAATCAAATTGAAGGCAAGATACACAAGACCGCCGATAACCGTCAAGAACAACAGAAATGCTACCATAAGCTTCAAGCGGCGAGTTATCGAAATTCCGCCTGCGAGCGCGTATGATACCAACACCATCGCAAGCGCGGATATTGCCGCCGACAGCCATCCGTTGATTTCAAAAAAGAGCGCAAAGGAGGTGTAAAGCGCACTTATCAGGGTTGCAAGCAGGAGTCTTGCATTTTTTATACGGACTCTCGTGAACAGCGAAGCGAGGTGAAACGCCAAGAGGTCAACAGTAAAGTTTATAAGAAAATAAACGTCGATATATACCGTCCTCACCCTATCACCCCTTTCACAGACTCAAGCTGCGATACTATTCTATCACCGTAAGTAAGAATATATTGTCGCAAAATGAGGGGAGAAAAAATAAAAAAGGAGCCGCCGTGTGGCAGCTCCTAAGATAAATTATTATTTGAAGGATTCTTCGATTGCGTTTGCGCAGGATTCGAGGTAATCACCCTCGAAAAGCTCGATAACGCCCTTGTCGCAAAGAGATGCAAGCTCGGGATCGATCGGAATTCTTGCAAGAACCTCGGTGGAGTGCTCCTTTGCGAGCTCGTCGATGTGGCTATCGCCGTAAACGTTGATGTGCTTGCCGCAATCGGGGCAAACAAGGTAGCTGTAATTTTCAACCAAGCCAAGCACCTTAACGTCCATAAGGGACGCCATATTTACCGCCTTGGCAACGATCATAGAAACAAGGCTCTGAGGAGTGCTTACGATAACTATGCCGTCAAGAGGAAGGCTCTGGAATACGGTGAGGGGAACGTCGCCGGTTCCGGGAGGCATATCGACAAACATATAGTCGACCTCATTCCAAACCACGTCGGACCAGAACTGCTTTACGGTGCCTGCGATAACGGGACCTCTCCAAACTACGGGCTTGGTCTCCTCGTCCATAAGGAGATTTACGCTCATAACCTCGATGCCGGTCTTGGTAACGGGAGGAAACATTCCGAGCTCGCTACCGGTTACGCATCCGGGCTTAAGGCCAAAGGCCTTGGGGATAGAGGGGCCGGTGATGTCTGCATCAAGTATTGCGGTCTTGTATCCTCTTCTCTGCATTGTAACGGCGAGCATAGAGGTAACGAGGGACTTGCCTACGCCACCCTTTCCGCTCACAACACCGATGACTCTTTTAACCTTACTTGCTGCGTTTGCAGGCGCCATAAGGGATTCCTTAGAGCACTTCTCGGAGCAAGTAGAACAATTGTGTGTGCATTCTGCCATTGTTTATCTCCTAAATATATCAAATTGAATTTATCTTAATCTTGCCATCCTCGGTTGTGAGGTGGATGCCGAGCAAAGATGTTTGCGCCTTGTCGATTATAAGGGATGCGATGCTGTCCTCAACCGATCTTTCAACGAATCTGCGCATATTTCTTGCTCCGTATTTCTCAGAGTAAGACTCCTTTGCGATATAGGTGAGCACGTCCTCGGAGTAGGTGAGGCGTATTCCCTTTTCGTTCATATGCGCGGCAAGCTTCGAAAGCATAATATCGGCGATCTTAACGAAGTCAGCCTCGTCAAGATGGCGGAATACGATTATCTCATCGATACGGTTGATAAACTCGGGGCGAAGGAAGGATGCAAGCGCCTTTTCGGTCTTTTCCTTCGACTTCTGCTCCTTATTGTCCGCAAAGCCCGAGATAGAGGTCGTGCTTTCGCTGCCTGCGTTGGTGGTCATTATGATGATCGTGTTTTCAAAGTTGACCTGTCTTCCCTGTGCATCGGTTATCTTGCCGTCGTCAAGTATCTGAAGAAGAATGTTGAGCACGTCGGGGTGTGCCTTTTCGATCTCGTCGAAGAGGATAACTGCGTGGGGGCGGCGTCTGATCTTTTCGGTCAGCTGACCCGCCTCGTCATAGCCAACGTATCCGGGAGGTGCGCCGATGATTCTTGAAACCGCGTGCTTCTCCATAAACTCGGACATATCAAGTCTTATAAGCGACTCGGGCTGCTTGAAGAGCTCGTCTGCCAAGACCTTTACAAGCTCTGTCTTACCAACGCCCGTAGGACCCGCAAATATCATTGAAACGGGATTTTGTCTGTACGAAATACCCGCGCGCTTACGCTTAACGGCACGGACAACGGCATCAACCGCCTCTGTCTGACCGATTATGCGTGCGCTGATGCGACCTTCAAGGCCCTGAAGCTCGGAAAGCTCGCCAGCCTTGATATCGGATGCGGGAACACCCGTCCAGATCTCAATTACGTTCGCAAGATCGGCAATCGTGATAGAAAGGCGACTCACCTCATCCTCGAGCTCGCGCTGGCGCTCCTCAAGCTTAAGCTTTTCTACCTTAATATCTGCTATCGCCTTATAGTTTTCTTCAGTTTGACCGTCGGGCTTTTCAACCTCGGCGGAAAGCTGATTTTCTTTTTCGATGATCTGTACAAGCTTCTTTTCGTTGCGAAGCTTCTCGTTAAGTGCGGGAGAAGAAAGCGCAACTCTCGCCGCAGCCTCGTCAATAAGGTCGATAGCCTTATCGGGAAGGAAGCGGTCGGTTATATAACGCTCGGAAAGCAGGACCGCAGCGCGCGCAACCTCATCGGATATGCATGCGCTATGGAAGCTCTCGTAATATTTCTTTATACCCTTAATTACCTGTACGGTTTCGTCCACGGAGGGCTCGTTTACCATAACGGGCTGGAATCTACGCTCAAGCGCGCTATCCTTTTCGATATATTTTCTATATTCCTTCAAGGTTGTTGCGCCGATGACCTGAATTTCTCCGCGAGAAAGCGCAGGCTTAAGGATGTTTGCCGCACTCATACTGCCCTCGGAGTCACCCGCGCCAACGATGGTGTGCACCTCGTCGATCATAAGGATGATATTCCCTGCCGCTTTTACCTCCTTGATCAAGCCAAGTATTCTTGACTCGAACTGACCGCGGAACTGAGTTCCTGCAACGAGTGCGGTAAGGTCGAGAAGCCAAATTTCGGCATTGGAGAGGCGCTCGGGGACGTTGCCGTCTACGATCCTTTGCGCAAGTGCCTCAGCGATTGCAGTCTTACCTACACCAGGCTCACCTATAAGGCAAGGATTGTTCTTCTGCCTACGGCAGAGTATCTGTATAACTCTATCAATCTCACGCTCACGGCCGATAATTCTATCGGTCTTGCCAAGGCGCGCCTTTTCGGTAAGGTCGGTGCAATAGGTGGAAAGAAGCTTCTTTGACTCATCGGCCTTAGCCTCTCCCTTTTCCTTTGATCCCTTGGGGCGCTTGGGTGCACCGCCCTGAGCGCCGAGGGGCATACCAAAGCTTGAGAACAGCTTCTGAAGATCGAGCGCAGGTGCGCCGCCGTCGGGCGCAGTCATCTGATCGTCGGCAGGCTCAATAGCCGTGAGCATCCCCTCGACCTCGCCTGACATATTTTCTATATCCTCTTCACTCATTCCCATATTTTTGAGAATATCGTTTACGGGCTTTATGCCAAGCTCCTTTGCGCAAACAAGGCACAGTCCCTCATTGTATGTTTTCTGATTATCCATACGAGTTATAAAAACCACTGCGGGGCGCTTTTTACATCTCGCACATCTCTGAATTTCCATTAAAAAACCTTTCTAAACTCGCGGTGGATTTCACCGTCAAAAATAAGAATCAGAACCCGAGCAACAAATCAAGCGGGCTTAAATTCAAGAAGAAATTGTATATCGGGCCGCCGTTAAACTCCGCCGCCCAAGCTACACCGGACATTGAATCCAAATGGATAACAAAATTGAATGCAAACACCAAGATCCAAGAAACAACTGCACCGAGAAGAGTGTTCAGGGCGCAACCGATTATCTTATTGGGGATTACCAATATCGAGCTGTTAAACACAGAGTCGAGTATCTTGAACATAAGCTTCAAGAGAAGCTTGAACACAAAGAACAGGATAATGAACATTATTATAACCGTTACGATGTGCACGGTGGGGGCTGCTATCTCAACAAGTATCTGTTCTATAGTCTTTCCCTCAAGGTCGATATTTACTATACCTGCCGCAAGCTTTACAATAGTTGGAAGCTCGGCGCCTGGGTCAGCGCAATTCGCCATAAGATATTCGGAAAGCTGATTGGTGAGAGAAGCACCAATCATAGGCTCGACCAATTTGACCGATATCGGACTTGCAAGCAAATATGCCAAGGCAAGCGAGCCAACAAAGCAAAGAGGGCCTTCAACACTTCTGATAAAGCCGCGCTTGAGTCCGATTATAAACCCAGCCACGACAAGTAAGGCGAGGATCACGTCAATAACTATCCATAATCCCATAATTTAGTACTCCTTTCGCGTAAATATTATACATCCCTAAAAAATGCGTGTCAATATACCATTTGTGAATTATTTTAAGATAACGTTGGCTTCGCCAAAGGTTGTCTTAATGCGAGATATCACCTTTTCACTGGGAGATATTTTTACGTCCTTGAGCGCGGAGTAGGTCTTTGAATCAAGCTCGTACACCGCTATGCGCGTGTTGCCGGGATTCAAAAGCGCCATTCTTGTAAGAACGTTTATGCATTTGGTATCCCTCGTCTGCACTCTGACGTAAAGAGTTTCCTCCTTTTTGGGGGTATTGCTCACTTTAGGTGTGTTGTTAAATTCGGCATTGTTCGTAAGAGGGCGAATGCTTGAGAGAAGAATTCTTACCTCGTCGCCGTCCTCATACGATACCGTACCTTCGATATATACCGCATTTTCTTCAAATATTTCGGAGGAGAATGCGGAATACTGCTTGGCAAATACTATAACCTCGATCTCGCCGTATCTGTCCTCGAGCTTGATAAATGCCATAGTATCGCCGTTTTTGATGACTTTCGTCTTTTTGTCGGTTATTATTCCCGCAAGCTTTATCGCCTGGCGATCCTCGTATTTTCTTCCCTCCTCATTATCGTCCTGAGGGATAACCGAGGATATTTTATCAACGCCGAGCGACTCTGCGTGCATAGAATAATTGTCCATCATATGGCCCGAGAAGTACATTCCCGAGCTTTCCTTTTCAAGCATCAGAAGCTCGCGCAACGAATACTCGGGTATATCGGGATATTCAAACACCGAGGAAGACGCACTAGCCGATTCAAGGCCGATAGAAAACAGGTCAAGCTGACCGCTTATGTTGTTTCTCGCCTTATCGTGCTCGGTTTCAAGGATGGTTTCATAACAGGACATAAGAGCGCTGCGGGTAACGCCGAGTGAATCAAATACGCCGCACTTGATAAGCGACTCAAGAGTTCTCTTATTAAGGTCTGCCCCCGACATTCTCGACACGAACTCGTCGAATGAGGTAAAGGGCTTTTTCTTGCGCTCGTTTATGATAGCAACGGCAACCGCACGGCCGACGTTTTTGATGGCCAAAAGACCGTATCTGATATTACCGCCACTTACCGAGAAGTCGGTATCACTGCTATTGATATCGGGCGGAAGAACGCTGACACCGTGCTTTTGTGCATCGGCGATATATTCGCGCAGCTTTGCCGCATCGCCAAGCACGCTGGTCAAGAGCGCCGAGAAATACTCTGCGGGATAGTGCGCCTTGAGATACGCCGTTCTGAAGGAAATAACGCCATATGCCGTAGCGTGGCTCTT
The DNA here is from genome assembly GCA_045634425.1 of Eubacteriales bacterium. Taxonomy (GTDB): domain Bacteria; phylum Bacillota; class Clostridia; order Oscillospirales; family CAG-272; genus UBA1740. The sequence continues at coordinate 11,943 of JAZRAF010000097.1, read as the reverse complement.
GTTGAACGCGTATTTAGCAAATCCAACCATTTCGTCGAATATTGCCGCCGCAGCATCGCGGGGAATGCCGTTTTCGGCACATCCTGCAATAAAGCTTTCGGATTCTGCGAGCATTACGTCCGCCTTTTTCTTAGACATCGCACGGCGCACGACGTCTGCGTGTGCATACGAATATCCTGCCAGGCGTCTGCATATCTGCATTACCTGCTCCTGATATACGATACAACCGTAGGTTACGTCGAGTATATCCTTAAGCTCGGGGGTCGTATAGCTTGTCTTTTCCCTGCCGTGCTTTCTTTCGATGAACTTATCGATCGAATCCATAGGACCGGGGCGGTAGAGTGCGATACAAGCTATAACGTCCTCAAGGGTGTTCGGTAACAGTCTTGAGAGCACCTGCTTCATACCGCCCGACTCAAGCTGAAATACGCCGTCGGTGCGAGCCTCGGAAAGCAGGCGGAAGGTCTCGGGGTCGTTAAGTGAGACCTGGGTGATGTCAAAGTCGGGAATTCTCTTTCTGATCTCGGCTTCGGCATCGTGAATAACGGTGATATATCTGAGTCCGAGGAAGTCGAACTTGACAAGTCCAAGCTTCGCATCGGTGTTCATATCAAACTGCGTAACAACGCCCGTACCGCTATAAGAGAGGGGCACGTAGTTGTACGTGGGCTCTTCGGTGATTACAACGCCTGCCGCGTGGGTGGATGCGTGTCTTGGCATCCCCTCGAGGCTCTTGCTGACGTCAAGAAGTCGTCTAACGTCGTTGTCGGTATCATAAAGCGCGCGGATCTCCTTAACATCGAGCGCAGACTTTATGGTAACGTTGAGCTCGCGCGGTATCATCTTTGCCACCGTGTCAACACGGTTGTACGGCATACCGAGGGCTCGTCCGACGTCGCGGACTGCAGCACGCGCCGCCAAGGTACCAAAGGTAACGATCTGAGCTACCTTATCGTCGCCGTATTTTCTTTTAACGTAATCTATAACCTCCTCACGGCGATTATAGCAAAAATCTATATCAAAATCGGGCATTGACACACGCTCGGGGTTCAAAAATCTCTCAAAGAGAAGATCAAACGCAATCGGGTCAACGTCGGTAATACCAACGCAAAATGCAACAAGGCTACCTGCGCCCGAGCCTCTGCCGGGGCCGACGGGAATGTCTGCCTTTTTAGCAAAGGAAACGAAATCGCTGACTATAAGGAAGTAGGCGTTAAAGCCCATAGAATCTATGACCGAGAGCTCGTATTCTATTCTCTGCTCATATTCTTCTCTTGAATGGCGGGTAAAATCGAAGCGACCGTCACGTGCACGCTCCTCAAAGCCGATATACGCATCCTTGCGCAGCTTTTCCTTGTGCGAAAGGCCGTCCTCGGGTCTGAAATCAGGCAAATGAAGCTTGTCAAATTCAAAATCGAAGTTGCACTTCTCAGCTATTTTGACCGTATTTTCAATCGCGCCGTCAAACGAGGCAAACAGCGAGCGCATCTGCTCGGTGGACTTGAAATAGAACTCGTCCGTTTCAAAACCAAAAGGTCTGCCATCGGTTATTACGTTGTTGGTCTGTATACACATAAGGATAGCCTGTGTGTCGGCATCCTTGGCTTCGAGATAATGGACGTCATTGGTTGCGACAAGGGGGATGCCGTGGCGCTCGCTTATTCTCTTAAGCGCATATGCAACCTTAAGCTCGTCGTCAAGGCCGTGATTCTGCACCTCGAGGTAAAAGTCCTCGCCAAATATGTCACGCATCACGATAGCCTCGGCCTCGGCCTCCTCGAAATTGCCGGCAAGTATCATCTGCGGTATCTTACCGCCAACACAAGCAGAAAGAGCGATAAGACCCTCGGAATGCTCACGCAGAAGGTCCATATCGATGCGGGGTCTTGTGTAGAAGCCGTTGGTAAAGCTTTCGGAAACCATATAGCACAGGTTTTTATATCCCGTGGCATTTTTACAAAGCAGGATCAGGTGGTATCCCGAGGAGTCCTGCTTTCCTTCCTTTTGGAAGCGGGAGCGTGCGGCAACGTAGACCTCACAGCCTATGATGGGCTTTATGCCCTTTGATTTAAGTGCCTCGTAAAACTCGACAACGCCGTACATTACACCGTGGTCGGTTATTGCAACGGCACTCTGCCCCTCGCGCAGCGCCTTATCGGCTATCTCTGAGATTCTCGTAGCACCGTCGAGCAAGCTATATTCTGTATGAAGATGAAGATGTACAAAATCTCCCACGCGAGTGACCCTCCTTTATTTTTTCACGCCCGGTAAGAGCGTTTCTGCATATTCCATAATTTTCTTGAGTCGGTGCGATAATCCCGATTTTGAGATCGCGGGCACCGAAACCGCGGCGAGCTGTGACAGTGACAGGTCGCGGTATTTTATTCTCAGCCTTGCGGTGACCTCAAGCTCCTCAGGCAAGGACGAGAGCAGATTAGCACGCTCGAGCTCGTCTATTACCGATATCTGCTTATGCGAAGCCATTACCGACTTGCTGATATTGTTAGTTTCGCAGTTTACAATGCGGTTTGTGTTATTTCTGAACTCACTTTCGATCGTTGCGTTCATAAATGCAAACGCCGCGGAGTTAAGTCCGATAAATGCGAAGAAATCCTCGATTATCGCACTCTTTTTAATATAGAGATCTACCCTGCCACCGCGCTGTGTTTTTCTGGCATCGACTCCCACGCCTGCGAGCGCATCGATAAACTTATCACAGCAGTTAACGGGAGAAAATTCGAGAAGATACTGCTTTTTCGGGTCAGAGATTCTACCCGATGCGAAGAACATTCCCTTAAAAAACGCAGCCTCACAGGCGGGACATTTTACAGCGTAGGGGGGGTCTTCCGAGTTAATTGCGTTCAAATAGCGCATCGCACTTTTTGACGAAAAGGTCAGCGTGCGACATCTGCCACCGCTCTTCGGGCGCTCGACCACGGGTGTTGCGCCGAAAAAGTCGGATATATATTTTGCTGCGAAGGCGGCGTGCTCGTCGTTTTCGACATTAAGTGTGATAATGTTATCGCACACACGCGCCTTTGATGCAAGCAGCGCCGAGGCAAAAGCCTTGCGGCAGCAAGAGGCCTTTATCGGTTGCTCGATTATTTCCGTTTTAAGATCCGAGGAAAACGACATTTCGACCTCCTTGTTTTGTTAATTCCGATTTATGGGATTTATTTTACGGCAGAAGATGAAATGTACTTGATTTCTTCTTCAAGCGTTACAGCGCGTTGCCTGCGCACCTCACCTTTGATTACGTCGACAAGGTCACGAAAATCCGCCGCGGTTGCGCCGCCCGCGTTGACGATAAAGCCTGCGTGCTTGGGTGAGATCATAGCACCGCCAACGCTTAACCCCTTTAGTCCGCAGCTGTCGATCATCTGCCCTGCGGATATGCCATTGACGCGTTTAAAGACGCTGCCAAGGCTTGGGTATTCAAGCGGTTGAGTCAATATGCGCTTTTGCCTTATCATTCCCATTTTCGAGCTAATAATCTCGGGGGATGAAGGTGTAAGCTCGAGCTCTGCCGAAAGGATCAGCATATCGCTACCTGAAAACACGCTATTGCGGTATGAGAAGCAAAGCTCATCGTGGGTAAGCGTTACCGTTTTATCAAGCGATGGCGAATACGCTATTACGCTTTTTACAACTTCACCGATTTCGCATTCGTATGCGCCCGCATTGGACACGATCATACCGCCAAGCGTTCCCGGAATGCCGTAAAGCGACTCAATGCCGCCGAGGCCTAAGACCGATAGACGCATTATTAGTGAGGAGGCCGTAACGCCGCACTCGGCAAAAACGGTATTACCGTCTCGTCGATAGCGATCAAGCTGCTTTGTGATAACGATTACGCCACGGTATTCCTCATCACAGGGCAAAACGTTTGTCATACGGCCGACAACCGTGTATGTTATATCCCTTTTGTAGAGATGGCGCACCAGATCAGCAAGCTGATCCTCCGTGCTTGGAAATGCAACCACCGCAGCCTTGCCACCTATACGAATAGAGGTGTACTCCGCCATCGGTTGATTGATTTTATGTTCAACGTCCTTTTTGATCAGAAAATCAAAAAGTTCATTCATTGGTTATGCCTTTATATAGTTTTCTCTTTCGTCGAGCATATCCTCGGCCGCCTTGCGCTGTGCATCGGTAACGTTTATGCCACCAAGGATGCGCGAAAGCTCGGCAATTCTGCCGTCCCTGTCAAGCTGCTCAACAAAGGTCTGCGTGGTTGAGTCCACGTCACGTTTTTTAATAAGGAAATGCACCTCGGCAAGTGAGGCGATCTGCGCACTGTGTGTAACGCAGAAAAGCTGTGCACTGCGTGCCAAGGAAAGCATTTTAATACCGATCTTGCGAGCGGTTTTGCCCGAAACACCGGCATCGATCTCGTCATAAATTACGGTTGCGATACCGTCCTTATCCGAAATAGCCGACTTAAGAGCAAGCATAATGCGCGCAAGCTCACCGCCCGAAGCAATTTTGCCGAGAGGCTGAGCATCAGCGCCCTTATTTGCGCTGATATAGAACTCGAGCTTATCGTATCCCGTGGGGGTAAGCACCTTTTTGCCCTCTAAATAGTCCTCTTTTATTGATGCGTAAAAGACTACCTTGGGCATATCAAGAAATTCGAGTGTTTCCTTGACCGACGCCTCGATCTCAGAGGACGCGGCGGTGCGTCTTGCGTGAAGCTTGTCGGCTACTGCAAGTGCCGCTGCATAAAGCTCGTTTTCCTTTGCATCGAGATTTTTAAGTATCTCATCCGAATTTTCAAGCGTATCAAGCTCACTTTGTGCCTTATCTCTGAATGCGAGCACGTCAGCAAGGGTAAGACCGTATTTGCGCTTAAGCTTTGAGAGCTTGTCGAGTCTTGACTCGATCTTGTTAAGCGTTTCGGTGGGATCTGAATCCATATCGGCAATAACGGCGTAAACCTCCTCGCCAATATCCTCAACCTTGTAGTGCATATCGCGCAGGGTCTCGGCGTACGTAGCGAAATCGGGCACAACGTCGGAAAGCTGCTCAAGAGCAGTGATACTGCGCTCAAGAAGGAAGGACACGCTTCCCTTTTCGCTTCCCTTCAGCGCCTTGAATACAAAGCCTGCATTCTTGGTGATCTTCTCGCTGTTTTTGATTTTAAGCTTTTTATCGATAAGGTCCTCTTCCTCACCGTCATAAACGGCAAGGTCGTCGATATCCTTGATCTGATATTTAAGTATCTCGACCATACGCTCGCGCTCTGCCTGGCGCTTAAGCACGTCGTTTTTCTCCGCCTTTACTCGCTCAAGCTCGGTATAAAGCTGCTTATACTCGGCGAGAATGTCAGAGTTCGCGGCGTAAATGTCGATAAGCTCAAGCTGCTTTTCGGGATCTGCGATAGACGCCGTATCCGACTGGCCGTGTATTGCAACAAGCGATGGCGTAACGCTTCTCAAAACCGAGAGCGTAACGGTGCGGCCGTTGATCTTTATCTGTGAGCGACCGTCTGCGTGCATCGTGCGCTGAATGAGAATGTTGCCATCCTCGTCACAGCTGATACCTACCTCGGAAAGCGCCAAGGTAGCGGCAGGAGTAAGCTCACCAAAAAATCCGCTTACCATAGCATATGCCTCGCCCGTGCGGATAAGTTCCTTATCTGCCTTTGCGCCGAGAAGAAGATTGATAGAATCTATGATTATCGATTTACCTGCACCGGTCTCACCGGTAAGGACGGTAAATCCCGATGAAAAGTCGAGGTCAAGCGACTTTATCACCGCAATATTTTCAATATGCAAGGAAAGAAGCATTTTCCCCTCCGCAAAAATTATTTAACCGAAAAAGCTTCCTTAAGCTCTTTTGCAATCTCGTGTGCGACCTCGTCGCTTCTTACTACGAGAAGAATGGTGTCATCACCCGCAACGCTGCCGACGATGTGTGCTTTTTCAAGAGCATCTACACAAACTGCGAGCGCGTTTGCCATACCGGGGAACGTCTTTATGACAACTATATTTCCTGCCGCCTCGATATTAACCACCGACTCGGTGAGTGCGGAATTCAAAACGGGGATATTAGCCTCGCGCTTTACGCCAGGGCGTATGTATTTATATTCGCCACTGGCACTCATTCCCTTTACGAGCTTAAGCTCGCGGATGTCACGCGATATCGTGGTCTGCGTTGCGTTAATTCCCGCCTCGCGAAGTCTGTCGATCATCGCCTCCTGAGTATCAATATCATAAGTGTCGATAAGCTCAAGTATCTTCTGCTGTCTTGCGTTTTTCATATTTTATCTCCGAATCAAATATTTTCAAAGCGTTTCATTTTGCCAAAAAGAGTTGAGAACATATTGCCGTCGCTGAAGGTCAACATACGGAATCTCTTGTTCGCGGCTTTAACCACACAGCACTCCCCTTCGCCGAGCTCGGCAAAAAGTCGGCCGTCTACCGTTATATTAAGCGTATCAGTGCCGTGGTTACAGAGTGTAAGCTCCTCGGACGGATTGAATATAACCGAGCGGTTAAAGAAGGAGTGCGGACAGATAGGCGTTGCAAGTATTGAATCAATATCGTGCGAAAGTATCGGTCCACCTGCCGAAAGCGAGTATGCCGTCGAGCCGACGGGAGTCGAAAGTATCAATCCGTCTGCCCTGTATTTAACCGTTGAGCCGTGGGAATCGGTCAAGGAAAGCTCGGCTAGTCCAAGATAAGTCTCATGCGAGATTATCACGTCGTTGAGTGCAAGGCGGTTAGACTCCACGGTCTTATCACCGCGTACCAGTGCAACCGAGAGAAGCATTTTCTCCTCGATCTTGTATTCACCCGTGAATATGCGCTTAAGCTGATCGATATTATCCGGCTCAACCTCTGCAAGATAGCCGAGGTTACCAAGATTTATACCAAGAACGGGCAGGTCGTAGTCTACCGCAGGAACAGAGGCATCGATTATCGAGCCGTCACCGCCGATAACGACTATAAGCTCGGCATCCTGAGGTATAGTAGGTGTGACGGTGGCACTGCCGCCAAGGTCCGTCTCGTATTTTTCCTCTACGTACACTGTCGCGCCGCAGTCGGCAAGAAAGCGTGCAGCCCTCGTGCTTACCGCAAAATCTGCGTCCTTATGCTTATTCGGTATGATTACTATGCTTTTCATAGCCATCCTTTCCGACATTTCAAGCGGATTTTACTTCTTGAAATGTGCTAAAAATTCGATGTTGCCGTCACCGCCAACAACTGACGAGCGAACAACACCCTCGGTTTTAAAGCCTATACTCTCTGCGAACTCTACCACCTTGTTAACGGCGGAGGCGCGCACCTTATCGTCTTTAACAATGCCGCCCTTGCCTATGTTGGCACGGCCGACCTCAAACTGCGGCTTTATAAGGCAAATAAAGTCCGCACCGCACTTAAGACAACTGTAAAGCGCGGGGATAATATAGGTTGCGGAAATGAATGATACGTCCATTACCGCAAGCTCGGGCTCGTAAGGCAGGTCGGCGGCGGTCATATACCTGGCGTTGTAGCCCTCCATAACCGTGACGCGCTCATCGGCGCGAAGGCTTGCCACAAGCTGATCGGTACCGGAGTCAACCGCGATAACGTGCGTTGCGCCGTTTTTGAGAAGGCAGTCGGTAAAGCCGCCGCTAGATGCGCCAACGTCTATCGCAAGCTTGCCTTTGATGTCGAATTTAAATGACTCGATGGCACATTCAAGCTTTTTGCCGCCCCTGCTTGCATAGCGCACACCGGGATCGGAAATGCTTATCTCTGCCTCGCCATCGACGTCGTACGATGCCTTGGTGATGACCTTACCGTTTACCGATACCAATGACTCGGTGATAAGCTGCTTGGCCTCGGTACGGCTTGAGGCGTATCCGTTTTCAAAAAGAAATACGTCAAGTCGCATATCATTCTACGTCAAACGGCACGTCGGTTACGCTGCCGTCTGCATTTTGTATGAGCATTTTTACCTTTTGCTCTGCTGAATTTATCTTTTCGTTGCATACCTTTATAAGCTTTACCGCCTCTTCAAAGGTTGCAAGAGATTCATCAAGGGTAGGCGAGCCGCTCTCAAGCTTGGAAACCGCTTCATCAAGCGCGCGCATTGCCTCCTCAAAGGTTACGTTATTTTTCATCTTTTTTCTCCTTTCGGGAGAGCTTTTTAGAATTTATCGTTGCAGTAGCAACACCGTCTTTAAAACGGAGCGACACCTCATCACCGACTGCAATCTCCTTTGCGCTGAAAACTACGTTTCCATCCTTTTCGGCAATCGAGTATCCGCGCGAAAGCACCGCAAGCGGGCTAAGTGCATTGATTTTGCCGCTCACAAGGCGAAGCTCGTTTGATTTATCACGTATAATACCCGAAATAGCAAGATCTGCTTTTTCGGAAAGCTTTTCAATATCGCTTCTCTGCTCTTCAACGAAAAGCGAGGGGTCCTTGAACATCGGCTTATCCGATATGCGCTCAAGCCTTTCGCGCTTGCGCTCGGCAACCGTGCGAAGTGCATTAACGATACGGTCGGATGCGTTATCAAGGCCGATCATTATGTCTCTAAGATCGGGCACTGCGATCTCAGCAGCCGCGGACGGCGTGGGAGCACGAAGGTCGGATACGAAATCACAGATCGTGAAGTCGGTTTCGTGACCTACGGCAGAGATGATAGGCGTTTTAGCTGAATAAATGCGCCTTGCAAGTGCCTCGGAGTTAAACGCCCAAAGATCCTCGATAGAGCCGCCGCCTCGACCGATTATGATAACGTCGACGAGATTTGAGCTTTCAAAATAGTCTATCGCACGAACGAGGTCTGCCTCAGCACCGTCGCCCTGCACGAGCGAGGGATAGAGGTATATCTGTGCCAAGGGATAACGGCGGCCTGTGACGTTGATTATATCGCGCACTGCCGCGCCTGTGGGTGACGTTATAACGCCTATGCGCGCAGGAAAGGACGGGATCGGGGATTTGTGATCCTCGTCAAAGAGCCCCTCATCGGCAAGCTTAGCCTTCAACTGCTCGTACGCTTTGTAAAGCGCGCCGAGTCCGTCGGGCGCCATCGCATTAACGTAAAGCTGAACCGTGCCGCCCTGCGGATAAAGGGAGACGGCGCCGTGTACGGTTACCTTCATTCCCTCCTGCGGAGCGAACTTGAGCTTGGCACGGGCAGATCTGAACATTACCGCCCTTATCTGCGCATCGGAATCCTTAAGCGAAAAATACAGGTGTCCGCTGCGGTGATCGGTAAAGTTTGATATCTCACCCGTAACGGTTATTGCCGCTAAGGTTCGGTTAGAATCGATGAGATTCTTTATATAATTATTCAGTTCAGTTACAGTGAGCGCGCCCTGTGAGGGACGGTCACGGAGAGCTGAAATATCCATTACTTATTCTCCGAATTATATGCTCGCATCGCAAGACAAGCAATACCCACCGCATTATCGGCAGAGCACGCGGGGGTCGCAAACGATGCGTTAAACTGCTTACCAAGAGCAGATTTTATTATAGAATTGCTCATAACTCCGCCTGCAAAGACGAATTCCGTCTCGCCAAAGCGTTCTTCATACGAAGCGGCAAGCAAGGAGAGCGCCTTCGTTACATAGTTAAGGACGTATGCGGAGGTAAGGCGAGGATCGGCAGTCTTATCAAACAAGCCGATAGCCTGATTCTCTGCCCCCGAGAGGTTGACCTTACAGTCATTGACCTTCAACTTGATTGCGGGGATCTTTGCCTCGTTTTCAAGTGCGAGCTTTTCCATATGTGCGCCTGCAGGAAACTGAAGGCCCATATAAACGCCGACACGGTCGATAAGCTGACCTGCGTTTATATCAGCCGTTCCGCCAACAAGCTCGGCCTTGAATGCAGCGCCCGACTTATTAACTCGCAAAACCTCGGTAGTTCCGCCGGAGACGTGAAATGCACAAAACTCCTTTTCAAGAAGGTCGGTGCGGCCCGAAGAATAAAGTGCCGCCATAATATGGCCGCACTGATGCGAGAACTTGTATATCGGTGCGCCCGTTGTGGCCGCCACGCTCTCAGCAACGGCTACACCCGAGAGAAAGCAAGGCATATACGAGCCATCAACGTTTCTCGGTCTTTCGCTGACACCGATAGCAACGACGGTCGCCCCGTCAAGATAAGAACGCGCCTCGTCCATAGCCGAGGGAAAATTCTTGATATGGGCAAACACCGCATCAGACTGACGAAGTCCGCGCTCGCCCGGCTTTACGGGCAGGGGGCGTTTGATATTGGCGATAAGCTCGCCGTCTGTGCCCATTATGGCAACCGAGGTCGTATAATTGCTCGTATCAATGCCGAGAATTACTTCTCTTTTCATTTTCTGCCAAGTTCCTCGGCAATCTTGTTAAGAACGCCGTTGACAAAGGAATATGCCTTATCGTCGTCGTATCTCTTTGCAAGCTCGATTCCCTCGTTAATGGAAACCTTTGCAGGGATATCATCCATAAACATAAGCTCGTAGGTCGCAAGTCTAAGTATTGCAATCGAGGAAAGAGAAATTCTGTCTCTTGCCCAACCGATCAGCGACTTTTCGATGCACTCTTCAATTGCGCGTGCATTTTCATAGTAACCGAAGAAAACCTTATTAACGTAATCGTCGGTTTCAAGAGATCTGACGCCGGTAGCCTTCTCAAAGATCTCCTCGGCGGTCTCATCCTTCTTGCTTGCTCCCTCAAAAAGGAGAATAAAAGCGTTTTCGCGCGCTAACTTTCTGTTCATATGCAACACCTCGTGTTAAATATATATAATTATTATAATACTAATTCAGGTGAATGTCAACCGATTTGAGGGCAAAATTATTCATTTTTGCATTTTTATTCATTTTAACGATAATCCCCTTTTCTTTTTGGGATTTTTGCCTTTGAAATTTCAAAAAAGTACTTGAAAAAGCAACGGGTTTATGGTATTATTACATTGTTAATTTGCACACAAAGGATGTAAAAAATGAAGCGGCTTGAAAAGCTTTTATACCATACCTGTACCCTGTCGGTACTGATTTCACTGTTAATTCTGATCGGCAACATTATCGCCGGTGTCAAGAGCCCCTCTATTGCGGCATCGAGATATTTTGTAATATTACTCTTCTCGCTCATCATATCTATAACCAATATGATCTTCGAGATAAAGTCACTTAAGGCGTATATAAAATTTCCCGTTCACTTTGCGGTTTTGTTCCTTGCGTTCTACGTAGTTTTCGCAAACGGCGGTGCCTTTAAAGTTGATTCTGCCAAAGATTTTATGGTGGTATTTATTGCTTTTGCGTTTTTCTATGCACTCATCACTTGCATTGCTCTGCTCGTTATGAAAAGCATTAAAAAGATCGACAAAGCACTCCCCGAAAAGAAGAAAAAAGAGCCCGAAAAGAAGGATTATTCCCCCAGATTTAAGTAATCAAAAGCTAAAAAAATGCGACGGGTGTTCCCCGTCGCATACCAACGTCGGTGTGTTGGAATGGTAGACAAGATGGACTTAGAATCCATTGTCGCAAGACGTGCGAGTTCGAGTCTCGCCACCGACACCAAAAAAACACCCTGCTATCTTGAGTTGATGGCAGGGCGTTTTTCTATTTGTTTAAATCGAAAAAATGTTATTTGACTTATTTCTTTTTCCTTTTGATAACGAATATCGCAGCGGCACAAACTACAGCTGCTCCACACGCGGATATGGTGACTATAAGCGCCGTTTTGTTATTCGGTGCCTCATCACCGGAGTTGTTGCCCGAATTGTCATCGGTGCTTCCGGAACCTTCTTCAGGATTACCGGCAAGATTTGAGTTGCAGTTATCGCATATTCCGTTTTCGTCGTTATCGGCGTGTCCGGTCGGATCGATCACGATCGTTTCAAACGCGTCGCAAGCAGTACAATCTCTGCGCTCTTCACCGGGATCGGTACAGGTCGGTGCACATGAGGTGATCCACTCGCCCCAAGTATGACCGGCGGGAATCTCGGTACCGA
>JAZRAF010000096.1:0-13256 GCA_045634425.1 Eubacteriales bacterium | reverse complement strand
TACTGTTCTTGTTCAACCTCAGAAATTGGAGAGAACAGTAGGAGAGAACTAAGCTATTAAATTGTATTCGCTCCGTGCGAAACCCTTATAAATCAAGGGATTTAAGGTGGGAGGTTCCAAAGTGACTACAAAATTTCGAGTCAGCCCCGTTATGACCGCTTCGATACCTCTGCGTATTAGGTTTTGCTCTGTCCTAAACGACACGCTAGGATATTATATCACAAACAAAATCAAAATTCAAGTGCTTTGGCGTATTTTTTTGCACAAATTGAAAAAATGCAAAAATAGAGGCTTTTATACAAACTCCCCATTGACATTCTCCTGTTTTTATGCTACAATTATCTCAAACGGTTGAACAACCATTCAACTATTGTGAAAGGAATTACAATGGAGGAAGCAACAAAAAGGGAAGATCTCGGCTGCGAGTGTGAGGAGCACGAAGCTGCGGTAGCCGCCGCGCGCGCCTTTATGCCGAGTGAGGAGACTCTCTATGACCTCTCCGACTTTTTCAAGATTTTCGGCGACTCAACGCGTATGAGCATCTTGTTTGCCATCGATAAAGCCCCGATGTGCGTGTGCGGAATCGCAGAATTGCTCGGCATGACCAAGTCCGCCGTGTCGCATCAGCTTAAGATTCTGCGCCACAATTCGCTCGTTACCTACAAAAAGGTAGGCAAAAACGTATTTTACAGCCTCGCAGACGACCACGTGCGCGATATCATCGAAAAAGCGCTCGATCATATAAATGAATAAGTATATAATGTAGAATGGAGATATAATTATGAAGATCAAGTACACCATTACCGGCCTCGATTGCCCCAACTGCGCAGCTAAGCTCGCCGCTTCTATGGAATCCAAGGACGGCATCGACAGCGCAAAGATCAATTTCCTCACCGAAAAGCTCACCGTAGAAACCACTCTTGACGAGTCCGCGGCGTATGCCATCCTCGCCGATGCCGCTCGCGCATTCGACAAGTCGGTAAAGATAGAAAAATAATATGAAGAAAATAATATCGGTATTCAGAAGCGAGCTCGGTCGAATAATCATCGGCCTCTCGCTCTTTGCCGTCGCACTCGCCTGTGATATCGCATCAAGACCACAGCCCGACCACACGCTTTACATACTTGCGCTTCCTTTTTACATAATGGCGCTTGCCGCCTGTGGCTTGCCAGTGTTTATCGCCGCGATCCGCGGCATTCTCCGCGGCGACCTTCTTGACGAAAAATTCTTGATGTCCATCGCCTCGGTCGGTGCGATGATAATCGGCGAAATGTCCGAGGGCGTCGCAGTAATGCTGTTCTTCCTCGTTGGCGAATATTTTGAGCACCGCGCCGTCGCTCACTCGCGCAAGTCGATCCGCAGTCTTATGAGCATCCGCCCCGATGAGGCAACCGTCATAGCTGACGGAGTCGAGGAAACCGTCGATGCCGAGGACGTCGAGGTCGGCTCTGTGATCATCATCAGGGCGGGGGAGCGCGTGCCCATCGACTCCACCGTAATAAGCGGAACTGCGGATATCGACACCTCGGCGCTCACCGGTGAATCGATCCCTCGCGCCGCCTCCGTCGGTTCTCGCGTTGAGAGTGGCTCGGTCGTTCTCGGCGGTGTTATAACCTGCCGTACGGAGCGCCTCGCCGACGAGTCTGCCGCCGCCCGAATTCTCGAGCTCGTGGAGAACGCAAGTGAGAACAAATCCAAGGAAGAAAGCTTCATCACAAGGTTCTCTCGCTTCTATACTCCCATCGTCGTTGCGCTTGCGGTTTTGATGTCGCTTATCCCCCCACTTCTCAGACTTATGAGTTGGACGGATGCGATATACAGCGCACTCAACTTTCTTGTCATTTCTTGTCCTTGTGCGCTTGTCATCTCCGTGCCGATGGCGTTCTTCGGCGGTATCGGCGGCGCAGCATCAAAGGGCATACTTTTCAAGGGCGGCAACGTCTTTTCGCCCCTCGCCCGCGCCGACTCCTTTGCCTTTGATAAAACCGGCACACTAACCAACGGAAGCTTCAAGGTGAGCGGTGTAATTCCCGCTCCGGGCGTTGATCCCGACACCCTCGTTTTTCTCGCAGCATCGGCAGAATACGGATCAACTCACCCCATCGCAGAATGCGTAAAATCCTATGCCAACTCGACCGTGATCCCCACCGAATATAAGGAGATCGCAGGCCGCGGAGTCATCGCAAAAATCGATGGAAAAGCCGTCCTTGTCGGCAACGCCGACCTGCTTTCGGAGAGCGGAATTTCGCTCCCCGAAAACATCGAATCTGCCTCGCTTCTCGTTGCAGCTGACGGTGAGTATAAAGGACAAATAATCGTAACTGACGATATAAAAACCGAGGCAGAAAGTGCAATTTCAAAGCTTAAAGCACTTGGGGCAAAGCGGATTTGCATGCTCTCCGGAGACCGCAAAAGCAACGCCGAGCGCGTCGGTGGCGCCCTCGGGATCACCGATATTCACTCCGAGCTTTTGCCCGAGGAAAAGTACGCCAAGCTCACCGAAATTATAGCCGATTCAAACGCCACCGTCTACGTCGGTGACGGCATAAACGACGCCCCCTCGATCACCGCATCCGACGTCGGAATTGCTATGGGCGCAATAGGCTCTGACAGTGCTATCGAGGCCGCCGACGTGGTTATTATGTCGGATGATCTTGACCGCATTCCGACCGCCGTCCGCATAGCCAGAAGGACGGTCAGAATAGCAAAAATCAACATCATTTTTGCCCTTACAGTCAAGGGCGCAATACTCGTTCTTTCGGCGCTCGGATACGCCAATATGTGGCTTTCCGTCTTTGCTGACGTGGGTGTTGCGGTTATCGCAATACTTAACTCCATCCGCACAATGAAGGTGAGGTCCTGATATGGAATATTACCTTTTAAACAAGCCCTCGGGCTGTATTACGGCGCGCCGTGACCCCAGGCATAAAACGGTTATGGACCTCTTTCCCGAGGAGAAAAGAGACCTTCTTTTTCCCGTCGGAAGACTCGACCGAGACACCGAGGGACTCCTCCTCGTGACCGATGACGGCGCACTTTGCGCACGCCTTTTGTCCCCCGAAAACGGCATCAAAAAGACCTACTTTTTCTACGCCCTCGGCACGCTCACGGACGATAAAATCCGCGAGATCGAGCAGGGCATAAAGCTCTATCCCACACGTGATGATCGCTCCGCTCCCGCCGTGGTGAAGCTTGGTACAACCACCACCCTCGGCAGCATAAAGCACCTGCTTTCACCGCAGGACCTGAAGCGCGCAAACCGCCGTCCCGATACCCCCGTAATCTCGGGCACGGTCACCGTCACCGAGGGTAAAAAGCACGAGGTAAAGCGCCTGCTTCTGTTCGGCGATTGCCGCATCGTCTATTTAAAGCGCCTCTCAATGGGCACCCTCACCCTTGACGAAGCGCTCCCTCGCGGCAGCTATCGCCCCCTCACCGATTCCGAACTCAGCGAAATTAAAAGCCCGACCCTAAGGGGCGAGCGGATTTAGAGCAGAAATTGTCGTTCTCCGAGCGTGAGGCGTAGTAACCTACGTCGAGCGAGGAAACGGCAATAGAATAAAAACGTTAATAAAAAGAGGAAAACCGTAGGTTTTCAACCTTGGCTTCCTCAAATTCGCACTTAATATTAGAGAGGTACTGTGTTTTTCACAATACCTCTCGTTTTTTATTCGGTTATGCCTAAAGACGACGCCCCTTATCGATTTCTATCTTTCATTGCGCGCTCTATAACTCTGTCCGCGTCGCGCTTTGCCATAGTGTCTCTCTTATCGTACAGCTTTTTACCCTTGCAAAGACCGATAGCCATCTTCACGTAGCTGCCCTTGAAATAAAGCGAAAGGGGCACGAGGGTGTAGCCCTCACGGGA
Organism: Eubacteriales bacterium; assembly: GCA_045634425.1. Lineage (GTDB taxonomy): Bacteria > Bacillota > Clostridia > Oscillospirales > CAG-272 > UBA1740. The sequence goes on along the minus strand of JAZRAF010000096.1, from coordinate 9,387 downwards.
AACAAGACCTGTAAGCTTCATAATCTCACGCTTGTGCATTAAGAGCTTCTTGGGTCTCAAGGGATCCTTGTTGAATATATTTCCGTGATCGTAGGGGCTTATATGTACACCGAGGGCAAACATCTCGCCCCCGTCTATTTCGCAGTAGGAGTCCTTAAGATTGACACCGCCCGCACGAAGCGACTTGACCTCCGTGCCGAAAAGCTCGATGCCGGCCTCGTAGACCTCCTCTACGAAGTAGTCGTGGCGTGCTTTTCTGTTGTCGGCAATGATTTTGTTGTCTTTCTTTTCTGCCATATTATCTCCAAAATTGGTTTAGTAGTAATATTTTAGCACAACAAAACGCCAAAATCAACTCCTATTGCGAAAAAGCAGAGGAAATTAGCTCAAGAATTTTGAATTTTGCGCGGTATCCGTTGCCCGAAATAAGCGCGCGCTCCTCGTCGGTGTACCTGTCGGCCGCCTCGTCTGCGATCGCAACGTCAAGGCACATCGGCGGATACATAACGCACCACCAGTTTTGCCCCTCTCCCTTGCCTATAACGATCTTCAGCGACGTGTACACCCCGGCAGGTAGGGTAAAGTCCCCATACTCGCGCGTTTCGTACCATTCCTCGATAAGCGTAACGCTCACCGTGCCCGAATATCCAAGACGCGCGATCTCTGCCTGACAAAAGTCCTCGATCTCATCAACCGAAAGGGCAAGCTCTTGCCGCGCACCGTCTGCACTCTCCTTTGCCTGAAGCCGCGCCCCAAACTCAAAAAGCACCGCATCGCGAAGTGCGATCTTCATCGCCTGAGCCTCCTTGCTGTCCGACTCTGCGAGAATATGTAGCCTCACCGTGTCCTCATACACCGCGCCCTCAGCCTCAGTCGGCATAACCGCGATAAAAAGCGCCGCCATAAGCACCATCACCGCCGAAAAAATAATATTTTTATTCATCCGTTTAACCTCCGATGATTTGAATTTCATAAAAATTCTCACCATCGACACCACTGTTTATTCATTCTATATTCGAAAAAGTTGACAATTTTATTTAAGTGTGATATACTGAAATTGTAAAAAACTCACAAACCCACTTACTAAACTAAGAAACGGAGGAAATACATGAAGCATTTGAAATTATTTGCACTTGCGCTCGTTATGTTGCTGGCTCTTCATCTTATCGCTTGCGGCGACACACCCGACGATCCCGCGCCCGAGCTTACGCTCGACGAGCAGATAGCTCCCGGTATGACCTACGCCGAGGTAGTTGAGCTTGTGGGCGAAGAGGGAACTCAGTCGGCGCTTGCCTCAAATATATACTTTTGGAATACCGGCGACGTGTTAAAGCTTTATGTCTGGTTTGCCGATGAGTATCGTTTTGAGGATGCAGTCGTTATACGCAGCGAGAGAAGAAACGGCATAAGCATTGAGGATGGTATGACGAGCGAAGAGATAGATGCGCTTTTATGCCTGAATGGACGTTGGAATGAACAAATTCCCAACGCTTGTACGTGGCGTTCTTATAGAGGTAGATTCATTCACTGTTGGTTCGGCGAGGATGGCAGGCTAATAAGACATGAGCTTTCCGCAACCTCTCTTTATGTCAAAAAAGGCGATTCTCGTGCCTCGATCAATACTATGTTTATGCGTGCCGGTGAAAAGGTCGAAAACGCCCGCGATCTTTACAGGTGGCCAAGCGCGAAAGAGGGTGAATACGTCTACGTACGCTTTGACAGTAGCTATTCAGACGGCTCTGAATATCCTTATGCAACCGAGGTGTTCGAGGATAAGGATATTACAATTGAGATAGGTATGCCGATCTCTGAGCTGTATAAGCTCTACGGCTTATTGCCAAGCAAGGGCGAGGGAATGCTGTATTCTCGCATTTCCGACGGCACCATCGCTCTCTTTGAAACCATGCTCGTCAATGACGTTTTGGTACTCAAGGAATACGATCTGAACGCATACGACGTAGTCGGAATGACGCTATCCGATATAAATGAGCTGATGGGGAATGAGGGTGTCGATGCGAGTATAACGGTCGATATGTATAAATGGGATACCAAATTTGAAAAGGATCTGTATGTGTGGTTCGATAAGGACGGCGTTGCGAGCAGATCTGAGTACGCAACCGACATAGGCATAACCGGTCAAATGTATAGAGATAGGCTTATAGAAATTCTTGGCGAGCCTACTTACTCCAGATACCGCTCGGATTGGTGGGTTACGTCGGATGATTACGATTACGATATTTACGTGATTTATACCACGGCTCCCATATTTATGGAAGAAAACGAAGTCCTTTACGTTCCAAAGTTCGACGTTTATTACGGTATGACATTTGATTACGTTAAGCAGCTTATTGGAAGTGAGCCTCACGATCAGTTTTTATCAGGCGAAGAGCTGAATAAGCTATTTTACGTTTGGGTGGTCGGTGATTCGGGCTTCGAGCTATACGTTTCGTTTGATGAAAACGGAGCGTGCGATATGGGCTTTCGTCCTGTCAAATAACAATATTGATCTCGGCTCTTGTGATTGCAGAGCCGAGATTTTTTAATATTTTTGCTATTTTCATTGACTTTCGCGCGTTTATATGATACCATATGTGTATACATAACATTTTAAGGAGCATAGCTATGATCCCAAACATTCCCGCTATTACCAACCCCGAAAGATATTCCGAGTTTGATCTTCCCCGCGAGAAGATCGAGTACGCTCTCGGTGAAGCTATCAAGAAGATCGACTTCGCTCTTCCTCAGTTCACCACCAAGTTCCCCTCGCACAGCAGCACTAACAACGTTTATACCCAGGTAGAGAACACCAGCGGCTGGAACACCGGCTTCTGGACCGGTATCCTCTGGCACGCATACGAGCTCACCGGCGACGAGAAGTATAAGACCGTTGCTCTCGGCCAGATCCCCTCTTACCTTTACAGAATAGAGAACAAGCTTGGCGTAAACCATCACGATATGGGCTTCGTATTCTCCCTTTCCTGCGTTGCAGCATATAAGCTCGCAGGTAGCGAAGAGGGCAAGAAGGCAGCTATCCTCGCTGCTGACAACCTTATCTCCCGTTATAAGGAGAACGGTAAGTTCATTCAGGCTTGGGGTAACGTAAACGATCCTAAGGACAACCGCCTTATCATCGACTGCCTTCTCAACATTCCGCTTCTTTACTGGACCACCATCGTTACCGGTGACAAGAAGTATGACGAGATGGCTTGGAACCACTTTAACACCACCGTTGGCGTATGCTGCCGTGCAGATGCCAGCACCTACCATACCTACTACTTCGATCCCGAGACCGGCGCACCCGTAAAGGGCGTTACCCACCAGGGCGCATTTGACGAGTCCGCTTGGGCACGTGGCCAGGCTTGGGGCATCTACGGTCCTATGCTTACCCGTACCTATAAGGAAAGCGACGAGGCTATGCAGGTATTCAAGGCAACCTCCTCCTACTTCCTCAACCATCTTCCCGAGGACTACGTTCCTTTCTGGGATCTCTGCTTCACCGACGGTGATAACGAGCCTCGTGACACCTCCTCCGCCGCTATTGCAGTCTGCGGTATGCTTGAGGCAATGAAGCATATGGATAAGGACGAGGAGCTTTACAGCATCTATAAGAACGCTGTAAACAGAATCATGAACTCCCTTATCGATAACTATCTTACCAAGGACGTACCCGAGTCCAACGGTCTTCTTCTCCACGCTACCTACGCAAAGCCTCAGGGCATTGGTATCGACGAGATGAACATCTGGGGCGAGTACTTCTATATGGAAGCACTCCACAGACTTCTTAACCCCGACTGGAACCTCTATTGGTAATTTAGCCTTCCCCAGTGGGGGAAGGGGGACCGCTTGCGGTGGATGAGGTGCTTTTTTAGAAGTTAACCTAACTCCTCATCCGTCACTCGCGTTGCTCGTGACACCTTCTCCCGCAGGAGAAGGCAATAAAACCCCGACTGGAATCTCTATTGGTAAAAGGCTGCCGTATTTTGGCATAACCGAATAAAAAACAAAAGAGCTTGGCAACCGCCAAGCTCTTTTCTATTTGTGATATTATTTGGAATACTTCTCAATAAAAGGATAAACAATTTCAGCAAGCCTGTTCTCGCCCGCCTCGTTAAGCTCCATAACGTACTGACAGTGATCGCCGTGCACCATCTGCACCTCGACCGTGCTCATATCGTATCTGAAATGGCGCAGGGTAGAGATCATAAGCAGGGTCTGCTCAGGGCGGTTTTCCATATCGTTGTCAGAGTAGATTATAAACATCGGCGCATACTTTTCCTGTCTGCCAATGTGCCACAGGGGCGCCGACTCGTCAACTATGATTCTACGTGAATCAATGCCTCTCTCGCGCAGAACGTTGAAGTGTGCAGTAGGCTGTCCGGCGTCGAGAATATAACCGTCGATCTCGGTGTTGTCAACACCGTGCTTCGCAAGCCAGGAATTGTCAAAACAAAGCATTTGTGACAGATATCCTCCGGCAGAACTGCCTCCAACGAATATCTTTGTAAATCCGTACTCGTCCTTTTTTGACTTGATCCACGCAACTGCCGCCGCCACGTCCTCGATGAAATCGGGGTACTTAGCGCTCGGGTACATACGGTACTCAACGCTTACCAAAGCCACTCCGCGCTCGGTGAAATATTCCGCCATTCCGGTGGGCGCATCCTTGGTCAGCTCCTGAAGTCCGCCGCCGTGAATGTATACGAAAACAGGGAAGCTCTCGCCCTCGGGCAGGTGAATGTCAAGCGACCTTTTAGGGTCGTTGTCGCTCGTGTAGAAAATATCCTTTATGGTACGCATCGTCAATTCTTCTCCTATTATTTAGGGCCGGAAGCAAATGCTCCCGGCCTTGAAATTTCATTTGTCTTATGCCTTGTTAGCAGAGCCGAAAAGCGCGATCTTCTCGCGTACGGTAGCCTTGATAGCCTCTGCACCGGGTGCGAGGAGCTTTCTGGGGTCAAAGCCCTTGCCCTGAAGGTCCTTGCCTTCCTCTATATACTTTCTGGTAGCTGCTGCAAATGCAAGCTGGCACTCGGTGTTTACGTTGATCTTGGAAACGCCAAGAGAGATAGCCTTCTTGATCATATCCTCGGGAATACCTGTACCACCGTGAAGAACGAGGGGCATATCGCCGGTCTTCTGGCTGATCTTCTCAAGTGCATCAAAGTTAAGACCCTGCCAGTTTGCAGGATACTTACCGTGAATGTTACCGATACCTGCCGCAAGCATAGTAACGCCAAGATCTGCGATCATCTTGCACTCATTGGGGTCAGCAACCTCACCTGCGCCTACAACGCCGTCCTCTTCGCCGCCGATAGAGCCAACCTCTGCCTCAAGGGAAATACCCTTAGCCGCACAAGCCTCAACAAGCTCCTTGGTCTTTGCGATGTTTTCTTCAATGGGGTAGTGAGAGCCGTCGAACATAACGGAAGAGAAGCCTGCCTCAATGCACTTGTAAGCACCCTCGTAAGAGCCGTGGTCAAGGTGGATAGCAACGGGAACGGTGATGCCGAGTCCCTCGATCATACCCTCAACCATACCAACGATGGTCTTGTAGCCGCACATATACTTGCCCGCGCCCTCGGATACACCGAGAATAACAGGGGACTTCATCTCCTCAGCGGTAAGAAGAATGGACTTTGCCCATTCAAGGTTGTTGATGTTAAACTGGCCTACTGCGTAGTGGCCTGCCTTTGCCTTTTCAAGCATTTCCTTTGCAGAAACTAACATTGTGTTATCTCCTTAAAATTCTTTTAAATTTTATAACAGTACAATTATATCCTATTTCGTGGAAAAAATCAATACCTAAACTGACATTATTTTATAAAATCCTCACGCATCGGCGTGAAAATATCAATTAGCGCGCCGGCTTCAAGGCATACAACTCCGTGCGGCGCATTGGGCTTGGTGATATATGTATCTCCCTTGGCTATGATCTTGACCTCGCCGTCGATCGTAGCCTCAAATTTTCCTTCAAGCACGTATGAGATCTGCGTGTGTGGGTGAGTGTGCATAGCACCGATAGCCCCCTTGTCAAAGTTGACCTCAACCGCCATCATTTTCTCGTCGTACGAGAGTATTTTTCTTCTCACACCGCCGCCAAGCTCGGTGTAGGGAATATCCGCGCCCTTTGTAAACATATAAAGCCTCCAAGGTTTCAATTTTATATAATTATATCACATATCTTTACACATTTCAACTATGGTGGCTTTACCGCTTGACATTTTTCCCCCAAGGTGGTAACATTAGGGTGTAAAAAAAAGAAAAAGGCAGGACTTTTCTATGAAAAAGAAATGGTGGCAGGAGGCCGTAATATACGAGATCTACTGCATAAGCTTTTGCGACTCTAACGGCGACGGTATCGGAGACCTTCCCGGCGTTATATCCAAGCTCCCCGTCCTTCGTGACCTTGGTGTAAACTGCATCTGGTTTACTCCCATATACACCTCACCGCAGGTAGACAACGGCTACGACGTTGCCGACTACCGTGACATTGACCCCGCATACGGAACTCTCGACGATTTCAAGCATCTGCTTGAGGTCGCGCACTCTATGGGCATTCGCGTCATTATGGATATGGTACTTAACCACTCCTCCGACGAGCATTATTGGTTCAAAGAATCAAGAAAATCCAAGGATAACCCCTACCGCAATTACTACATCTGGCAGCCGCCCAAGGCCGACGGATCCGAGCCTAACAACTGGGGCAGCTATTTCCGCGAGGGCAACGGCTCAATGTGGGAGTATGACGAAACCACGGGCGAATATTATCTCCATCAGTATTCTATTAAAATGCCCGACCTTAACTGGGAGTACGAGCCCCTGCGCCGCGAGATATACGATATGCTCCATTGGTGGCTCGATATGGGCGTTGACGGCTTCCGCCTTGACGTTTTCACAAGACTTAAAAAGCCCGCCGGCTTCCCCGATACCAAAAAAGCACCTAACCCGCTTCTCGACCGCAACGGCTTTATAGTCGACGGATCTATGTGCACGAACGTAGAGGGCATACACGATATAATCCACGAGCTTTATACCGAGGTTTTCGGTCCTCGCGAATGTATGACCGTGGGCGAGGGCGCTGGCGTTGGTGCAAGCAACGCGCTCGATTACATATGCGAGAGCCGTGAGGAGCTTGATATGGTATACCACTTCGACCTCGCGCACCGCAAGCTCTTTTCCATCAGCAACGACCATTTCCGCAAGGTAGAGCGCGATTGGGCAGAGGTAATGAAGCACAATGCCTGGCCCGTACAGTACCTCTCCAACCACGACAGCGCACGTCAGGTGTCTGCATACGGCAACGATACCGAATACCGCGCCCCCTCGGCAAAGCTGCTTGCCACCCTTATGCACACCACCCCCGGCACTCCCTTTATCTATCAGGGCGAGGAGATCGGAATGGTGAACGTCAAGTTCGACAGCATCGAGGACTACAACTGCTGCTACACCCTCGGCGACTATCACTCCATGATAGCAAAAGGCGCAACACCAAAGGAAGCAATAGATTACGTCGCACCCCGTAGCCGTGACAACGCAAGAACGCCTTATCAGTGCGGTTCAAGCGAAAATGCGGGCTTCACCACAGGCAAGCCTTGGATGAAGGTGAATCCCCGATACACCGAGATCAACCTTGAAGCTGACAGAGCAGCCCCTGACTCGATCTTCGCATACTATCAGACGCTTATAAAGATGCGCCGCGAGCATCCCGCAATAATAGACGGTGACCTTCAATTCCTGCTCGAGGACGACGATAAGATACTTATGTATCTTCGTCGCTGCGCACGCGAAACCCTTCTCGTTGTTGCGAATTATTCCGCAGAAACGGTTGAGCTTCCCATTCCCGACGAGCTTAAGGCAAACACGTGGAAATGCGTTCTCACCAATCTCGACGGCACCACACCCGCCCTCACAAGCGGCCGTAAGCTCTTACCCTACGAAACCGAAATATACACTTTGGCAAGATAATTCTCCGTAAGGCTCCCTCCGAGAGGGAGCTCCTGCGGAGCAGGTGAGGGAGCCTGCGTACATTACGACTTGCCGCATAGCTCCCATCACCTCTTTATAAAAAAACTTTTTAAAACCACTTGATTTTTATTATTTTATATAGTATAATTGGGTATACTATGACGAAAGAATATTCCGTCACCCACCATAAAGAGAGGCTGCGGTCGGTGCGAGCAGCTTGTGTGATACGGATTTCCGCTTTCCGAGTATTCGGTGATGAATCGAGGCACGGACTCCCTTATCGGTCCTTTGAGTGGCGAGGATATTTCCTCGCAATTTGGGTGGCAACACGGAGTTATTCGTCCCATAAAAAGGGAAGAATAGCTTTTTTTATTTTCAAAAATAAAAATATAATATAAAGGATGTGTAGAAAATGCTTGACATCAAATTTTTAAGAGAAAACCCCGAGCTTGTAAAGGAGAACATCAAAAAGAAGTTCCAGGATTCCAAGCTCCCCCTCGTAGATGAGGTTATAGCTCTTGACGAGGAGCTTCGCGCAAACAAGAAGAAGGCGGACGACCTTCGCGCAAACAGAAACAAGGTTTCCAAGTCCATCGGCGCCCTTATGGGACAGAAGAAGTTTGCCGAGGCTGAAGAAGCAAAGAAGCTCGTAGCAGAGCAGGCACAGGAGCTTGCCGCTTGCGAGGCTCGCGAGGCAGAGCTTGAGGAAAAGGTTAAGAACATAATGATGATAATCCCCAATATCATCGACCCCACCGTTCCCGTAGGTAAGGACGACTCCGAAAACGTTGAGGTGGAAAGATACGGCGAGCCTGTAACTCCCGATTTCGAGATTCCTTATCACACCGAGATTATGGAGAAGTTCTGCGGTATCGACCTTGACTCCGCACGCCGCGTTGCAGGTAACGGCTTCTACTACCTCATGGGTGACATCGCAAGACTTCACTCCGCAGTAATCACCTACGCGCGCGACTTCATGATCGACCGCGGCTTCACTTATTGCATTCCTCCCTTCATGATCCGTTCCGGCGTTGTTACCGGCGTTATGAGCTTCGCAGAAATGGAAGCTATGATGTACAAGATCGAAGGTGAAGACCTCTACCTCATCGGTACAAGTGAACACTCCATGATCGGTAAGTTCATCGACCAGATCGTAGATGAAAAATCTCTCCCTCAGACCCTCACCAGCTATTCTCCCTGCTTCCGCAAGGAAAAAGGCGCACACGGCATGTAAGAACGCGGTGTTTACCGTATCCACCAGTTCGAAAAACAGGAAATGGTCGTTGTTTGTAAGCCCGAAGAAAGCCCCATGTGGTTTGACAAGCTCTGGCAGAACACTGTTGACCTGTCCAGGTCTCTTGACATTCCTGTAAGAACCCTTGAGTGCTGCTCCGGTGACTTGGCTGACTTGAAGGTTAAGTC
>JAZRAF010000095.1:0-22561 GCA_045634425.1 Eubacteriales bacterium | reverse complement strand
CCCCTTGCACAGGGGAGGCACCTTAAAAGATATCTTTGCGCAGAGGGGGGGCGTTAGCTTGGGGGCGTGTGAAATTATTTGCCGCTTACTTTGATGCCCTTGGTTTTTAAAAAGGCGATGAATTCGTCCTTTGTGCCCTTTGTGAAGCCGTCTTTATGGAAGGAATAAAGCAGGCGCGCGTCCGAGCGAAGCACGATATAGTTTTTTGTCTGCACAGCTCCTCTGATCTTTGAAAGCTCGATGTTGATGGTCGAGCCGTTTGATGCGGCAAGCTCCAACGAGTTCTCGTGCACAAGAGTGCTTACGCTTATGGGCACGCTTGAAATTTCATTGTTGCGCCTTGCGGATAAACGGATATGACGGAAATAAAGTATCAGGTTTATAAGAGGAAGGGCGATTGCTAAGGCCATAAATCCAATGCTTTGATTTTTGCCGCCAATTGCAAGCGGCAGATGTATGAAAAAGCCGACGGCAGAAAGGACATATATGACAATGGCAATCGGGCGGCTTAAGTAAAAGTAGCTGTAGATCTCCTTATAGAAGGATTTGTCTTGTGTGTGGATGTTTTCAAATAATGGTTCCATTTTGCGCTCCTTTCGTGGGTTAAATAATCTCGAGATAAGCCGAGATGAGCTTATCCTGATCGGGTGAGGTAGCCGTCAGCGAGGTGAGAAGCTCTTTAAATGCGGCTTTGTCCGCACTTGGCTTGAAGACGTCGCAGTCGTTGTAGCCGAGGATGAAGTCGCGGAGCGTGTCAGCGAACATATTGAATCCCTTGGGCACTGATGCACCGAGGGCAAGGCGCGTGAGCGCTGTGCCGAATTCCGCATCGTCGGTTACGGGGCATAGGTTGTATACCCTGTCGGCAAATGCCGGCACGGTGGTGTAAAGGGAAAAGTCATAATGGCGTTGAACGTCCCAGGCGCAGGTTTCGGCGCCGATTATTTTGTCGGCGTATTCGTCCGCCTTTGCAGGATCGGCGGTCAGATCCCAGGTGCGAAGCTTTTTCCAATTAAGATATTCGGGCAGGTCTATATAAGTGTTGGGATAGTCGGCATTGATGACGGTGTAGCCCTCCTCGAGAAACCTGAGCATCGAGCAGCCCTCGCGCGGTCCGCGCTGCTCTGCGGCAACACGCCAGAACTCGATCACAACGTCGCGCGGCAGGTCGGGACTTTTGGAAATGTCGATGTTGTCGTTCCAGATTATCATCTTTTTGCCGAGGCGTTTGACTATGCCGTAAACGCGGTCGAGGAAGTAATAAAAGCGCTCGGTCACGGTGTTAAGCCCGAGGCGTGTGAATTTTTCGTTGCAAACCGAGCATCTGCACCAGTCCTGCACCTGCTTGCCAAGATCGGTTGTGACGTCCTGCATATCTATCTCGTCCGTGCCGAGGTGGATGTACTCGTAGGGGAATATCTCTGCAAGCTCGGCAAGAATGCCCTCGACGTATTCGTAGCTCCTCTCACTGCCGATGCAGATATCCCAGCCCTCTACGTTGTCGGCCTTGCAGCCGAGGGTGGGATCGTAAGCGACAAGCTCGAAGGAGTGGCCGGGCATATCGACCTCGGGAATAACGTCGATCATAAACGCCGCGGCGTAATTAACGATCTCGCGAAGCTCGGCCTTCGTGTATTTTCTTCCGTCCGGATCTGGCGACTTGACACCGGGTGCGGTATCGAAGATAACGGGCGAGCCCTGCTCGTCGGTCAGGTGCCAATGAAGCTTGGTCATTTTTGCTCTCGCCATCATCAGTATCTGCGCGCGGATCTCGTCGAGAGGGATGTATTTTCTGCCCGTGTCTATCATAAACGAGCGGAATTCCTTGTCGGGGTAGTCCTCGATCTCGACCTCGTCGATATAATATGTGCCACAGGCCTCTCTGACGATCTGAGAAAGCGTGGCGATGGCGTTGATCACGCCTCTTTTGTCCTTGGCAACCACACTGACCCTGCCGCCTGTCGATGAGAGACTGTAAAATTCATTCCTTTCGGAAATCTGTGCATCGATCGCGATCGATATCGCGGCGTTGCTCGGCTCGCTGAGCGTCGGCTTCAGGTAGGGCATCATTTCCGAAAGGGCGCGCGTCGCGAGCTCGCATTCGTCGCCAAGCCACACAGACAGCGGCACGCTTAGTGCGTGCACCTTGCCGCTACGGCTTTCTTTCTTCGCTCTTGGGATTATCATCGCTCCTACCGCCTTTCGGGTTTCTTTGAGTTCAGTATAGCATAAAATATACGGAGATGTCAAGAAGTCGGGTATCGCTTGGCGCGCTGCGAAAGCCCAAATCGAGAGTAGCGACTCCAAAAGAAAGAAAAACGGCATCCCGAATGGGATACCGTTTTTCTTTGAGGCGCGTTGACAAAAAAGATGCCAACATATTTACTCACTATATAATTCAAATTTTTCAAGAAAACGCTCTTTTTTTCTGAAAACTTTCAATATCAAACCTAAATATTGATCACCAATATTGTATGTTGGAGAGATAGGGTCTATCGGAGTATTCAATCTGAACAGCAAGTCGTAAAGCTTGGTGTATTTTTTCATATCTCCTTCGAAGAACATTCCAAAAGTGCTTGCTATAGTGTTTAGTAAATTCCAATTATCAAGAACACGCTTGTAATCGATCGGATTGGAAATAGGCGTATCGAAGTCATATTCAAAAACATCATTCTCAATTGTCAATTCGTTGATCTTACAGAAGCACTCCATTTCTTCTTTTGATCTAAAATACAAAAGATTTTTCGCATCATTATGTAAAATCGAATCGGAACACTCCGTGTAATAATACAGTGTCAGATAAGCGTTTCCGTTATTCTTAATCAAGATAGGGTAAACAATTCTGTTTTCTATGCAGCTGCAAAAATCTTTCATATCTCCACCACCTTTCGTGTTGTTGGTTTTATTATAGCATAAAAGAGAAGGGGTGTCAAGAAGTCGGGTGTCGCTTGGGGTGCTACGGAAGCCCAAATCGAGAGTGGCGACTCCAAAAGAAAGTGTTGCAGGCGCCACTCCGCACCAGTCGCATAGTCGCGCTGTGTCGCTCGGTACACTCGCTTCGGGCGCTCCTTGCTTTGTGGTGAAAAGCGTTGCAAAAACGATACTCAATCGTTTTAGCTTTGCTTTCAGATTAGAACCGTCGCGCCAAAGGCGCTACCGGTTCGAATCCTAGGGTGAGCGCCTCCCAAAAGAAAGAAAAACGGTACCCCGAATGGGATACCGTTTTCTTTGGAGGCGCCACCCGGATTTGAACCGGGGGATAGAGGTTTTGCAGACCTGTGCCTTACCGCTTGGCCATGGCGCCGTTGAATTTACGCTATATTATTATAGCAGAGAGTTTTTGGTTTGTCAAGAGGGAAAAACATTTTTTGATAACTTTTTGCGTTGGAGGGTCTTGCTTTAATATTATATGTAAAAAAATGAGGTTTGTTTCGCGGTTGACAAGCAACGCGCTTTGTGATATACTGTGCTTGAAGAAATTTAAGCATACGGGGTGCGAGAAAATGACGGCATCTAAAATAGTTAAGTCAATATTGCTTGGCGCGACATATGCAAACAACCTTTTCTGGGCGCTTGTGCTTTATTGGTGCGGACTTGGCGAGCGTATGATGATAGGCATTTTTGCAATCGTTTTTTACCGACTCAGTCTTTGGACGGCTCCGTTTTTGGTGTCGGCGATCTGCTGGCTGCCGCTGAGACCCAAGGTCGTGGCGTATAAAAGGCTGCTTATGAATCTTGTTTGCCTCGCTGTGTGCGGTACGCAGTTCGTTATTTGCTTTGCACTTTTCGGGAATTGGTTTTGATATGTAACTTGATACATATTGAGGAGAGCTTTTATGGTTAAGAAGCGCAGGTTGATTCCAATATGGTATATCATTTTTGTGGCGGTGCTGTACCTATTTCCGATAGTTGCGTCGGTTGCCGAGATTGTTAGTTACACCATAGATGATGGCGTGATCATTGCGATATTGCGCGCCATTTGTGTCCTTATCATCAGTCCGTTTGTAGGATATTTGCCGTATTTTTTGAGCTATTATGGTGCGGCTATGCTTTTGCATGCGATCATCGATGAGACGTTGATCTTTAAAAAGACACCTTGGTGGTCGAAACTTGCGATATTGGGGGGTACGCTTGTCATATCGGCAATAATGGTTTGCGGTGCAATTTGGCGACTTCAGTTTCCGGATCCATGGGAATTGACAACGTCCGAATTTCCGTGGCCGGCCTTTCTTATGATGCTTCTTGGTACACTCCTTAATGAGTGGGCTTTAATTGTACGCATTGTGTTCGGAATTGCGTATCCAAAGCTTGCACACAAGCGCGCACGCCTGAGTCAACCTGCGACAGAGTACGAGCCTATTGATATAGATCTGAGAGAAATGTAAAAGCTTTAACGGGTGGATGTAAGATCCGCCCGTTTTTTTGTGCGATGGTTAATAACGCCTCCTCCACCGCAAGCGGTTCTCGTTGCGACTCGGTCACGCTTGGGGTCTGACAACTCACCGAGTTGTCATTCAACACCCTCGCGCCGCTACGCTACCTTTCTCGCTGAGGCTCGGTCACGTTTCGGCTCTTGCGTTATCAACGCAATTCACTACCGAAACGCCGCTTCGCTACCCGCTGGAGAAGGCTTTTTTAGGGTGCATAATGTGGGTAATTATGCGAGTTTTTCCAAGTTATGGAACTTTTTGGGCGCGGAATTTTGTCAATCGGTAAAATCAACAAATTTAAAGAAATTTTTTCTACGAAATTATACGCCGTTTTCACACAATATATTGTTTTTACCACTTGACTTTTGCACTAGATATAGTGTATAATTGTTCTCGCTAACACTATGTGGGCTCGGGCGTTTTGCCGCCGCAAGGGAGCGGAAAACGCTGATTTTTGAGCCTTGGGAGCGCCGAATTTTTCGGCGCGCTTTTTTGCCGATAGGCTAAAAAACAGGAAAAAACAGGAAACGGCGTGAGGGGGCCCGATGTGACAGAGCCTGAGGAGATCGCGCTGTTTATAGTTGCCCGTGTTGGGCGACAGAGAGGAGCAAAATATGAAGCTTATTAAGAGAAGCGGTGCCGAGGTCGTTTTTGAAAAAGAGAAGATCACCGCCGCAGTCATAAAGGCGAACAACGCCGTTGATCCCTCCGCATCCATTTCGGAGAGCGAGATAAGAAAGATTACCGACAGAGTCGAGAAAAAGTGCGAAAAGCTTCGCCGTGCGGTCACGGTTGAGGAAGTGCAGGATATGGTCGAGGACGAGATCATGCGCCTCGGTGCATTCGTGCTTGCAAAGGCTTATATCACTTACAGATACCGCCGCGCCCTCGTGCGTAAGTCGAACACGACTGACGATAAGATCCTTTCGCTTATCGAGTGCAACAACGAGGAGGTAAAGCAGGAAAACTCGAACAAAAACCCCACCGTCAACAGCGTTCAGCGTGACTATATGGCAGGCGAGGTTTCTAAGGACATCACCCGTCGCTTGCTCCTTTCCGAGGACATCGTAAAGGCGCACGAGGAGGGTCTTATCCACTTCCACGATGCGGACTATTTTGCACAGCATATGCACAACTGCGACCTTGTCAACCTCGGCGATATGCTCGAGAACGGCACCGTTATCAGCGGCACGATGATCGAGAAGCCCCATAGCTTCTCCACCGCTTGTAATATCGCAACGCAGATAATTGCGCAGGTTGCGTCCAACCAGTACGGCGGTCAGTCGATCAGCCTTACTCACCTTGCGCCCTTCGTTGACATCAGCCGCAAGAAGATACGCGCGACGGTGAAGCGCGAGCTTGCCGAGATCGGCGTTTACAGTGAGGAGGCGATCAACAAGATCGCAGAGGGCAGACTCCGCGAGGAGATCAACCGCGGTGTGCAGTGCATACAGTACCAGGTTGTAACCCTTCTTACCACTAACGGACAGGCACCCTTCATTACTATATTTATGTACCTTGGCGAGACCAAGAACGAGCAGGAAAAGGCAGACCTCGCGCTTATAATCGAGGAAACTCTCCAGCAGCGTATTCAGGGCGTAAAGAACGAGGCAGGCGTGTGGATCACCCCCGCATTCCCCAAGCTTATCTACGTTCTCGAGGAGGATAACGTACGCCCCGGCTCGAAGTATTTTTATCTTACCGAGCTTGCGGCAAAGTGCACCGCAAAGAGAATGGTGCCCGACTACATCTCCGAGAAGATAATGCTTAAAAACAAGATCGACAAGAACGGAGAGGGACATTGCTACACCTGTATGGGTTGCCGCAGCTTCCTTACCCCCTACGTAGATGAAAACGGCGAGGCGAAGTATTACGGCCGCTTTAATCAGGGTGTCGTAACCGTCAACCTCGTTGACATTGCGCTCTCTGCAGGCGGCGATATGGAAAAGTTCCGCGAGGTGTTTGACGAGCGTATGCAGCTTTGCCACAAGGCACTCCGCGCGCGCCACGAGCGTCTGCTCGGCACGCTTTCCGATGCCGCGCCTATCCTTTGGCAGTACGGTGCGCTTACAAGACTCCCGAAGGGAGAGGTTATCGACAAGTATCTCTTTGGCGGATATTCCACTCTTTCACTTGGATATGCGGGACTTTGGGAGTGCGTTTACGCGCTGAACGGCAAGAAGCTTACCGAGCCCGAGGGCGAGGAGCTTGGCCTTGAGATTATGAGAATGCTCAACTCCTACACTGCAAAGTGGAAGGCAGAGGAGAACATCGATTACTCACTTTACGGCACGCCCCTTGAAAGCACGACCTACAAGTTTGCAAAGTGCTTGCAGAACCGCTTCGGCGTGGTTGAGGGCGTTACCGACAGACAGTATATCACAAACTCATATCACATTCACGTAACCGAAGAGATCGATGCCTTTGACAAGCTCGCGCTTGAGTCGAAGTTCCAGGCGCTCTCGCCCGGCGGTGCGATCTCCTACGTTGAGGTGCCCGATATGCAGAACAACATTGAGGCTGTTCTTGGCGTTATGGAGTTCATTTACGAGAACATTATGTATGCCGAGCTCAACACCAAGAGCGACTTCTGCCAGTGCTGCGGCTTTGACGGCGAGATGCAGATAGTTGAGGATGCGGACGGCAAGCTCGTTTGGGAATGCCCCAACTGCCACAACAAGGATCAGTCCAAGATGAACGTTGCGCGCCGCACCTGCGGTTATATCGGAACGCAGTATTGGAATCAGGGAAGAACGGCTGAGATCAAAGACCGAGTTCTTCATTTATAATACAGTAAAGCCCCCCGACCTCGGAGGGCTTTACTAAAATCAAAGGGAAGGGAGTGTGCTTATGCGAATTGGAAAGCACGAATTCAAGCACGGCTTGATGCTTGCGCCGATGGCGGGATTCACCGACCGTGCGATGCGCGTGGTTTGTCACGGGCAGGGCTGCGAGGTTTCGGTGACCGAGATGATCAGTGCCAAGGCGGTGGTATATAACGACAAAAAGACGTATAAGCTCGCGCGTATAATGCCCGACGAGGGCCCCGTCCTTTTGCAGATTTTTGGCTCTGAGCCACCCGTTATGGCAGAGGCCGCAAGCAGGCTTTCCGTGCCGGTTGACGGGGCGGCGGCAGCGCCGATAGGCATCGATATCAATATGGGCTGCCCGGTGCACAAGATCTTCTCAAACGGAGAGGGCAGTGCGCTTATGAGGTCACCGAATTTGATATACGATATCGTAAAAAGTGTGTCAGGTGCCACGAATTTGCCTACCACGGTCAAAATGCGGCTTGGTATTGACTCCAAGAGCATCAACGTTATCGAATGCGCCAAGGCCGCCGAAGAGGGCGGAGCAGCCATTTTGACGGTGCACGGCCGTACCCGTGCGCAGTTATATTCAGGAAACGCCGATTGGGAAGCTATCGCAAAAGTAAAGGAAAGTTTACAAATTCCCGTAATTGCCAACGGAGATATACTCACTGCCGCCGATGCGGTGCGCGCCCTTGAGGTCACGGGTGCTGACGGCCTTGCTATCGGTCGGGGCGCCGTGGGAAATCCCTTCGTTTTCGGCGAGATGATCGCCGCGCTCGAGGGGCGCGAATACACCCCGCCGACCCTTGACGAAAGGATCGCGCTTGCCTTGACACAGCTTCGGGTGGCAAGCGAGGAAAAGGGCGAGGAGGTCGCAGTCCGCGAGGCAAGAAAGCAGATCGCGCAGTACTTCCATTCGTTCCGCGGTGCGGCAGAGCTGCGCGCCGAGATCAACCGCTCAATCACCGTCGCCGAGGTCAGGTCGGCTATCGAAAAACTGGAAAAATAAAAAGAGAGAAGCGTGTGCTTCTCTCTTTTTGTATTATGTCCGGTTTTCGCCCTCTCCGTCGGCTCTGTCGCCACCTCTCCCGGTGGGCGAGGCTTCTTAATTGGTTACCTTTTGCACAAAGATATCTTTTAGGAAGGCTCCACCTTAGGGGGAGCTCCCGCAGGGGTAACACCCCGAGGGTGAGAGGGGGTCATTCGTATGTAAACGGTGGGAATGGGATCTTGCCCTTGTAGTCCTCGAATACCGTGCCGGCGGGGTTGGATACGACCTTCAAGGACTTGGTGATAACGACGGGGTTGTTGTTCACGTCGCCACACTCGAGCACGTCCTTGGTTATATCCTCGTAGCCGTTAAAGTTCTCGGTGTATGCGCCGATAACTGCGCCCTCGGGTGCGGTCATATTCTCAATGGTCACGTTCTGAGGAAAGTGAACGGTGTAGCCGTAGTTGTGGTTGATCCATCCGCCCCAGAAGATCGAAAGTCGGCTTCTTGCGGTGTTCATCATCTTAACGTTGCGAAGCTCGTAATCGCCGCAGAAGGTGCTGCCGTAGTCGGTGCGCAGGTTGAAGATGTAGTGATCCCAGATCTCGGTGTCCTCGACAATGACCTTGCCAAAGCCGATGGTGTTGATGTGCTCCATTACCGAGTTTTTGATAAGCAGGTTGTGCACCTGACAGTGTGCATCAAATCTTGCAACGGTGCAATTCTGCATCACCATATTGCGGCAGTAGTTGGTGCCCATAAGGCCCGCGGAAATAAGCTTGCCACACTCGTCAAAGAGGTTGGTCTGATATACGCCGTCGTAAACGATGTTGTTGCAGTGGTCGGCGGTAAGCTCGTACGAGCCGATGAGGATCTTCTGCATCGAGCCGTCCGCTCTCGGCTTTTCAAAGTACATATTCTCGTGGCACTGGATCACACAGTCCTTGATAAGCACGTTGTCGCAATAAGAGGTGTTGAAGATGCCGCCGTATGCCGAGCGATAGGGCTTTACCTGGGTGAGGGAGTGCTTCACGCCCTCGATGGTGGTGTTAGAGCGGCGAACGGAAATGTTGCGCTCGGTCGAAAGCCATCTGTCGCAGTTTATCTCGTTTGCAAGGGTGTGAATGTCACCGCCCTTGATGGTCACGGGCTCTTCGTTAGTGGGGATGGCAAAGCACTTGGTAACGGTGGGGTAATCCCAAATAACGGGGGTCGAGGGGTCGATGCTTCCGTCGGCGTTGACGATAAGTATCTCGGTCTGATTATGGCCGCTGTTGGCGTTGCCGCCCGATCTTATGTAGTGCTTGATGGTGCTGCACTCAAGGTGCACAAGACAGCGCACGCCGGGCGCTACACCGATATTCTCGTCACCGACGTGCAATTCCTTGATATCGAGCTCGAATCTCTCAAGCGAGGGAAGCACGGTGAAAAGGCAGGTGTGCTGTGCGGGGTGGCCGTTATAGTTTATCTCACGGTCGTCAATAATGAACTTCGCGCCCGTCCAGTCAACGCTCGTCATTACGGGAATAGTCTCTGCGTGCGGGGGAATGTAATAGGTCTTGCCCTCGTCGGCGCGGACCTCGTATCCCTTTTCGTTCGCATCAATATGCGCGGCAAGTATCGCTGCGTGGTCGTCGGTAACGCCGTCACCGACCGCTCCGTACTCGCTGTAAAATACTATCTTCTTCATTATCCTGACCTCCAAAATTATTTGACAGAATCGATAAATCTCATAAACGCGGCGCGGCCGTCCTCGGTGTCCTTATAAACGCCCGAGTCCTTAAGCACCTCAACGAAGGTGCGGCCGACCTCAGTCTTAATGATCTCGTCGGTGTTTTCCTTGGTGAAGGTGTAGTTATCCTTGAACGCCTCAAACCACTCCTTGTGCTTCGCGATGGAGGGAACGGTGGAAAAATCGGTGTCCGAGAGGATCGCCTTTTTCATATCCGCCATCTCGCTCTTAAGGCGTGCGGGGAGCACAGCAAGGCCCATAACCTCGATAAGTCCGATGTTTTCCTTTTTAATATTATGTCTTTCGGCGTGGGGGTGATACACTCCGAGGGGGTGCTCGTCGGTGGTGATATTGTTGCGAAGCACGAGGTCAAGCTCGTACTCCTTGCCGCGTCTGCGAGCTATGGGAGTGACGGTATTGTGGGGCTCGCCGTCGGTTTCGGCATAGATTCCTGCCGCCCCGTCGGTGTATCCGCGCCAAGCGGTGAGGATCTCGTCCGCAAGGTCGATCAGGGCACCCGTGTCACGGGAATTCAGCCTGATTACCGACATCGGCCACTTAACAATGCCTGCTTTTACGCTAGGATAGCGGGGGAATGTGACCTCTTTTTGTATTTCTGCGCGCTCCATAGGGAACACGTGGCGTCCGCCCTGCATATGGTCGTGCGAAAGGATCGAGCCGCCAACGATCTTAAGATCTGCATTCGAGCCGATAAAGTAATGCGGAAACTCGGTGATAAAGCCGAGAAGCTTGCCAAAGGTCGCGCGCTCGATCTTCATCGGGGTGTGCTTTGCCGAAAGGGCAATACAGTGCTCGTTATAGTAAACGTAGGGGGAATACTGTAAGTACCAGCCCTCGCCACCCATCGTAAAGGGTATCTGGCGCAGGGTCTGACGTGCGGGCTTGGTCACCGTGCCGGCGTAGCCCTCGTTTTCGTGGCAAAGTGCACACTTGGGATAGTCGGTCTGGGGCAGGAGCTTTGCCGCCGCGATAGCCTTGGGGTCCTTCTCGGGCTTGGAGAGGTTTACGGAAATGTCGATCATTCCGTATTCCGACTCGACCTGCCATTTAAGGTCGCGCTTTATTCTGTCCGCTCTTATATAGTTTGAGTCAACCGAAAGCTTGTAAAAATAGTCGGTCGCCTCCTTGGGGTCGCACTCGTATATTTTTCTGAATTTCTTCGCAACGCAGGAGGGGCGGGGCATAAGCAGTCCCATCACCTTGGTGTCGAAAAGATCGCGTGCCACAATGCTCTCGCCGTCTATCATTCCGCGGTCTGCCGCCGCGCCGCAAATATCGTCAAGAATATCTGCAATCGGGCGTATCTTGGCACCCGTGTCACGTTTTTCGCCTATTGCGCTGACGTCAAAAAGCTCCATAAGACGGGAAACCGTATATGCCTCGTCCTCTTTTTCAATAAGAGAAACCGACAGGGCGTAGTCGGTAAGCTCGTATATCAGCCTATCAAGATCGTACATTTAAGCTCTCCTTAAAAATACCGGGATAATTTTCTACACGAAAATTTTAGCACAACAATCCTCGCCTGTCAATGCTTTGAGATAAATTATTATTAAGCATTTCTTGACTAAAAGAGAAAAATATAGTATAATCGAATTTAATAAAATATTTTGAGGAAAAATATATGAAACGCATTTTGTCACTCGCGGTGGCGACGCTCCTGCTTCTCGCCCTGCCCGTGCTTTCCTTTACGTCCTGCACCGATCCTGAGATAAAGGTAAAAAACCGAATATTCTACGAATACTTTGACACCGTTTCCTACGTTTACGATTACAGCGGCGGCACAGACGCACAGTTTGACGAGGTGTGCCGAGGTGTCGAGTACGAGCTTAAGACCTGTCACGAGCTTTTTGACATATATAACACTTATGCGGGCGTTACCAACCTCAAAACGGTCAACGACTCCGCCGGCAAGGGACCCGTCGAGGTCAACCACCGCATAATCGATCTGCTTGAGGAGGCGATAGAGCTTTACGAGCTGACCGACGGCAACGTCAACGTGATGATGGGATCCGTGCTTTCGATATGGCACAAGCACCGCACAGAGGGCGTAAGCCTGCCCGATATGGACGCACTTGTCGCAGCAAACGAGCATACGTCTATCAAAAATTTGGTCATCGACCGTGAAAATATGACCGTTGAGATCACCGATCCCGAGGCATCCTTGGACGTTGGTGCTATTGCAAAGGGCTTCACCGCCGAGCTTATTTACAATATGCTTGCCGAGCACGGTATCTGTGGCTATGCGATAAACCTTGGCGGAAATCTTCGCACCGTTGGCACCAAGCCCGACGGCAGCGGCTGGGTCTCGGGAGTGCAAAACCCAGATAAGAACGCCGCCGACCCCTACGTTGCGACGCTCACTATCTCCGACTCCGCACTCGTCACAAGCGGTGTTTACGTGCGTTATTACACCGTAGACGGCGTGCAGTATCACCACATCATCAACAAGGATACCCTGATGCCCGAGCGCAACTATCTTTCGGTAACCGTGCACACCGAGTCAAGCACGGTAGCAGACGCACTTTCGACAGCACTTTTCAATATGAGCATTGACGAGGGCCGCGAGGTAATTTCCTCACTTTCAGATACCGAGATCATCTACGTTCTGGCTGATGGAAGCGTTGAGCGGATAAGTAACTAGTACAAAGTTAGAACTTTGTTAATTTTTTAATTATCTCTGCCGTTCTTGACAGATAACCGTCTTTGTGTTAGAATGGTGAAAAGAATGTAAAATAATAAATTAAAATAAAGTATATTTTAAGAGAGGACACACCATGTCATTTTTCAAACTTGGCAGGGCAAAGCTCCCGCACCTTAAGGGTACAGCGGCGATGCCCCCCGTGGCTATGGAGCCCCCAAAAACAGTGACGATACCGATGTCGCAGCACATCGGCGCACCCGCAACTCCCGCTTGCGCGGTGGGTGATACCGTCTACGTCGGCACGCTTATAGGCGAGGCATCCGGATTTGTGAGCGCACCCGTGCACTCCTCGGTTTCCGGTACGGTCAAGAAGATCGATCTTCAGCTTATGGCAAACGGCAAGAAGGGTACCGTTATCGTCATCGAGTCCGACGGACTTATGACCCCTGACCCCGGCATCAAGCCTCCCGTTATCGAGAGCTTTGCCGACCTTTCCGCGGCGGCACGTGCGGCAGGCCTTGTAGGTCTTGGCGGCGCAGGCTTCCCCACCTCGGTCAAGCTCGACCCCACAAAGCTTGACGTGCTTAACACCCTCGTTCTTAACGGCGCAGAGTGTGAGCCCTACATCACAAGCGACACACGCACTATGCTTGATAAGGCGGACAAGATCCGCGCGGGTATAGAGCTTATCCTTAAGCACTCGAAGATAGAGAGTGTGTATATCGGAATTGAGAAGAATAAGGCAGAGTGCATCTCTCACCTTAGCGGTATTTTCGCCGATATGCCCTCGGTTAAGGTTGCGACCCTTCCCGATACTTATCCCCAGGGTGCTGAAAAGATCCTTATATACAATACCACGGGTAAGGTAGTGCCCGAGGGCGGTCTGCCCTCTGACGTTGGCGTGCTCGTTATGAACGTAACGACGGTTGCATCCCTTGCCGAGTATGCCGAGTGTGGTATGCCCGTCGTTGCAAAGTGCATTACCGTTGACGGCTCGATCGTAAAAGAGCCCAAGAATATTATAGCTCCCGTCGGCACGAGCGTCGGCGATATTATCGAGGCGGCAGGCGGACTTACCGACGAGGCAGGCAAGATCATCCTCGGCGGTCCTATGATGGGTGTTGCGATCTACTCGCTCGATCACCCCGTTACCAAGAGCACCAACGCCGTCGTGGTCTTTAACAAGAAGGAAGCCAAGAAGCAGTATGAAAGCCCCTGCATCCACTGCGGCAGATGCGTTTCTGCGTGTCCTATGGGTCTTAATCCCACGGCTTACGCAAAGGCGCTTAACGTTACCGAGGCCGAGGACCGTATCGGCCGTTACACCGAAGCAAAGCTCAACCTTTGCATCGAGTGCGGCTCCTGCTCCTACGCGTGCCCCTCTAACAGACCCCTCGTTGAATATAACAGATTAGCTAAGGCCGAGCTGCGCGAGTACACCCTCGCACACAAGGCAGATAAAAAGTGAAGGGAGATGGACAAATGAATAAGCTTGTAGTTTCCTCATCCCCTCACATCAGGTCAAAGGCAAAGACCAACCGCATAATGCTCGACGTTATCATCGCGCTTATGCCTTCGGCAATAATGGGCACCGTGATCTTCGGTCTTCGTGCTCTTATCGTCCTTGCGACCTGCACCGCAAGCGCTGTGCTTGCAGAGTTTCTCTTTAACCTCATCACCAAGAAAAAGCAGACGATCGGCGATTTCTCCGCAGTCATCACCGGTCTTTTGCTCGGACTTAATCTTCACGCAAATGCACCCATCTGGCAGTGCGTGATCGGCTCCGTGTTTGCTATCGTTGTCGTTAAGTGCCTCTTCGGCGGCCTTGGCTGCAACTTCGCAAACCCCGCTATCACCGCGCGTATCTTCCTGCTCGTATGCTTCACCGGCAACCTTGCAGGCGGTGCAGATCCTTACAACTGGGCAAACCTCGGCTCTACCATCGAGCTTACCACGAGTGCAACTCCCCTGTCGGTTATCGCAAAGGGCGGCGAGCTTCCCACACTTCTTGAGATGTTCCTCGGCTATCGCGGCGGCGCAATAGGTGAGACCTGCATCGCGGCGCTCCTCGTTGGATTTATCTACCTCGTCGTAAGAAGAGTTATCCACTTCGAGACCCCCGTTATCTTCATCGGCACGGTATTCGTTCTCTCCCTTATCGTAGATAACAGCTTTACCGCGGCTCTTTATCAGGTGCTTGCAGGCGGTCTTGTTCTCGGCGCTGTATTTATGGCAACCGACTACGTAACCACCCCCATCACCCGCTCGGGCAAGATGATATTCGCCGTTGGATGTGGCCTTATCACCTTCCTTATCAGATACTTCGGCAATTATCCCGAGGGCGTGTCCTTCTCGATACTCTTTATGAATATCCTCTCTCCCTACATTGAAAAATGGACGGCTCCGAGAGCTTTGGGAGGTAAGAAATGATGACGAAGAAGAATGTAATGCCGATCGTCGTTTTGACCGCAATATGCGTTGTGGTTGCGGCGCTTCTCGGCCTCATTAACGTGCTTACCGAAGAGAGAATTGCACAAAACGAAGCACAGAAGGTCTACGACTCCTTCAGAGTGGTGCTTGACGGCACGTTTGAAACTCTCGACGTTCCCGAGGACGCACCCAAGAGCGTGACCTCTCTTTATAAGGTCACTGACGGAGATACCCTTAAGGGTCACGTGCTTACCCTCGTTACCAAGGGTTATGCAGGTGATATCTCCATTACCGTCGGCGTTGACAAGGACGGTAAGGTAACGAAGGCTGTCGTTACCAGTGAGGCTGAGTCCCACGGTAAGGCAGGAATGAAGAATTATACCGACAATTTCGCAGGGGTTGGCCCTGACGAGGTCGAGGGCGTTGACACCTTCACCGGTGCGACCGCTTCCTCTACCGCAATAAAGAATGCGATCGTTGATGCCGTTAAGTTTATGGCAGGCATCGAGACCGTGGAAACTCTTCCCAAGACCGATGAGGAGATCATCGCGCTTGGTAAGCAGCTTATTGGCTCTGAGGTCGAGCTTACCGACGTGACCCCCGCAGATTCCGACATCGTTAAGAGAATGTATAAGGCAAGCAACAACAAGGGCTACGTCGCTTACACGCTCGTAATTTCTCAGTACGGCACGACCGAAACCGAGACCCTTATCCACATCAGCAATGCCGGTAAGATCGTAAGCACAAACAAGCTCGTATGGAAGACCAGCGACGCTATGTACGGCTACGTTCCCCCCACAGAGGACGTTGTAAACGAATTCTACGGCAGACTTCCCGGCATTACCTCGGGCAGTGCTGATGGCGTTGAGCTCGTTACCAATGCGACTAACACCTCCACTAATCTTATGAAGGGTGTTAAGGAAGCGCTCGCTATTGCAGATAACCTTATCAAGCAGGATATGCCCACTGCTGAGGCTGATATCATCGCCGCAGCAAAGGAGCTTATCGGCGCAGACGTTACCCTTGAGGATATGACTCCCGATGAGAGAAACTACCTCAAGAAGATCTATAAGGCAGGCGAGAACAAGGGCTATATTGCTTACGCCGTTGTCATCTCCGCAAACTACGGTACGGTAGAAACCGAAACTCTTATCCACATCAGCACCACCGGCAAGATCGTTGGCGTAAAGAAGATGGTTTGGAAAACGAGTGACGCTATGTACGGCTACGTTCCCCCCACGGAGGACGTGGTTGATGCGTTCTATGCATCCTTGGCAGGCAACAGCTCGGCAACCGTTGACGGCGTTGAGCTCGTTACCAACGCAACTAACACCTCTACCAACCTTATGAATGCGATCAAGGAGTCGCTCGCGGCGGCAGAAGCCCTTATCAAGAAGGATATGCCCACCCCCGAGGATCAGATCGTTTCCCTTGGCAAGGAGCTTATCGGTGTAGATGTTGAGCTCGCTGACGTTACTCCCGAGGGCCTTGACTTCGTTAAGAAGATCTACAAGGCGGGCGCAGGCAAGGGCTATATCGCTTACGCCGTTGTCATCTCCGCAAACTACGGTACCGTCGAGACCGAGACCCTTATCCACATCGGCTCTAACGGCAAGATCGAGGGCGTAAAGAAGATGATCTGGAAGACCAGTGACGCAATGTACGGCTACGTTCCCCCCACAGAGGACGTTGTTGATGCGTTCTACGCATCCCTTGCCGGTAATAGCTCGGCAACCGTTGACGGCGTTGATCTCGTTACCAACGCAACCAACACCTCGACCAACCTTATGAATGCGATCAAGGAGGCGCTCGGTGCAACCGATGCACTCATCGCAAAGGATCTTCCCACCGCTGAGGCTGACGTTATCGCCGCAGCAAAGGAAATGATCGGCAAGGACGTTGAGCTTGTTGACATCACCCCCGCAAGCGCCGACTACCTCAAGCGACTTTACAAGTCGAGCGAGGGCTATATCGCTTACACCGTCGTTATCTCCCGGTACGGCACCGTCGAGACCGAGACTCTTATCTATATAGACAATGACGGCAAGATCCAGGGCGTTAAGAAGATGATCTGGAAGACCAGTGACGCTATGAACGGCTACGTTCCCCCGACAGAGGAAGTTGTAAATGCGTTCTACGCTAAGCTTCCCGGCAATAGCGCGGGCACTATCGAGGGCGTCGAGCTTGTCACCAACGCAACCAACACCTCAACCAACCTTGTAAACGCGATCAAGGAGGCGCTTACCGCCGCTGATGCAGAGATCGCACTTGACAAGGCAAACAACAACACCGCAAGAATAGTCGGTATCGCAGTGATCGCAGTCGCAATAGCTGCCGCGGTGGCCGTTACCGTTATCAAGAGAAAGAGGAGGGCAGTGTAAAATGAAAAATAACAAGCTCTCCATTCTCCTTAAGGGTCTCATAAAGGAGAACCCCGTACTCGTTCTCGTGCTCGGCACCTGTCCGACACTCGCACAGACCACAAGCGTTATGAATGCGCTTTATATGGGTATCGCGGCAACGATAGTTCTGCTTTGCTCGAATATGGCGATCTCCGCGCTTCGTAAGATCATTCCCGATACCGTAAGAATTCCCTGTTATATCGTCGTTATCGCGGCCTTCGTTACCATCGTTCAGCTCTTGATGCATGCTTATATGATAGAGGCGTACGATATGATGGGCGTGTTCCTCTCCCTTATCGTTGTTAACTGTATCATTCTTGGCAGAGCAGAGATGTTCGCAAGAAAGAACACCGTTATCGATTCCGCGCTTGACGGTCTCGGTATGGGTATAGGCTTCCTTATCGCGCTTCTTTGTATGGCTATCATCCGTGAGGTATTCGGTGTTGGCTCCTTTGCAGGCATCGAGATCCCCTTCCTCGTGGATTACAAGATCCCTCTGCTTGCTCAGGCACCCGGCGGATTCCTCGTATTCGGTATCCTTATCGCTATCGTTAATAAGATCAGCGCAAAGAAGGGCAAGAAGAAGGAATACAGCTGTGACGGATGCCCCTGCGCATCTATATGCGGCAAGGTGACCTGCTCTGAGATGATCGAGGTAGCTGCTGAGGCTGCCGATAACGCACAGGCAGGCGCTGCTGCCGAGCTCGCAAGAAAGGAGGACAGCAAGGAATAATGGATATTAAAGGATTAGTACTCATTCTTATGGCAGGAGTGCTCGTAAACAACTACGTGCTCCAGCGCTTCCTTGGAATCTGTCCTTTCCTCGGCGTTTCCAAGAAATTCAACCAGGCAAGCGGTATGGGCATTGCGGTAACCTTCGTTATGCTCTGCGCCACCGCAGTTACCTGGCCTATCCAGACCTACGTTCTTGATAAGTTCGGTCTTGGATATCTTCAGACTATCGTATTTATTCTCGTTATAGCGGCACTCGTTCAGTTCGTTGAAATAGTGCTTAAGAAGTTCATCCCCGCGCTTCATCGCTCGCTCGGTGTATATCTTCCTCTTATAACGACCAACTGCGCCGTTCTCGGCGTTACCATCAACAATATCACCGACGGCTACAACTTCCTTGAGTCGATGGTGTCCTCTCTCGGTGTAGGTCTTGGCTTCCTTCTTGCAATGGTGCTCTTCGCGGGCGTCCGTTCAAGAATTGAGAATTGCCCCTCGCCCGAGTCTGTAAAGGGTCTGCCCATTACGCTTATCGCAGCATCGATCGTTTCGCTTGCATTCTATGGCTTTGCCGGCGTGATCGAAAGCCTGTTGGTGTAAGAAAGGGGGATACGTTATGGGAATTTTGATACCTATCCTCGTTCTTTTGGCTACCGGCGTGCTCTGTGCGGTGCTTCTTACCCTTGCATCCGTGTTCTTCAGCGTAAAGGAAAACGAGAAGGTTGCGGCAGTGCGTGAGTGCCTCCCCGGTGCAAACTGCGGTGCCTGCGGCTACTCGGGCTGTGACGGCTACGCTCAGGCGCTCGGAAACGGTCAGACCGACAAGACCAACCTTTGTATCCCCGGCGGCGACTCTGCTGCCCGTGAGATCGCGGCAGTCCTCGGCGTTGAGGCACAGGACGTTGTCGAGATGGTTGCGTACGTTGCCTGCAACGGTGACTGCACCAAGGAAAAGAGAAAGTACGACTACGACGGCCCTGCGACCTGTCGTGCGGCAAATATGAGCTTCTCCGGCGATCGCAGCTGTACCTTTGCTTGTCTTGGTTACGGCGACTGTATGCGCGTGTGCCCCACGAAGGCAATAAGCATTAACGAGCGCGGCGTTGCCGAGGTAAATTCGATCAAGTGTATCGGATGCGGCCTTTGCTCCCGTACCTGTCCTGATGGCATCATCAAGATGGTAAAGGATACCACCCGTGTCGTCGTAAAGTGCTCCAACCACCAGAAGGGTGCTGACGTGCGCAAGGTATGTACAGACGGTTGTATTGCCTGCGGCAAGTGTCAGAAGAACTGTCCCACCGGTGCTATCACCGTGGTTGACAACCTCGCCGTGATAAACTACGATCTTTGCACCGCCTGCGGCAAGTGTGCAGAGGTTTGCCCCGTTCACTGTATCCACGAGGGCAACTTTATCTGCGGTACTCATTTTAGATAAACAAAACTTTTAACAAACGGAAAGGCGCGCAAGATGCTTAACAAGGTGACGAAAAAGAAAATACTCTTTGACGCTATCCTTGTATTGGTGCTTCTTGCGCTCAGCCTTTCCGCTTATTTTTTAGTAGAGGCAAACCGCGATGCGGGCGCCGTCGTGCGTGTGAGTGTTAATAACGAGGTGGTCGGGGAATACCCCCTAAACGTCGATGCCGAATACACCGTAAACGGCGGCACGAATATCGTGCGCATAGAGGGCGGAATGGTGTATATGGTGTACGCCGAATGCCCCGACGAGACCTGTGTGGCTAAGGGCAAAATATACCTTGCAGGTGACGATATAACCTGCTTACCAAACAAGGTAATGGTATATATACTCGAGAACTGATTTTGACCTAAAATCCAGGAAAGGAGCGACCCGTGTGAATTTAAAATACAAAAAACTGACGTTTTTGGCACTTTCGGTGTCGCTTGCGATGATACTTTCCTTTGTCGAAAGCCTGATACCGCCACTCGTTGCAATACCCGGTGTGAAGATCGGACTTGCAAACATCGTTACCGTTTTCCTCCTGTACACGCTTGGCTGGCGTGCGGCAGGCGTTGTGAGCCTTATAAGGGTGCTCCTCTCCGCGCTCCTCTTCGGCAACGTGCAAAGTATGATATTCGCACTCTCGGGTGCGCTTGTCAGCTTCACCGTGATGATAATCGCCAAAAGGCTTCTCCCCTTTGGCAAGGTGGGTGTAAGCGTGCTTGGCGCAATAGCGCACAATGCGGGTCAGGTCATCGCCGCGGTCATAGTTATGGAGACCGCCGCCCTTGCTTACTACTTTATCCCCCTCGTCATCTCGGGCACGATAGCGGGCGTATTCGTCGGCATCCTCGCCGCGATACTCACCGCAAGACTCGAAAAGGTAATAAAATGATTTCACAAAAGTGAATATATCGACAGAAGAAAAAACGAGAGCAAGAGTACAAGGAGAAGATCCTTATATTCCTGCTCTCTTCTTTTTATGCCTTCTCCAGCGGGAGAAGGTGGCACGAGTATGGCGAGTGACGGATGAGGTGTCAGTTTTGGCTCCTTACCCACAGACTCCTCATCCACCGCTTTGCGGTCCCCCTTCTCCCACAGGAGAAGGCTAGAAAAAACGACCCCTGCAAAATTGCAAGGGTCGAATTTTTAATAATCGTAATTTATGATTTCCTTTGCGAAATCGAGTGCGGCCTCGTATGCCTGCTTGGTCGATTTGTTGTTGCCAACGCCAAGGCGGCGCACAACGACGAGGGTGTCCTCGGGCAGGTTGCAAATGCCGGGCATTTTGTAAAACTCGGTGCTCTTCAAGTAGACGGCGCAGGTGTCCTCGCCGTAAAACTCAACGGCGGTGTCCCCCTCGGGCATTGCCGAAAGGTCAACGAAGCGGTTAACGTCGGATTTGCCGTTTATGTAGTTATAAAGATCGTCCGACATAAACCAAAGGAAATACTCGCCTGAGAGCATCAGGTTGTCAACGGTGGTGTAGTTTGAGGTAAGCAGGGAATAGTTGATCTCCTCGGGGGTCTCGCCATTCTCGCGCTTCTCGGCAAGCTCGGCCTCAAGCGCCGAGATCTCCTGTGAAGAAAGCCAGAAAAGCGCCTCAACGCTTATGCTTATCTCGCCGTTTTCATCAACGTCGTAAACGACGTCCTTAAGGCTCGACTGTATCGTGACGATCTCGGCAACGTCACCGTTTTCCGCCTTTTTCGATACGTTCTTTGAGCCTGCGTATGCGATCACGGCGTCGTAGTCGCTGCGGTTTACGAGCTGCACGGTGCAGACTATCGCCACCACAAGCACGAATATCACGGCGATCGTGTGCCACTTATAATGATACCAGAAATTATCAAGCCATTTTGAAAAGCTTTGCTTTTCTGCCTCGACCTCTTCGGTCGGGGTGTTTTTATTTTCTTCCATATTTTCTCCCAAAAGAGTTGTTTTTCTTCTTAGGTTATTATAACATAACCGCCCTGTGAAAGTCAACACGGGGCGGTCAATAAATGTTATGATTTCTTTGAGATGTGATCAAGGACCTGCTCCTTGATGCTTGCCATTCCTAAGGTGGTGGGGTGTCCGCAAATCTTGTCGATATCGCGAAGCTTTATAGCGTCAACTTGGTTGGCTTCGCAAACCGCCGTGTAATACTCGGCGATCTCGGGCTTAAGCCAGGTGTTAAGAATGCAGTAGACCTTAACCTCGGGGAGTCTGGTTTTTAAAACGTTTATAAGATAGCTGAACGCGGGGAAAACGCAGAAAAGGTCTTCCTTTGTCCAGTCAGAGTCCTTCGCCTCACCAAGGGGAGCATTCGACCAGGAGTCGTTAGTGCCGCCAAAGAGGAAGAGGGTGTCTATCTTATTTTCCACGAAAAAGCCGTCGCCGAGAAGCTTCTCAAGCCTTGCAATAAAGGATATCTTGCTGTTGTCGCATCCGCCGTAGCCGGTGTTGCAAATGGTCGTGCCCGACCAACTGCAGTTTCTTACCAGCTTGCCGTTTTCTTTAGCAAGGGTGTACCACCAGGTTTCCTCTACCGTATGCACGTCACGCTCACAGGGCTTAGCCTCTTCGGGGTGCGCTACAAGGTAATGCGGTCCGCTTTTGAAATAGTAGGATGCAAATCCCTCGGGGATATATCCCTCAAAGGTGGAATAGCTGTCACCAAGGATGAAGATATTACCCAACATATTATACTTCAGGTTTCAT
Organism: Eubacteriales bacterium; assembly: GCA_045634425.1. Lineage (GTDB taxonomy): Bacteria > Bacillota > Clostridia > Oscillospirales > CAG-272 > UBA1740. The sequence continues at coordinate 210 of JAZRAF010000095.1, read as the reverse complement.
GGTAGGAAAGAGAAGAACGTCGCGGATAGATGCGGAGTCGGTGAGAAGCATTACGAGTCTGTCTACGCCGAAACCAAGGCCGCCTGTGGGGGGCATACCGTACTCAAGCGCGGTGATGTAGTCGTAGTCAACCTCTGCGTTGCAGTTGGGCTCTTCCTTGCGCTTTGCCTCAACCTGGCGCTCGAAGCGCTCCTTCTGGTCGATGGGGTC
>JAZRAF010000094.1:0-1079 GCA_045634425.1 Eubacteriales bacterium | reverse complement strand
GAATACTTCGACTTTTTCATAATATGTATAGCATCGGGCTCGATGTATACGCCGATGTTTGCCTCGGGCGCAACGTAGTCGGTGGACTGTATCATCCACTTAAAGCCCTTGATGTCCACGATTATCTCGTAGTGCACACCCTTAAAGGTAACGCTCGTTACCTTGCCGGTAAGCATACCCTTGTCGATAGCAACGACGTCAACGTCCTCGGGGCGGATAACTACGTCAACGGGCTCGTTCTTTGCAAATCCGCCGTCAACACAGTCAAATACGTGGCCCGCAAGCTTGACCTTGTTATCCTCAAGCATAATACCGTCAAGAATGTTACTCTCGCCGATAAAGTCCGCAACGAATGCGTTCTTAGGCTCGTTGTATATATCGGTGGGCGTTCCTATTTGCTGGATCTCACCGTCCGCCATAACGACGACGGTGTCCGACATCGAGAGCGCCTCCTCCTGATCGTGAGTAACGTAAATAAAGGTGATGCCGATAGCCTGCTGAATGGTCTTAAGCTCATTCTGCATATCCTTACGAAGCTTTAAGTCAAGCGCGCCGAGCGGCTCGTCAAGCAGAAGCACACGGGGGTGCGACACAAGCGCACGCGCGATAGCAACTCTCTGCTGCTGACCGCCCGAAAGGGTGCTTACGCTCTTGTTTTCAAAGCCCGAAAGCGCCACCATCGCAAGCATCTCTGTAACTCTCGTCTTTATTTCCTCCTCCTTAAGCTTTTTCAGTCTTAAGGGGAAAGCTATATTCTCGTAAACGTTCAGGTGAGGGAACAGCGCGTATTTCTGGAATACGGTGTTTACCTGTCTTTTATGTGCGGGCACGTCGCTTATCTCAACGCCGTCGAAATAAAGCTGACCCTCGTCAGCGGTCTCAAAGCCGCCGATTATACGAAGCGTAGTGGTCTTACCGCAGCCGGAGGGGCCGAGGAAGGTCATAAATTCGCCGTCTCTTATATAAAGGTTCATCGAATCGATAACCTTTTCACCGTCGTAGGATTTGGATATCCCTTTTAACTCAATGAGCTTTGCCATTTTATCAGTATCATTTCCTTTCTTTTGTCCGTGGGCAGA
>JAZRAF010000093.1:0-44203 GCA_045634425.1 Eubacteriales bacterium | reverse complement strand
GGTTTTTCCGATTTGTTCTCTCTTTCTGCCTGTATATGGGTTTGGGTTTAGCCCATTTGCATTTGACCGGTCAAATGCGATGCTCGTACTTAACGGCGATTTTCAAATTCTCCGCTAAAAACATCACCCTTTCTGCTTGGTTCTATTTTTGTATTTTGCGGTTTTGGGCTGTTTTTTGATGGCCACAAGGTGCGTTGCAGCAACAGAAAATCCGTACAAAACGAGCGGGAAAATTTTATTGTTTTTTTCTTGAATTTTTAAACATTATTAAATATTAAAATACCCCTTGAAATTTGTAGAAATATGTATTATACTTGTAGATGTGTGTTTTGAGATATAAAATATCTCATCGCTTCCCTCCCTGATTTTTTCAGGCACTAAATTCAGCTCGCAAAAACAAAATACAATAAAAAAACAAAACCAAAAAGGAGAAAAAACAATGAACAGAAATTTGTTCACCAAGTTGTTTGCAATCGTGCTCATCGCATGCACCCTTTGCTCGCTTGCTATCGTCGTAAGCTCTGCTGCTGACGCAGACCCCGTAGCGACCTTCAGCCTCGGTGCTAACGGTAGCGCGTCCCACAAGGATGGCACTGACACGACCGCAGACAAGTCCTACACCGAGTCCAACAACGGCTACACTCTTTCTATCAGCAGTACCGCCAGCATGTACAACGGCGCTACTGATGCTAAGGGTAACAGCTGTCTTAAGTTCGGTACAGGCTCTAAGGTAGGTAACATGAGCTTTACCGTTCCTTCGGACGTAACCAGCGTAATCATCTACGTTGCAAAGTACAAGTCCAACGCCTCTAAAATCACTGTAAACGGAACTTCGTACACTCTTACAAAGAACTCCAACGACGGTGCTTATGACGCAATTACGGTAGATACCACCACTAACAAGACCGTATCGTTCACTACCGTAAGCGGCGGTTATAGATCAATGGTAAACACCATTGAGTTCTATGCTTCTGCATCTGAGGGTCCCACCTGCGAGCACGCAGAGACCACCACTACTACCGTTAAGCCCACCTGTCACGTTGCGGGAAGCACTACCACCACCTGTAATGCTTGCGGAAATCAGACCAACTTCGTATCTATTCCCGCTGCTCACACCATCGTTGATGGCACCTGCACCGAATGCGGACTCGTTCAGGCTCCCAAGACCGGCGTGCCCTACAAGTTTGGTATGTATCAGGCTAACAAAAGCGCTACCTACTATATCACCGGTACCATGAGCGGCTATTATATGGCTACCAGCACCACCGCTTCTTCCGGTGTAAACGTATACCTTGAGGAGACTGAGGGTGGCTACTACCTTTACACCTTCGTAAACGGTGTAAAGAACTACCTCAACATGGTTGTCAGCGGTTCTTACAAGAACGCAGTATTCGGAACTACCGCTTCCACCGTTTATACCTACAACACTTCCAAGAATGCCGTTTGCGCTACTCTCGGTAGTGATACCATGTACTTCGGTACCTCTGCTTCCGGTACTTATACTACCGTAGGTACTACCTACAACAGCGGATTTGTTTGCCAGTTCTTTGAGGCAGGCGACGTTGCTAAGTTCGATTCCGCAAGCGTTACTCTTGGCACCGACCTTGGCATGAACTTCAAGGCTACTGTTCCCTCCGGCGTTCCCACCGTTACCGTTGAGTTCGCAGGTCAGACCTACACTATTGCAGCTGAGAAGCTCACCGAGACCACCTACAAGTTCGCATTCAAGGGCATCGGTCCTCACCAGATGGCTGAGAACATCAAGGCTACCCTTTCTGTTGACGGTAAGGCTGTTGCAGAGATCAACAACTACTCCGTTGAGAAGAACCTTAAGGCTATCCTTGCTGCAGACGCTACCCTTGCAGATATCGTAAACGCAGTTCTTGCATACGGTAACGCTGCTGAGGATTACAAGGCAGTTGAGGGCGGCGTTGCTGCTCCCGAGGCTACCGAGACCGTTATCGGCGCTGAGGAGAACAAGCTTTCTCTTAACAACGCAAAGGACTTCGGCTTCACCGCTGCAGGCGTAAACTTCGACTCCGCTAACAAGATCTACGTTAAGTTCCACGTAGAGGGCGAGTTCAAGTTCTTCGTTAACGGTACTGCCGTTGAGCTTGAGAAGACCGAGGACGGCAACTACAAGTACTACACTGCTGACCTTACCGCAAAGCAGCTTGGCGACGTATTTACCTTCGAGATCGAGGTAAACGGCGTTAAGGCAACTCTTACTTACAGCGTAAACACCTATGCATATGCAATGCAGAATGACGCAGAGATGTCCGCACTCGTTAAGGCACTCTACGCTTACGGCCTTGCTGTTAAGGCATACGCATAATCTGATTGGAGGTAAATGCAAATGAAGAAGAATTATGAAGCACCTGCAATCGAGGTTGTAGAGCTTGCTGTAACCGATATCATCACCACCAGTGGTTTCGACGGAAAGGACCACGAGTTTAACGAAAACAATCAGGTTGATATATTCTAATTATAAAGCCAAATAAAAGGCGACAGGGGCACCGAATGAGTGTTGTCCTTGTCGGAAAATTTGAACAAGGGTACGGGCATAGCCCGACAGCGTTTGTATTACAGACGCAAAACTTGCGATAAAAAGAAGAGAGAACGAAATGGGGATCCATTTTGTTCTCTCTTTTTCTGCTTTCTGATGAAATCGTGTCAAGCCACGATGAAATCCTCACTTCGTTCAGATGAAATCCAAGTCTGTTGCCTTGGATGAAATCAAATCCGTCTTCCTTCTTCCTTCGAAGAAGGATCTCATCGCGAAAGCGATTTCACCCACCGAAGGTGGATTTCATCCGTCGAAGACGGATTTGACTGCGTGATTGTCTGTTAAGGACATCACGCTAAACAGTGCCCCTATTTTTTATCCCTGCTTTTCCTTGTAGTAAAGCATACAATGGCAATATCCATCGAAATTAGGGTCGGCGATCTGCTCACGGAATTCCTTGCAGATGCACTTATTATCCTCGGTGCGCTCGAGGCGACAGGGGCAGTAACCGCCCTTGGCTTTAAGACCTTCTTTGATGGTCTTTACTATTTCTTCGTTTTCGTTGAGTCTGATCTTCGGCTTCATTGTTTTTATTCCTTTGTTTTTTACAGGGTATTGACAAACGTTATTCTTTCTTATATAATTATTATATCAAATTTTTAAAAAATTTCAAGGAGAAAGAAATGAAAAAGTTTTTTGCTGAGTTCAAAAAATTCATCATGCGCGGCAACGTCGTTGATATGGCTGTCGGTGTTACCGTTGGTAGTGCTTTCACCGCTATTGTAAACGGTCTTACCAACTTTATACTTAAGCCCATCATTAACTGGGTGCTTGCTATGATATTCGGTGCAAATTCGCTCACCGATCTTTACACCTTCCTCAAGGTTTCCTACAAGGACGTACTTGACGAGGCGGGCGCGGTTATCGGTCAGGAGGTCGATCTTGCAAGCTCGATCTACATCGACTGGGGCTCGTTTATCAACGCTATTCTCAACTTCTTCATCATCGCATTCGTGCTCTTCTGCATCGTTAAGATGGTTAACAAGATGAGAGAAGAGGCTAAGGAAGCTAAGGCTGAGCGCATCAGCAAGGAAGATCGCTGGGAGCTTAAGAAGCGCGGCATCAAGCTTCGCGACGAGGCTGCTGTAAAGGCTTACATGGATGAGAAGGCTGCTATCGCAGCGGCAAAGAAGGCTGAAGAGGATGCTAAGGCAGCTGAGGCAGCTAGAATTGCTCAGGAAAATTCCACCGAGGGTCTTCTTAAGCAGATCATCGAGCTTATCAAGAAGGATAACTAATTTATAAAAAAGAGCGACTTGGGGCACCTGCGATAAAGCAGGTGCGCCAAGCTGCTCTTTTTTTGTTATTTAGGGCTTTTCAGTACAGAGGGCTATGAGGTCCTCAAGCTGTGCGGTTGCAACGCATTCAACGCTGTCTGCGGCGCCGTAATAGATCTTTACCTCGCCGTCGTCCTCAAGGATCATACCGCCGGGGAAGATAACGTTCTGACGGAAGCCGTACTCGACCTCGTGCGGAAGCTCGGGGGCGATGAGGGGCTTTTTGCACATACCGATGACCTTTGAGGGATCTTCAAGGTCGAGGAGCATAATGCCTGCGGTATAGCGCTTGTTCCAGGGGGTGTCCCACTCGCTCTGTCCCCTGCCCTCATTTTTTATATCGACGGCGTGGAAGGTGGTGAGCCAGCCGTATTTGGTCTTGACGGGGGGAGCGGCAGGGCCAATCTTGTCGTTGGCAAAGGGCACGTGCTCAACGCCGAGGACGAGCTTGGACTCGCCCCAGAATTTAAGGTCGGGGGATTTGGACATCCATATATCGAAGCGATCCTTGCCGCGACTGTATACGGGGAAAGGACGCTCGAGGCGTACGAAATAGCCGCCGATCTTTTCGGGGAAAAGGACCATATTGCGGTTATCGGGCACGGATGCGCTTATGATCTCGAAATCGTCGAGGGTGTCGTTAAGCTTTGCTATACAGCCACGGAGGCCGTGGATGGTATCCATAGCAAGGCAGAGATAGATCTCGCCGTCTATGGGGATTATACGGGGGTCATAGAGGCGAAGAATGTCGGGATATTCGGGAAAGGTCTTGCCATAGATGTCATGGGCAGACTTACTGTCGCCGGGCTCCCAATGTATATCAACAAGGGGCTTGGGCATAACCTTCCAATTATCGATTCCGTTGTCGCTTATTGCAACTCCTACGGAGATGCCGCGATTAGGCCCCCAGCCCTGCATTCTCTTATCCTCTTGCATATTGTGGTCGTTACGGAAGATCATTACGTACTTGCCGTTGATCTTTGCAACTCCGGCGTTGAAGATGAACTGGGCTTCATAGGGGATATTCTCGTTTGTGAGTATGGGCTTTTCAACCTTTTTGATGCAGGATGCGCCCTCGAGTGTGGGATACCAAACAGGCATAGCTAGTGCTCCTTTATGCTTTTTTATTTTAGGATATCACTTTTTTGATTTATTTTCTATAAGAAATTTCAGTTTTATTATGCAGAAATTCATTTTATTGTGAAATATCTTGATTATTTTTAATTTGCGTGCTACAATAGCATTAAGAGGTGAATTATGAAGACCAGACTTGCGAAAAAAGAATACGCCAGGGGCTTGGGAATAAGCCTTAAGCGCACCTTTGATCTTGGCGACTGCACGCTGCACGGCCACGACTTTTACGAGATAGATATTATCACGGACGGCAAAGCCGAGGCGATAACGAATGGAGTGACCGAGCCTGCGTGGCGGGGGGCGGTATTTTTCCTCACGCCTGAGGATTTCCACGAATATAAGACGAGCGAGAGCCTTGATATTCTTAATATACAGTTTTTCGGCGACGACGTATCGAGCACGCTGCTAAGGTCTATGACCGATGCGGAGAGCCCTGCCCTTTACTTATCCGACGGGGATTTCGGCACTGTATGTGCAATTTTTGATGTTATGGAGCGTGTTGGCGAGAGCGACTGTATGGCGGTTGACATACTGCCAAGAATGCTTGAATCACTATTGCTCGTGCTTCACAAGTCGCTGAATATCCCACTGAACGCGGACAAGGGCACCCGTGCGGATATGCAGGCGGCGCTGGTATACATTCAGGAGCATTTTAAGGAAAATCCGCCCCTTTCAAGCGTGGCTGCCCTGCTCTCGCTTAACGAGAGATACTTCTGTATGAGGTTTAAGGAATACACGGGAAAGACCTACAAGGAGTATTTAAGGCAGACGAAGCTGCGCTATGCAAGAAAGCTTATCCTTTCGACGGATATATCGATGACCGAGATATGCGAGAGGTGCGGATATGCGACACAGTCGCACTTTAACAGAGAGTTCAGAGCCTTCTACGGTCTTGCACCGAGAGAATTAAAAAAGGGACTTTAAAAAGGAGATTTGATATGATAGGAAACATCGTAACCAAGGATCTTAAAAAGGAAGAATGGCCGATGATGCGCGAGCGTATGCTGGAGCGCATTATGCAAACCTTTGGCACCTCTCCGGTAGGACTTGAGCCTGTAAAGAACGAATTTGAAGAGATCTGCCGCTATGAAAAGCACGGCCTTTCGCATATAAAAATACGCTATCACGTATTCGCGGACGAGTGGGCGTATGCGATAATTATTCTGCCTAAGGGCTTCAAGGATGGGGACGTTGCACCCGCTATTGCGACCATTCACGGCACTAACGGAGTGATCGGAAAGGAGGGCGTATGCGACCCTGTGGGCACACCCAGACGCGCTTATGCGACCGAGCTTGCCGAGCGCGGATTCGTTACTATCTCTCCCGACCAGTACGGCTTTGGAGAAGCGATGAATTCCAAAGAAGAGGAAGAAAAATTCGAGCAGTTTTATGATAGATACCCCGAGTGGTCGCTCTCCTGCCGCAGAGTTCTCGGCCATATAAGAGTGCTTGACGTGCTTGATCAGCTTGATTTTGTGAAGCACGACGGCTACGGAGTTATGGGTAATTCGCTTGGCGGTCAGGCGGCGTTCTACCTTGCGGCACTCGACGAAAGAATAAAGGCCGCGGTCTTGTCAACCGGACTCAGCCCCAACCTTACGAACATTTACCGCGCACTCAACCGCACGCAGCAGCTTGAGCCGGCGGTGATAAACGCGATGAGAAAAAGAGGACACACGCCGTGGGAGCTTAACGAGATGCTTGCGCTTTGTGCGCCCCGTGCGGTGCTCTGCATCGAGCCGTTCAACGACCCCTGCAACCCATACACCGAGGCAACCATTGATTGCATCAAGAGCGCGTGGGAGGTATACAGCCTCGTAGGTGCGCCGAGCAAGCTTGCGATGTACATACACGGCGACGGCCACGACACCGTGGACGACGTAAGGAATTTTGCCTACGATTGGCTCGAGAGATTTATGTAATTTAAAGAAAAAGAAAAAAGCCCGCGGAGGGCTTTTTTCTTTTTTAGTTGAACCAATCAAGGACCGTGCGAGCGCCGTCGTAGGGCGCCGTCCAATCGAAGGTGCGGGTGGTCTTGCCGTCCTCGGAAACGAAGATCTCGGGGTTGGCGTTATCGGTATAATGAGCGATGCCGTAGCGGCGTGTATCCTCATCAGCCATACGGTAGATACCGTTGATGCGCTTCATACGCTCGGGGGTGAGAATGCCGGGGGTCACGGAGGCAAGAGTGGTCATACCCGTGATGGCGCACATCTCAAGATAGTCGAGATTTATATCGTGATCGACACGCTCGGTAAACGCCGCACAATCGGGGTCTGCCCTATAAAACGTGTCGTTTTGTGGCAATCTCATCATACTGTTGACACCAAGACGGCGCGACCATTCGAAGCTGCGGCCGCTTGTATCGTTGCCCACGCGGTAGGTGGAATGAACGCCTGCGGTGAGGTGGCCAACGGTGTTACAGCCGATGACGTCGGCGCTTCCGACGGCGCTTTGGATAGTTTTATAAAGTTTTTTTATCACCGTGGCGGTGGTGGCGGTGCGGTCGTAAAAACGGCGGTCGCCCTGACACATCAAGGCCGTCTGACGCTCGGAGGTAAGGGGGCTGATGCCGGTTATATCAAAGGTGGTGAAATCGTGCTTGATAAGGTCGTATCCCCAGGAGCGGATGGTTGAAGCATCGGAGAAAACACGCTCAAGCGTATAGGGATGGGTGGGGTCAAGAATGATGCCGCCTGAGGCCGAGGTAAGCTTTGCCCCCTCGGGAATATCGCCGAGGGTGAGGAGTGGGCGGAACCATATACCCGCCTTTGCGCCCTTATTACGTATCATATCCGCGGTTTCGGACATTGAGCCGAAGCGGTCGTTTGCCATCCAAGGGCCGCCGATATACGCGCCCTTATCGTAGGTGCGGTTGAGCTGCCAGCCGTCATCAATTATCATATAGGGGCGGTGCTTCGTGCCGTCGCACATTTCGAGCAGGTAGTCGGTTTCGGTGGATATTGTATCCCTCGAAATATGGCCGTATGCCCAATACCAATTATTCACGCCGAAGATGGGCGCAGTGGGAAGCACGGGCTTGTCACAAAGCATTGCGGAAAAGCGCTTGGCAAGCTTGTAGGGGTCCTCCCCTTCCTCGCCAAAGAGCTCCACAACCTCGCAGGCGGTGATAGGCGCTTTAAGGTCGGTGCCTGCGTTGCCTGAGCAGAGATTCATAAACAGGGTCACGCCGTGGGTGTCCACCTGCCAGAATGCGAAGCAATCCGCACCCGTCTTTACACCGTAGCAGGCGATGCGATCACCCGACTTTACAAAGCAGAACCACGCCAGTGCACGCCCCGCCATTACCGAGCGCCATTCGAGAAACGCGCCCTCGCTGCTGCGCTCCCATTGATCGCCGTAGACCTTGTCCACAGAGGAAAGGTCGCCGCGGAAACGGAGCTTAAGATATTTAACGGGCGAGCCCGACGGATATACGACAACCTTGGCAGACTTATCGGATACGACATAGTCGTATTTTACGTCACAGGCGGCGGTTGCGGCCTCCTCAAAGCGGTAGCAGGTGGCCTCAGTTGCGCCGAATGAATTGTCAGGTGTGCGGAGTATGGAAACGAAGTTATGCTTGCTCATAATCGACTCCTAAGATTTATTACAGTTCAATATTATCACAAGTGGGCGTGAATGTCTACCCTTTTGATAAAATATTATTGACAAAATGCGCGCGCGGTGATAGAATGAGGTTAACAGTATTGATGGAGGTACCTATGAAGTACGATATCGCAGCTTACATATGGCCGGCATACACCGGTGACGAGCCAAGAACAAGAATGTTCTGGCGCGAGGGACTCGGAGAGTGGCAAAGCGTTAAGAACGTTAAGGAAAACTCGGTCAAGAAGCCCGAGTGGTACGAAACGTGGAAAAACCGCAAGCCGCTTTGGGGATATCAGAACGAGGCCGATCCTGACGTTATGGAAATGCAGATAGACACGGCGCTTGAGCACGGGGTCAACGTGTTTATATACGACTGGTATTGGTTTGACAACCGCCCTTTTCTTGAAAACTGCCTGAACGACGGATTTTTGAAGGCGAAGAACGTTAACGAGATGCAGTTTTACATAATGTGGGCAAACCACAACGCCAACCATCTTTGGAATATAGACCTTTCCGACGATTTCGGTCAGACGGTGATATGGCAGGGCGGCGTGTCGATGGATATATTCAAGACACTTGTCGAGAGGTGGATAAGCAAGTATATGACCCACCCCTCATACTATAAGATCAACGGTTGCCCGGTGTTTATGATATACGACCTGAAGAACTTCGTCAACGGTGTTGGCGGTGTAGAGGCGGCGCGCGAGGCGCTCGCATATTTCCGCGAAAGGGTTAAGGGGGCGGGCTTCCCTGACCTGCATTTACAGCTTACGGCATGGTCGATGAAGGCGGCGAACTACAGCGGCGTTGACGGCGGCAGCAAGAGCAACGTCGAGGAGGCGTTTGAGCTTTTCGGCTTCGACAGCGCGAGCCACTATCAGTGGGTGCATTTCGTAGATCCGCGCAAGGATTACAACGAGATACTGGAGCTCGTAAAAAAAGAATACGAGAAAATGGATGCGCTTGGCAGCGTGACGTACTTCCCTCACGTATCGATAGGCTGGGATAACAATCCGAGATACAAAAGATACCTGCCGCACGTTATGACGGGTAACACGCCCGAGGCGTTTGAGCGCGCGCTCAGACAGGCAAAGGAGTACGTCGACACACACGATCTGCCCGCTCCGCTTATCACGATAAACAGCTGGAACGAGTGGACGGAGACGAGCTACCTTATTCCCGACGAGATGTACGGATACGGATATCTCGAGGCGATCAAGAAGGTTTTTGCAGATAACGAATGATAATCAAAGGCAGACTGATATGAACAAGAGAATAGAAACAGCGATAAAGTGGTACAAAAAGCTCGACTTCCCCGCCGAGATGGATGCGGAATTCTATGCACTTTGCGAGCGATGCGATATACCCGAAGGATTGACTATTGACGACGTCAATATCACCGGCGAGCAGGGCGAGGAGCTTGGACTTCAGACCCTTTACTTTCTCGAGAATATGCACGACGAGTACGTGAAGCGCGGAATTGACGAGGCGCTGTTTGAGGAGATGGTCAAGACGGTCAAAGGCAGGCTTATCAGCGCTTTTAACAAGACCGGCACGTTTGCTATTGGTGATCTCACCTGGCAGAGGCTGCTTATCAAGGCGCGTATGTTCAAGATCGGTATTTTGCAGTTTGACCTTAAGCCCTCCCCTGCTGACGTGCCGTCAAAGGGCGTGAAGAAGGGCGACAATATCGTAGGAATACACGTGCCCGGCGGACAGCCGCTGATCTACGACAAGTGCGTGCAGTCGATCAAGGATGCGAAGGCGTTTGTGGCAAAGCACTTCCCCGAGTTTGAGTACGGATATATGACGATAATGACCTGGCTTTTGAATCCGCATATAGCGGACTTGCTTGGCCCTGAGAGCAATATTCTTAAGTTTGCGACCCTGTTTGAGGTAGTGTCGATAAACGAGAGCGACAATATAATCAGATTCGTTTTCGGAAACGGTGCGAAGCGCTCCGATCTTCCCAATATCGAGCCCAAGGGACGCTTCCAGACCGAGCTTAAGCGCGAAGCGCTTGCAGGCAGAGTATTTTACGACTGCCGCGGTATGATCGATATTAGTAAAATTTAATTTTTGAAAGGACATACACAAATGAAAAAGCTTTTGATACTTATGCTTGCCATTTGCCTTTTGCTTTGCCTTGCGGCCTGCGGCGATAACACACCTGACGGTGGATTGGAAAAGCCCGAGGGCGGCTACGAGGGTGGCGGCGACGGCGGCAGCGGTGACGGCGGCAACGGCGACGGTCACACGCACTCCTGGGGCTCTTGGACTGTTAACGAGGTTCCCACATATGAAAACGGCGGCTCGCTCATACGCTTCTGCCCCGATTGTCCCTGGGCAAGCGATACCCGCGCAATACCCAAGCTTGACACGGAAAACTACATCGTAAGAAGATTGTGGGGCGGTGGCGACATCACCTGTGCTGAAGGTGAGGTTATGGTCTACTTCCTCTACAGGAGTCAGGACGAAAACGGTGATTTTGAGATCCAGGTCTGGATCGACGAGCACTATTCCGTGCCTCACACAAGCACGGCTGATGCAGGATATACCCTTTGGACCAAGGAAAACCACTACAGGGCGTGCACCGAATGCGGCACGGGTAACGCAGATGAGTTTGAGGCGCATACGATGGTAGACGGCGAGTGTACCGTATGCGGCTACTTCACCAACTCATTGATGTTCTATGAGGATCTTGCTTACGAGACAGGTGTAACCTACTCTGCGAATGAGGAAACTGTTGTTATTCCCTCTGTTTACGGTGGATCTAATCCCCTTAAGGCAGGCTTTGAGGTGACGAGCATCGGTAGCTTTGAAAATAACACAAATCTTGTATCTATCACCATTCCCTCGACGGTAAGATTTATGAGTAACGACGCATTTTACGGATGCACATCGCTTACGAACGTATATTACGAGGGCACGTGGGAGGACTGGTTTAACATATACTTTGTTGGACCGACGTCAACTCCTATGTATTACGCATCCCATTTCTTTATGCGTGATGAGAACGGCGAGTGGGCCGAGGTAAAGGAGATCACGATTCCCGATACGATAACCGAGATCACCGCACATACTCTTGTCGGCTTTGTCGGTATCGAGAAGCTTACTATTCCTGCAAGCGTAACCAAGATCGGCAACGCATTCTGCGACAATCTCTCCGGCTGTCACTTTGAGCACAGCATATACGACGACAACGGCGCTTGGCTTGGAAGCATATGCGATTTCGACAAGATCTATTATGGCGGATCGGCCACTGATTGGTGCAAGATAAGCCGCTCCAAGTATGCAATAGTTAACGAGAAGACCGACGAGCTTTACCTCTATGAGGGTGGCAAGTACGTTTCGACAGCTGAGATCACCGAGATCACTATTCCTGCCGAGATAACCAAGATCCCCGATTATATGTTCTCTAGATTCTCGGGCCTGCAGCGAGTTTTCGTACTTGGTGCGCTCACCGAGATCGGCGAGGGTGCATTCTACAAGTGCGGCGAGCTTGTAGAGGTGAGCATCGGTGTTGGATGCAAGAAGATAGGCAGATCGGCGTTCCAGGAATGTGTAAAGCTTGACACCATTACCCTGCCCGCTGACCTTGAGCAGATATACTACGCGGCGTTCAACAAGGTAGATAATATCGACAACGTATACTTCAACGGTACTATTGCCGATTGGTGCAAGGTGCAGATCATGTCCGAGGGCTCCGGCTCGGATATGGACGTTTCCACTCCTATGCGCAGCGGAAAGTCTACGTTCTGGATCAAGGACGGTGAGGGCTACGTTTCTATCTACAAGCAGAACCACTTCCCCGCAACCACCGACGTTGACCTTTACAACTACTTCCTCGTTATTCCCAAGAGCGTTACCGAGATCGGTCAGTATCAGTTCTACGGCTTTGACGTTGATGAGAGCGTTAACGTTATCGTAGTGTTCGAAGGCAACGTTACCGCCATCGGCGACTACTCCTTTGCAAATGCGAAGGTAGACTACGTATTCCTTCCCAAGTCGGTAAAGACCATCGGCTACAACGCACTCAGCGGCAGCATTGACGGCTATACTGACATTTACTATATGGGATCTCCCACAGAGCTTGACAGAATCGGCTCTGACTCCTCTCTTGACCTTTCCGTCTTGACCTTGCACTTCTATACCGAGACTGCTTCTCAGCTTCTCGGCGCGGTTGAGTGCTGGTATTGGGGTGATGACGGATACGTTTACGAGTGGGTTTACAGCTCCAGCGAGGGCAAGTGGGTCGCTGTGCTCACTAAGGCTCTTTCACTCGGAGTATTTACCGACTAATTCTTTCAAAAATGGCCGATCCGCACGGGTCGGTCATTTTTAACTATTATTTTTGCAGAATGTATTTACAAACGCGCTCGCGTGTGTTAAAATACGAGTGTAGGCATAAATATTTACAAAAGAGGACTAACGATATGAAGATTTCCGTAAGCTCTTATTCGTTTCATCAGTATATAAAGGCCGGCAAGCTCACCCAGCTTGAGTGCGTGGCAAAGGCAAAGGAGATGGGCTTTGACGCTATCGAATTTACCGACATCACGGGCGACAGCCTCGACGAGCAGAAGGCTATGGCAAAGAAGATAAAGGACGAGGCCGACAGGGTTGGTATCGATATCAACGCATATACGATCGGCGCAAATCTTTATCACGAGTCGGACGAGGACTCCGAAAAGGAGATCGAAAGACTTAAGGGTCAGCTTGACGTAGCGAAGATACTCGGCGCAAAGGTAATGCGCCACGACGTATGCTACACTCTTGGAAAGAGGGGTAACGCGCGCAGCTTTGACCTTATGCTTCCCACTATTGCGAAGAATGCACGCAGGGTGACAGAGTATGGTGCGACGCTTGGCATTCGCACCTGTACCGAGAACCACGGCTTTATCGCACAGGACAGTGACAGAGTTGAGAAGCTTTTCAACACCGTTGATCACGACAACTACGGTCTGCTTGTTGACGTAGGCAACTTCCTTTGCGTTGACGAGGACCCGATACACGCGGTATCGAGAGTTGCGCCCTATGCGGTGCACGCACACGTTAAGGATTTCATCCGCTTTGACGAGGCGGTCGAGGGTCGCACCATAATGACAAGAGGTGCAAACTATATTGCCGGTGCGGTTATCGGCGAGGGCGTCGTGCCCGTAAGACAGTGCCTTAAGATACTTAAGCGCGTGAACTACGACGGATACGTTTCCGTTGAGTATGAGGGCAAGGAGGACTGCATCGCAGGTATCGAGCGCGGTCTTGCTAACCTTAAGAGATTCATTTCCGAAATTTAATTTAAAAAAATACATAAAAGAGGTAAATTAAAATGAGAGCAATTCCCAAGGACATTGAGCTTCCGATCTATTGGAAGACCACACTCAAGGAGGTCGAGGAGGCACTTGAGCTTGTAAAGTGCGGTAAGGTTACCAAGGAGTGCGACTCCGCAGGCGGCCGCCCCATCTATATGGTAGAATACGGAAAGTCCAACCTTCCTAAGGGCACGGCAAACCTTTCAAGCGCACTTGGCGCACATCATCCCGAGTGCTACGCTGACAAGTCGGGCGAGGACTATATCCCCACCATCTTCCTTGTCGGTTGTATTCACGGCGGTGAGTTTGAGGGTACTTGCGCAATGCTCAACCTTATAAAGATACTTGAGACCGGAACCGACTACGCAGGCAAGAGATATGACGAGCTCAAGGAGCTTGCAGAAAAGGTGCACCTTGTGCTTGTTCCTATGGTCAACCCCGACGGAAGAAGCCACATTCCCTTCAACACCTTCGTTGGCAAGACCTTTGAGGATCTTCGTTACTTCAACCAGGGTACCTGGAAGGACGGCAGCCTTGCAGGCTGGCCCGAGTGCAAGATGAAGCACCCCATTCTTCCCTACGTTGACTACCTTGGCGGTTACTTTAACGACGACGGCGTAAATATGATGCACGAGGACTTTATCGGCGGCAAGCTTTCCACCGGTACTCAGCTTGTGCTTGACGTATGCAAGAAGGAAGCACCCGACTTCTCTATCCTTTTCCACGGCGGATCTAACACCACCGCTTGTATGCTTAACACCGATTACGGCGCGTACGTTTACAAGGTAGAGGCAAACGAGATCGAGAACATCGTTGCTGAGAAGTGTGCGGCTGCAGGCGTAAGATACAGAGCGACCGCCGTGCCCGAGCACGAGAAGAAGGCCGTTCCCGTTTCCTTTAACCTTCCCTCTGCTATGCACCACTGCTGCGGCACTCCCTGCGTGACCTTCGAGTCCAACCAGGGTCTTTGTGACCACGGCAACGTTATCTACGGCTTCGAGGAGATCTATGAGTCGCATATGATCACTATGACCGAGGTAATCCGTTACTATCTCAAGAAGTTCAACAAGATCTGAGCTTCTCTCGAGTTGGTTTAAAATCAAAATATCAATCTTTTTTAAACGCAAAGGAATGATTTGTTATGGAAGCTAAAACAAAGGTATTTTATGCGGATTTCGGTGCGGTTGGCGACGGCATTACCGAGGACTTTCACGCCATTAAGGCGGCACACGACTATGCAAACGAGCATAACCTGCCCGTTTATGCAGAGGCAGGAAAGACCTATTACATAGGTGATGCTCCTATTGCAAAGCGTGAATTTATATCGATCAGGACTACTACGCACTGGGACGGTGCGGAGTTCATTCTTGACGATGCGAAGATACCCGTCGAGCACAAGTTCCCCAAGCATATAGTTAAGGGCGTTGAGGTCAATAGCGAGGACTACATAAATGCAGGTGACAACGAGACCACCTGTGACAGATGTCTTAAAAAGGTAGCAAAGGACCCCACCGGCTGTACCTGTAATCACTCCGGCTGGCATACCCTGCCCGTATTCAAGATCGAGTCGGAATACAAGGCTGAAAATATTACCGAGCAGTTTTTAGGCTCTTCCCTCAAGGTTGGTGACACCTGCCTGCGCACCTCTGACGGTGAGGTGTGGAAGACGGGTAAGAATATGCTCGTTAAGATCGAGTGCGACACCACAAGACGTTATATCCGTCTTGGCGGTAATGAGGACAACGGATCTCCGCAGACCGAGATACTTATTATAGATGCCGAGGGTAATATCGACAAGGACACTCCCGTAACCTGGGACTACCCCAAGTTCACCAAGGTTTTGGCAAAGTGCGTTGACGATGAGCCCATCACCGTA
This sequence comes from Eubacteriales bacterium, assembly GCA_045634425.1. Lineage (GTDB taxonomy): Bacteria > Bacillota > Clostridia > Oscillospirales > CAG-272 > UBA1740. The sequence continues at coordinate 28,426 of JAZRAF010000093.1, read as the reverse complement.
GGATCGGATAATGCGGATGCGTATATCACTACCTATGCAAACCAGGGTCCGAACTACTACTATATGTACGGCAGAAACATCAAGGTAGTAAGATCAAACGTAGTAGTTCAGGGTATCAAGCATAAGATCGAGCGCGAGGGTCTTGCCGAGGGTAAGTGCCCTGTCGGATTCACTCAGACCGAATATGCGAACAACGTAACCTACAAAAATATGCGCTTCAAGCGTCAGAAGTCGCACTATGATGCGAGCAACAAGACGGTGCTTGGAAGCTATGAGATACTTGCGGGCAACTGTAACAGACTTTCCTGGATCAACTGCGATCAGTGGCAGTTCTTCGATCCGGACGGAGGTGTAAGATACTGGGGCTTCTTCGGTTCTAACTACTGCAGAAACTACTATCTTGAAAACTGCTTCCTCGAGTCGTTCGACGCGCACTGCGGTGCGAGCAACGTAACTATAAAGAACTCTACCTTCGAGCATATCAACTGCGTTGGTCACGGTCTTATAGACGTTGAAAACCTTACCGTCTACACCGACGGATGCCGCACCGGTATTACGATGCGCGGTGACTACGGCAACACATGGACCGGTGAGATCCGCATAAAGAACCTTGAGCTTCGCTCCTCTAACCTTAAGGGTGCAGAGCATCAGCTTTCGGTTATGAGCTCGACATACTTCTCTTGGGCGAACCACTACTTTGGATACACTACTCATATGCCCGAGAAGTACACCCTTGAAAACTGCAGAGTTGTCAAGTACGATTACAGAATGGAAAACGGCGAACGCATTGAGACGCACACCGGCGTAAATACCGTTCCGCTTTATATCTGCGCACCTCTCAACAAGTTCACCGACGTGGATATTTCCGATCCCAATGCGGATATGTCGGCATATCCGAACGACTGGCGCAAGTGCGAGTGCGAGACCTTCAATGATACTGACGGCGACGGCAGATGCAACAACTGGATAATCAGCCGCATAAACCACGGTAACAGAGTCTGGTGCTGGGGCTTCAAGGACGAGCCGAACAAGGCAAGAAACGCCAACCCCTATATTCCCCCGAAATACATCGAGATCAAGAACTGCGGTGACCTTAAGGTCGTAGTACCTCCCACACCCCAGTTTAAGAACACGAAGGTGACTATAGACGGAAAAGAGGCTACCGTTGCCGAGGATGGAACTGTAATAGTGGAATGATAGAAAAAAGGACGAGAAATTCTCGTCCTTTTTTATTCCGCTGTTAATGATGTTTTTGCCAAGGCAAAAATGATGTTATGCTACGCATAATGATGTCGCGCCCATAGGTCGCAATGGTGCGGTGCCGTAGGCACGCATTATTCGTCTATTGCGAGCGAGGGGCGAAGGATTACAAACCTCTGCCAGCCTATCGTTTCCTCAAGGCGTTCATCAACGTCACGCACGGTGAGCTTCTGAAGGTCGATCATTTCACCGTTTCCGACGTAGATATAGAGATATCCACCGGTATCGCTCTGCAGGAAGAGGATATCACCCACGATGAGATTACGCTCACGGGGCATACGGGTTCTTTCGCCGTCGAAGCGGTCGGTGTCGTTGACTATCTTACCGCCGAAGAGTGAGGGTGCGATCATATCGGCGTACTTGCCCTCGGTTGCGATCTTGAAGTTGCTTGCGAACTTGGTGAACAGACCGTCTCTGAGGTCCTCAACATCGTAGCCAAGGATATCCTCGACGCCGAGAAGCTGCTCGTAGATGAGGTTTGCAAGTGCTACGCCGGTCTTGCCGGAGGATTTAGCGGTGTTTACGATCTCGACAAGGCGAGCCTGCTCTTCTGCGGTGAGGGTGTTGCCAACGTAGGCGGGGGTAATTCTTACGGGAACGCCGCCAACGGTGCTGTTATCGGAGCAGTAGATAGCCGAGCCGCGGGTAGCGGTGTCGGAGACCTTTACGGTATAGGAAACGAGCACCTCCTCATAGGGGTTGACGGTAACTGTCCATGAAAGCTGACGGTCAAGCGATTCGCTGCCGTTTATGATGAGGGTCGTGCCGCCGGGAACAACGTCGGTGATATTGAGGGTTACGGCGTAAGAGTTAGTATTGAAGATCTTGAAGGTGTAGGTGATGAGATCACCACGGTTTACGGTCTGGCCGAGGGTGTAGCTTGCAAGCTTCTCGGCAATGATACCCTTCATATTTTCGAGGCGGTTGACGGTAGTCTCGGGAAGCTCGGTGCCGCCCCAGGTATCAAGGGGACGGATGATGTAAAGGGCGGTTCTCGGCTTATCGGTCTGGAAGAGGTAGCGAGAGTTGCCCTCGGTAAAGAGACAATCGAGATTCAGGAAGCGAACGGTAGGCTCCTCTGCCTCGGTATAGTTAGAATAGGTGTTACCCGTAGCGTGAACAAGGTTACCGTTGCCAATGTAGACCATTGCGTGGGTGTTGCCCGAATAGGTATAGAAAACTATATCACCGACACGGAGAAGCGAGCGGTACTCTGCCTCGAGCTCTGCCTTCTCTCTATCGGTTTCTTCACCGGTAAAGTAGTAGGTGTACGCCTTCATAGCGGCGGGTGCGTTAGCAAGGGTGAATGAGCCGTAATCGTAGCCGAGGGCATTAAGGAATACGTCGTGAACGAAGCCGGTGCAGTTGGAATAGCCGGTTTCACCATGGGTGTAGTCCTCGGGGGACTTACCTCTTTCCCAACGGTAGATTGCGGGAGACTGAACGAGGCGGATATCGGCATACTGCATTCTGTCACCACGGAGCAAAAACGCAAGTGCGGTGTTGATTATAGCGCGCTCAATATCGGTCGTGCCCTCGTAGAGCTCATTAGCACGGAAGAAGATAATGCTGGTTGCTGCCATGCTGGGGCGAAGGAGTGCGAAATAGTCGTTGTTTGCGATGTCGGAGAGGACGGAGTCAACTGCGACCTCGGCGCTTTTGTTGGTAATGTCGAAGAGTCTGGTGCCGTCGGTGACGTACATTTTTGCACCGTCAACGTCGCCCGAATGAGGAAGCACTACAAGGACGTCGCCGGGGAATATATCCTCGATCTCAAGCACGCTTGTGGCCGAGCCAACGAAGCGCGCGGTGTGGGTGTTATCGATCTTGGTGCCGCCAAAGAGGCCGGGGATGACCATAGATGCGTACTTATCAGCGTTCTCGGCAGTTGTGTCAAGGAAGATGGCGGTTGCAACGCCGTCGGCATTATGGGTGATGGTGCCGGTAAGGCTGAAGGCGATTCTCTGATGGGCTGAGAGAACGTCCTTTGCATCAAAATCAGAGCCACGGGTAGCGTAGAGAGCCAAAACAAGCCTCTGCATATCGTGTGCATTGTAGGTGGTGGCAACATAGAGGGTAGGAGAATCGATCGCCTTGCCGTTTGCCATTGCAGATCCGGGAGTGATAGCAGAGCCGCGAAGAGTGCTGCTGTCGGGAACGCGAACAGTATAGGAAACGCTTACGGTTTTGCCGGCAGGAACGACAACGTTAAAGGTAACACGGTTGCCCTGCTTTGTGCCATCGCCGCTCACGTAGGCGGTGATGCTTGGGACGGTATCAATGATCTCTACCTTTTTATCCTTGTTGGCGGTGCTGGTCAAGGTAAAGGTATAGGTAACGTCCTCGCCGGGATGGACGGTTCTGATACGGTCGTGGGAGGTGGTCTTGGTTACGGTGATGCCGTCAAGGTTTTTGGAGAGATCGGCCTCACACTCGTCACAGACCTCGTCGTCGTTTTCATCGGTGTGGGTATGCTTAGGAGGCTTGACGTCCTCGTGGCATATATCGCACTCGAGGTCTTCGTTTTTATCAATGCAGTCGTGCTCGGGGGGAATGAGAGAGGCCTTGCAGCCATCGCACTTATAATCGGCGTTCATATCCGAGTGTACGTGGGCGGTGGGGGCGCTAGCGTCACAGTCATCGCAGATGCCGTCGCCGTTTTCGTCAATGTGCTCGGTGCACTCGACGGGCTTATCGCCACAGGACACTGCAGTAAGGCATACGCCAAACACAAGCATAAGCGAGAAGAAAAGGAGTAGAATTCTTTTTGTTTTCATAGATGTGCTCCTTATTTTTTGTTGTTATACCTCTATTATATAGTATCTATAATGGAAATTCAAGACAAAAATGAGTATTTATATGCCGTTTTTTGATATTTAGCTTTGCTTTCCTTAAACGGGATCTAATAAAAAAGAGAGAGCGGTGCTCTCTCTTTTTTCGTTATGCGGTGAATATCTCGCCGGCGATGACGGTTTTGACAAGGTCGTCGTTTTCGGTTACGACGATGAAATCGGCATCGTAGCCAACCTCGATCTTACCCTTGTTGAGACCCATATACTCGGCAGGGGTGGTGGATGCCATATAGTAGACGTCCTCACGCGGGATGCCCATTTTAACGGTGCGGCGCACGTCCTCAAAGAGGTGGCACCAGCTACCCGCAAGGTTGCCTGCCTCGTTACGGATAACGCCGTCCTTTATAACGCGGCGGCGGTTGCCTGCGAAGAACTCGCCGTCGGGGAGTCCTGCGCCCGAGACGGTATCGCTGATCATTATCATACGCTCCTTACCAAAGGTACGATAAAGCATTCTGACGATCGAGGGATGCAGATGCACGCCGTCACAAATTGCCTCGGCATATATGCCCATATCGAGTGCCGCACCGATGGGTCCGGGCTCTCTGTGGTGGATCGGGGGCATCGCGTTAAAGGTGTGGTTAAGGCAATCTGCTCCGTTTTTAATAGCGTTTATTGTCGTTTCGTAGTCGGCGCATGTATGGCCAATGGAAATTTTGACCTTTCCCGACATTTCCTTGATATATTCGAGCGCACCGTCAAGCTCGGGGGCGACGGTGACGTATTTTATTCTTTCGTACCTCTCAAAATCGTCGGCGTTCGGACTGCACATGCTGCCCGGGTCTATTGCACCAGCCTTGTTTTTTGAGAGATAGGGACCCTCGAGATGAACGCCGGGAATGTTCGCGCCCTTGTAGGAATCAAAGTCGAGGGTGAGCATATGTGCAAGTTTTTCCTTGGAGCAGGCGGTGGTGGGATACCAGGTGGTTATACCGTTTTTTGCAAAGTACTCACACACTTTTTTTGCGTTTTCCTCAATCACGTCGTCTGAAACGCCGTAGATGCTGTATCCGTATGCACCGTGGGTGTGGATGTCGATAAGACCGGGGAAAACGTCGTTGCCTCCGAGGTCTATTCCCTCTTCGTTAAGCGGCTCGACCTTGGTGAAGATGCCGTCGATGACTTCGATATCGGTGACGGTGCCGTTTACGCGACAGTTTTTATATACTATTCTTTTTGACATATTTTCGTCCTCTTTTCGTTATCCTGTGATAAAGGGATGCTTATCGTCCTCGGTGAGGTCGAGGGCATCGACTATTGCGCGGAAGCTTGTCATTGCGCGGGAGAGCTCGGCGGGGGTGTGGGCATCAGAGCCAAGATAGAATTTGCATCCTCGCTCACGGGCGATGCGGTAGATGCGCAGGTTTGCCTCGTTTTGTGCCTCGGCGGCGCTCATATTAAGCTCAACGCCCATACCCGATGCGGCAACGCGCTCAAAAAATTCGGCGTATTCGGAGTCGGTGACGGAGTAAAGGAGCTCGTCGTTAGTGCCGATACCATCCCAGGAAAGGAGTGAGCAGGTGAAATGTGCAAGACCCATTTTGCAGAACGGGAGATCCATATCGAGAAGTGCGTGGTTATGCTGCATATACACCTTTGCGCGGTCGGCGACCTGCTTGATATCCTTATCGATGGTGTAGCCCGCCATATGAAGGTGGCTTGTGGCAACGATGACGAAATCGAGCTTATCTATCGTTTTTTTCGTTGCGGTGAGGTTAAGATTTTTATCAAAGTCTGCCTCACAGCCGAAGTCAAAGCGGATGCCGTCAGCCTTGGGTAGCGGAAGCGCCTTTGATATATGGGCGTAGTTCTGCGGCCTGTACCAATCGCTTGCGCCGGGGACGTCTGCGTCCCAGAAATGGTCGGTTAAGCATATATGCTTAAATCCGTTTGCCTTGGCGTAGTTAAGTATGTTTTCGGTTGTCTGCTCGGGGTGATTTGAGCAGGATGAAAGCTGAGAATGGATGTGCAGGTCGTGGTCGATCTGAAATTTCATATTACTTCCCTCTCGGTTATAGTCTTATAGGCGGTGAAATAACGCCTGCCGAGTATGTGAAGCGACTCGCGGCAGAAATGGATGCCGTCGCCGTTGCCCGTCATTTGGTTGTTGGATTTAAGGTCTGCGGTTTCGATGAACTCGCCGCCCACGGACGCGGTGACGGCCTTTATCTTATCCACGATAGGGGTGCAGATGTCGATATTTTCGCTCTTCCACTCGTTTACGAAATCGGCAGAGATGAACGGAAGCGTGGGTGCGTTATATTTCGCCTTAACGGTATCAATAAGGGTGCGAAGCTCGGCTTCAAAAACCTCGGGGTCGTTGCCCTCGAAGGCATCGTGCTCACCCTGATGCCAAAGGAAGCCTACTATGCGGTTTTCGGGGTTTAATGAGAGCGCGTAGTCGATCATCTCGAGCATTCTTAAGTACATCTCGTCGCTAAGACCCCAGTGCTTCTTTTTAAAGCCTGTGCCACCGACACCCGCCCTTATGATGAGAAGCTTTCTTCCCTCTCCAAGGAGTCGGTTTTTCTTGTATTCCTTAGCGAATGTGAGGGAGAAATCGCCTATTTTGCCGTTTTCGTCACAGCGCTCGTCGGCAACGGCGATATAGAATGCGGGGTCAAGAATATTGATGGCGGCCTTCCAAATGCCGTCGACTATCTTATCCTCGTTAGTGTAATTCTGATAGAGGTACATTATATCCCCGTCGGGGGTGTATTCCTCACTTACAGGGCCGCGGCCGCAGCCCTCTGCGTTTGACTGGCCTGCCTCTATTATTATATCGTATTCTTGGTTAGTGTAGTTCATATTTTGCCCCTTAACGTAAGATGCTATATCTATAGTAACATTTTAGCGAGGGTTTTGCAAGGGATTTTTGTAAACATATTTACAAAGGTTGTGGGATGGTGTATAATGGGGGTAAGAAAACTTTTATTGAGGTGGAGTATGTTTCAGACAAAGCAGGACTTTATCGACTGTCTTAAAAATATGATCGAGCCCTTAAAGGGCTATTACACACCCGGCAAGGGTGGCATAAAGCTTGGCCACTTTGAGGCTTCGTATTCTGACGAGGTGGCAAGGATGGAGGCGTTTGCGCGCATTTTGTGGGGTCTTTCTCCCCTTTGGGCGCGCGGAGAGTCGGCAGGCGAGTTTGACGATATATACGTTCAGGGTATTATTAGCGGAACTGATCCCGAGAGCGACGAATATTGGGGAGATATACCCCAAAGATCGGACGATCAGAAGATCGTTGAGATGGCGGCGCTTGGCCTTTCGCTTATCCTTGCGCCCGAGCGTGTGTGGTATCCATTAAACGACAAGCAGAAGGAGAACTTCCACAGGTGGCTTTATCAGGTCAACTGTGACATCCTTTGCGGAAACAACTGGCAGCTGTTCCCTATGCTTGTAAACCTCGGATTTAAGAACGTTGGCGCAAGGTACGATGCCGAAAGACTTAAATTCTGCGTTGAGAAGTGCCACAGCTTTTACCGTCAGGACGGCTGGTACCGTGACGGACATACCGAGCAGTCGGATTATTACATCCCCTTTGCGATACACTTCTACTCGCTTATTTATGCGGGTGTGATGGCAGACGAGGACCCCGAGAACTGCCGCATCTTTATAGAGCGCGCAGAGCTTTTTGCAAAGAGCTTCGTTTATTGGTTTGACGAGGACGGCTCGGCTTTGGCATTCGGACGCTCGCTTACGTACCGATTTGCGCAGTGCTGCTTCTTCAGTGCGTGCCTGTTTGCAGGTGCAAAGCCTTTCCCCATCGGGGTCATCAAGGGCATTATTTCAAGACACTTTGAGTGGTGGATGTCAAAGCCGATATTTGACAACGCCGGAATCCTGAGCGTTGGTTACGCTTACCCCAACCTCAATATGTCCGAGTTCTACAACGCTTACGGATCACCCTATTGGGCGTTCAAGGCATTCCTTTTCCTTGCGCTTGATAAGGACCACGAATTTTTCAAGGCAGAGGCGCTTCCCCTGCCCGAGATGAAAAATCAGATCACCATCCCCTCGGCGTATATGACGATGCAGAGGGTGGGCGGTTATGCGGTTGCCCTGACGGGCGGTCAGTGGGCTAACTGGGGAATGACTCACACACCCGAAAAGTACTCGAAGTTTGCGTACTCATCCCGCTACGCCTTCTGCGTATCGAGGACGATGGACTCGATGTATAACGCATCCCCCGACTCTACACTTGCGTTTGATATTGACTCACATATTTTCTACCGCACCAAGTGCATTGAGCACTCGATGGCCGAGGACGGCAGCCACTATTCGAAATGGTCGCCCTGTCGCGGAATTACCGTAGAAACGACCCTTATCCCCACCGACGGCGGTCATATAAGACGCCACAGAGTGGAGTGCGATTTTGACTGTGTGGCATATGACACGACCTTTGCAACACCCCTTGGCGGTGGTGGAGAGATCCACGGCGCGGGCGAGGAGGTAGTGCTCAGATGCGAGCCGAACTCGAACCTTATTTACCCCAAGTGCGAGATCAAGGCGGTCAAGTACGAGTTCAAAAAAGGCATTAACAATGTCGAAACTGCCGTAATTTATCCTAAGGATTGACGGATTTAGTGTTTTACCAATGAGGTTTCAGATATGGTGATACAAAACGCATTTAAGGAAAAGCACAGAATGCTTAAGGGCAATCTGCACATGCATACGACGCGCTCGGACGGTAAGCTGACTCCCGAGGAGGCCATGCGATACTATAAGCAGCACGGCTATGATTTTATTGCTATAACCGACCACAGAGTTTACAACAACAAGAATTTTCTGCCCGAGATCGGTTTGACGGTCATACCCGGTATGGAGTATGACAACGGACTTAATATCCCCTGCGACCACGGCTTCAGGTGCTTTCACACGGTATGCATCGGATCTGACGATGCGGCAAAGAACGGATTTGAGCATGACTTTCACCCCGGTGCGGCAGAGGCAAAGGACCAGGCGGAATATCAGCCGTACCTTGACGAGATACACGCAAACGGCAATCTGACTATATACTGCCACCCCGAATGGAGTTCCACTCCTGCCAGGTACTTTGACAAAATGCGTGGCAACGTGGCTATTGAGATATGGAATAGCGGGTGCGTGATCGACTCTGACATGGATAAGGATGCACCGTACTGGGATGAGCTTCTCGGTATGGGTGTACAGCTTTTCGGCGTTGCAACGGATGACTCCCATTCCACAAACGATGCCTGCCACGGCTGGATAATGGTAAACGCGGAGAACAACGTTGATTCGATACTTGAGGCGATAGAGCGCGGCGCGTTCTATTCCTCGTGCGGTCCTGAGATATACGATTTCAGAGTTGAGGATGGGCTTATTAAGATCAAATGCTCACCCGTTAAGAAAATAAGACTCCATTCCGACGGACATTTCACACTGATAAAAAAAGCGGAGGGTGAAGAGCTTACGTATGCGGAGTTCCCTCTCAAGTGCGCGGACTGGATAGGCAATTACGCTTACGTGCGTCTTTCGGTGATAGACAAGGACGGAAAACACGCGTGGACAAATCCAATATTCTTCTACTCTGAAAATTGAGGTAAACGGTATGAGTATCAGATTTTTAGGAAAGCTGCCCGACCCCTTTATGAAGGCGGACGGCACAAGAATGTCGGCTGATGAATGGTACGCCAAACGAGATGAGATATTCCGTGACCTTTGCGAAAAGGAGTTTGGCGGTATGCCGCCGCGCCCCGAGGTCGTAAGAGTTGAAAGACTCTCTGCCCCGAGAGTGGACGGAATGAAGAACATATACAAGATATACGCAGGAACGAAGGAAAAGCAGCTTACAATACTGCTTGACATAACCTCGCCCGCGTGGAAGCCCATTGACGGCAGCGTTAAGTTCCCCGTTATGCTGACGGGTGACGGATGCTACAACTGTTGCGAGAGCGACACCATCAAGGATGCGTGTGCTATGGGTATTGCGGTGGCGAGATTCAACCGCCTTGAGCTTGCGAATGACGATAAGAATGCAGGCCGTGTTGGCGGCCTTTACGAGATATATCCCGAGCATAAGACCTTTACCGCAATTTCAGCGTGGGCGTGGGGATATATGACGGTGATGGATGCATTCGAGCAGATACCCCACGTTGACACCGAAAACGTTGGAATCACCGGTCACTCGCGCGGTGGAAAGACGGTGCTTTTAGCGGCGGCGGCAGACACAAGATTTAAGTTTGCCTGTCCTAATAACAGCGGCTGTCACGGTGCGGCAAGCTATCGCTTTAAGGAAGTGGGCTTTGGCCGTGCGGGCAAGAGCGAGGAGCTTTCGGATATGTTTGTAAACTTCCCCCACTGGATGAGCGAGTACCTGCGCGATTACATAGACCGCGAGGAGGAGCTGCCCTACGATATGCACTATTTTGGTGCGCTTATTGCGCCGAGATACTATATACAGAGCGAGGGTATGCAGGACTATTGGGGAAACCCGAAGGGCTCGTGGATGAACCTTTGCGCTGTCAGAAAGGCGTACAGGTACCTTGGCTGTAATGAGAACGTATGTGCACTCTTCCGCCCCGGCCCTCACAGGCACTCGCACCCCGACTTTATGGAGTTTATTAACTTTATGCGTGCGAAGATGGACGGCAAGCCTACACCCGAGCATCTTTTGATAAATCCATATCCCGACGTTGATATTGAAAGCTATCTTTTTTAATTATCAAACAGGAGAAATGAGCTATGAAGGAATTTTTTCACTATTTTTTCGGACAAGGTGAAACGATCGAGTTTGAAAACTTCACCCTTGCACATTTTCTGCCGATAATTTTGCTCGGCGGCGTTATATTTTTAATTTACAAGCTTCAGGATAAGATCAGAAATTACAAGCACGAGGGCCGCATCAGACTTGGCCTTGCGTTTGCGATGATAATCACTGAGATGGCATATTATTGGCGATTGGTGGGCATAACCTCGCTTGAGCCGAATCCCTTTGACGATCTTCCGATATCTGTGTGCGGCTGGGTCATTATCTTTTGCAGCTATATGATGGTAACGAAGTCGCAGGGACTGTTTGATATTGCGTATTTCTGGCTGTTTGCGGGAACTATTTTCGCACTTATCACTCCGACTGTCATCACCTACACGGGCCCGACGAGATTCAGATACTATCAGTTCTGGCTTGCGCACACGCTTGGATACGTTGGAATATTCTATATGATGTTCGTGCACAAGCTCAGGCCCACTGTCAAGTCGGCGATAAAATCCTACGTTTCGCTCGCAATTTTAGCGGTTATCGCATACGTTGCAAACAGCGTGCTTGGCCCCGGTGCTAACTATCTGTTTATGGCAAAGCCCGAGGACACTCCCTCGATCCTCGATATTCTGCCCCCCAACTTTGCACTCAGACTTGTCATTATGGCGGCGGCGGTATCGACGCTGTTCTTCGTATCCTATCTGCCTTGGCTGATAAAGGATCTTAAAGCAAAGAAAAATCAAGGATAAGAACAAAAAAAGAGAGTCTTGCGACTCTCTTTTTTTATTTTTCGTTAAGGGGGATCTGCTTTTTGGTTGTGGATGATGAGATCGGCTTAAAGCCGACGATGGGGGCGGGAGTGTGCGTGTTTCCGGTGTGGGAGATAAACGCATCAAAGCCCTCACGGTCGGAAACTATAACGCCCTGACCGCCGTTTACGGTATTGTAATCAAAGCGGTTGCCCTCGGGGAGCTTGGGATCACCGTCAAGAATGGTGTAAAGCTCGGGGTATCTTTCACGCCAGACGTCACTGCGGTAAGGAACCTCGTCAAGGTGGCGAAGGTTTTTCGCATTGTTTGACCAGGTGAAGTAGCGGTCATCGAGCGTGAGGGCGATAGCGCAGTTATTAAAGGTGTTGTGGTGGACGTTGAAGTCCCTGCCACCGCCGATAAGTATCGCCATTTGCGCCACGTTTGTGAAGGTGTTGCCGTACACCTCGGCGGAGCAAAGGCCGTCGTCGAAGTATATGCCTGCACAGCCGCGCTTTTTGTAGCCGTAGAGGTCGTGGATGCTGTTGTATCTTATGTGTGTGCCGCGGCAGGTGTAATCTCTGCCTGCGTATATTGCGCCTGCATCGTTGCTTTCATAGGATGCGTTAGAGATCTCGTTATTCTCGATGACGTGGTCGTTGCCCTGCCAGATTATGGCCGAGTGGACGACGTCGTGGATATAGTTATGCGCGACGGTGATGCCAACGCCGTTTATCTCGATGCCTGCCATATACATCTTGTGCCAATACGCAACGTCGGTGACGGTGCAGCCGGTGACAAGGTTGTGCGAGGGGGTGAGGGTGTTGCGGTCGCCGCCCGATATCGAGATGCCGCCGCCGCCCGTTTTGGAGACGTTGAAGCCGCAGACCTTGGTATTCGTGCAGGCACTTGCGATCACTGCCCACGCGCCGACGTTTTTGACGGTTGAATTTTCAAGCGTTATACCGTCGCAACAGTCAAAGCGGAATGCACTGCGGCGGCAGCGCGAGACCGAGATGCCCGAGATCTTTATATTGCTTTTGCCCTTTGCCTCGAACATATTTTCGACGACTGTGACGTCGACGTATTTCTGATTTTTGTAAGGAATGAGGTAGATATAGCCACCCTTGCGGTCAATGTACCAATCGCCCGGGCGCTTAAGCTCGCTTCTTACGTTCAGGGCGAAAAAGTGGCCTATCCCGTCACCCGTGTAACCGTAAACGTGGTAGGGCTCGTTCACCTTGACCACTCCCGTTGCCTTATCGTAGCTGTCTACAAGGTGGCGTTGGGTCGCCCAATCCCAATTCCAATAGCCGATAAGCAAAAGGTCTGTGGGGTCGTTATTTTCAAAGGGTGTGGGGTCGGCGGGAATGAAGAGTCCCTCGGCGCGTGAGCGCGGCTTGCCGTGCGGATCGTTCTTTACGGTAGGTCCGACGACCGACTTGATATAGGAAAATCCGCGGCGGGGATAGCGCGAGAGATTCATCTTTCTTGCGCCAAAGTAGAGCTCGAGCGAGGGGCCGTGCTCTTCCATATTCGGCTTTGGAATATCGTAATCCTTCCAATAATCGCGGTAGGGGCCAAGGCCGAATGAACCGAGGTCGGTGATGCCGAAATCGGAAAGCCTGATCTTATAGATACCCTCCTCGGGGGTGATGCCCGCAAGGGAGATTCTGCGCGTGCCGAAGAGCTGCGCGCCGTCGGAAATTATCTCGGTGTCGCTGTCGAGATGAAGCGTTCTGTCGATCTCGTAGCTTCCCTTCTTTACCTCGATGCGCTTGGCACCGGGGGTGGCGAGGGCGGCGCAAAGCTCGGCCGAGGTTTTTACCTTAAAATCCATTATTTTCTCCTGAAAGATTATCGAGGAATATTTTGCAAACGGGGTTCTCCTCACGGAGGTCGACGGTGGTGAGGATATAACGCTTGCCGTCCTTTACAAGCTCGGTACAGGCGAGCTCGCGCTGCCATTTTCCGCTCTTGTCGGTGTTTGCGCTTGTGAGAATGGGAGTTGCGCCGTCGAGGGTGAAGGTGCACTCGCATATCGGGGTGATCATATCGGCCTTTTCATCGTACCAATACGAGAAATCGGCGGGCTTGAAGCCTGCAACCGACTTATGCCCCGTTTTTCTGCTGACGAAGTGCATCGGGAGCATTGCGGAGCGCTTTACGGTTACCTTTTCACCAAGGATATCGTACTCGCCGGGGGTGTTGAGGTAGATAATCTCGGGGGTATTCTTTCTTTCGCACGCGGTATTCGGGAACACCTCAAAGCTTATTTCGTTATGGGTCACTACCTTGCCCTCGGGATCGATGAGAATTGCCTTGAGAGTCAGCGTTTTGCGCTCGGTGGCGGTGAGGGTGAGGGTGGGGTTTGACACGTAGGTCACGCCCTTGGGGTCGAGGGTGAATTTCTCGGCGGCACTCTTGCCGTCGCACTCGTAAACGAGGGTGTATTCGCCGCATTTTGCCGTATCGTTGGCAACGAATGCCTCGACGGAGAGCTTCTCGCCTGCGAAATAGGCAAATCTATCGGTGCGCAGGGATACGAGGGTGGGCTCAAGGGCGTTGCGGTAGGCAAAAAACGCCGGCTTGGGGTTGCGCTCGCAGTCCATTATCGTTTTCATCCAGCCTGAGGGCCACGCATCGATAAAGAGGTGAATTGCGAAGCTCACCATACGGGGGTCGCGCCTGAATGCCTCGGTCATAAATCTTGTAGCAAAGGCCTGGTGCGCCTGGCTCTTCTCTACCCAATCGTCGATATTCTCGCCCGTGTCGAAGAAGAAGTAATGGAAGCTTTCGGTCTGCGCACGGACGATGTTGCCGGGATTAAACGGCTCTGTGAGCCACTCCTTGGGGTAGCTCTTTTTCATAAGGGGGGCAAAATCGAGGCCCTCTGCGCCAAACTCGCCGCATCCGTAGTACCAATTCGGGAGGGTGGGCAGCCAATAGCCTTTATTGAGCAGGCCTATATCTATGCCGTGGCCGTTGTACCACATCGGATAGCAGTGGTTGTCGGGCATGCTTTCTGTCGGGGGGTCGTAGTCGCCGTCGACGTGCTTGATAACGCGGTCGGGGTTAAGGATCTTCACCGCGAGGTCGCAGGCGGAAAAGAAGCTTTCAAGCTCTGCCCTTTCAAGGTGGCGGTGGGGTGCGTTATTAGCATTCGGGAAAGGCTCGTTTATGTAGGAAATGAGGATAGCCGAGGGGTGGTTGCGGATATGTCTTTCCATCTGTTCGACCTGTCTTACGCCCTCGGCAAACTTGGTGCGGCGCATACAGCCAAACAGGGGCAGGTCGGTTTGCGCCATCATACCGAGCATATCGCAGTAGTCGTAGACGGTCTTTTCAACGGGGCGCTGGGTGAAGCGCAGGAAATTCATATTGCAAAGCTTGGCAAGCAGGATATCGTCGATAAGCTGATCGATATCGCCGCGCAGGACGTCCTGCTGCTCAAAGCCCATAGTGTTGGCGCCACGGAGCTTGATAAGCTCGCCGTTGAGGTAGAATGCGCCCTTGGGAGTTGAGGCGATGTCCTGTGTGAAGCTGCGGTTTCCGAAATGGGTGGAGGTGCGGTCGGTTACGGCACCGTCCGACACAAGCTCAACGACGAGCTCGTAAAGATAGGGAGTGTCGGGCGACCAAAGGCGAAGTGCAGAGGTGTCAAAGGGTATTTTATACTCGTTTGCGCCCTTCTTTGCGGGCATTGCGAAGCCTTTATTGAGGCTGTCGGCAACCTTAGACTGTGTGAGGGTGTCGCCGAGGCCTACGGTGCGCAGGGTCGAGGGGATAAAGGTCTTGTTTTCAAAGACGCATTCCTCAAAGTTGCGGCCGTAGAGGGAGTATCTTATCTCGACGTCCTTTTCGGTGTAGTCCTCGTTGTTGACCTCGACGGTCAACTCGCCCTGACGGACGAAGACGTCGGATATGGAGAGACGGTTTTTGGTCTCGAAGCGGACGTCGCCGTATATGCCCATACCGGGGGGACAGTGGTGCCAACCAAAGGCGGGGTCATCCCAGCCGAGGCCGGTTGCGGCGTAGAGCTTATCGCCCTCGAGCTTCTTGCCGCCGGGGGTGGTGTTACCCATATAGATATAGTCGTTGTAAAGCTCGATCTTGAGGGTGTTGGTGCCCGCCTTTACCTCGTGGTCAACCGAGAATGAGAAGGGAGAAAAGAAGCCCTCGTGAATGCCCACGCAGGTGCCGTTAAGATAGACCACGGCGCGGTAGTCTGCGCCACCAAAGCTTACATAGTAAGCTTTTTCGGGGGAAACGGTGTCGACCTCAAAGGTGGTTTCATACACCTGCTTAGCGTAGCCGGCAGGGCCACCGTAGTGAGGCAGGGTTATTTTTTCACCATCGAGGGTGAAGGAGTCAAGCTTAAAGCTTGTAGTGAGCCTTTCCACCTTGGGGGCGTGGTTTTGCATAAAGGGGGCGTAGTGGGCGCGCGCCTTTTCGAGAAGTGCGTAGAGCTCTTCCCTTGTGGATATTTTCTTATCGGTCGCAAGGGGGGCTGCCGCCCTGTCGAGCACGGTGAATTTCTTGTTATATTTGATGGGCTCGTTTTTAACTAAAAGCTCGTGTCTGCCGCCGATGCCCTTGGCGGCGATGCTTCCAAAAAAGTCCATAGCTGCTCCTATCTTAAAATAAGATAAAATATATTACAATAGTATTTTACCATAATTCAAAAATTTGTCAATGGGTCTTGCAAAACAGTTGTAGCTATGTTAAAATTAACGCATAAGGTGCTTGGCTTTTTTGGAGTCAAGGCAAGATAATTTCAAGGAGTGGCGTATGAGCGTTAGAGATGCGGCTAAAATTGATAAAAACTTTGATATTCCGTCTACCATAAGCAAGGACGGGCTGGCGTTTTACGATGCCTGTGAGCTTGGCGTTTACGGCGGTGAGTTTAAGGACGGAAAATTCCGCCGAATGGATGCACAGTGCGCCGCCGAGGTTGGCGAATATATATTTCTGATTTCGTCAGAAAGTGCGGGCGGCAGAGTTAAATTTGCAACAGATAGCAAAAAGATCGCTATAATTGCCGAGTTTGGATCAATGGGCAAGGTGGCAAACTACTCTATGAGCGCGACTATGGGATTTGACATATTTTCGGGCGAGCGCTTCGTTGGCGTATTCGTGCCGCCGTTTAGTGCACAGGGATCATACGAGAGCGTTATAGAGCTTTCGGGTGCGGACGGAAGTATGCAGGAATACACGATAAACTTCCCTATTTGCAGCGAGGTTACAAGGCTGCTTATCGGCGTTTCCGACACCAGCCGCATTCTGCCCGGCTGCAGATACAAAAACGACGTGCCGATCGTATTTTACGGCTCGTCGACCACGCAGGGCGCGTGCGCTTCACACCCCGGAAACTCCTTTCCCTCGATTTTGAGCCGTGCGCTTGATTCGGACATACTTAACCTTGCCTTTTGGGGCAACGCCAAGGGCGAGGCAGAGATGGCGAGATATATTGCGGAGCTTGATATGGCGGCGTTCGTATACGATTACGACTACAACGCCCCCACGGCCGAGCATCTTGAAGCAACGCACGAGGCGATGTTCAAGATCATAAGGGAGAAAAAGCCCGAGCTGCCGATAATCATTCTTTCGGCGCCTGTGCCCTATCCCACCGCGACCGACCTTGAGCGATGCGAGATCATAAAGAAAACTTACCTGAACGCCGTAAATGGCGGCGACAAGAACGTATATTTCTTTTCGGGCAGCGAGGTCATCGCGCCTGTCAAGAACCTGGCGCTTGCGGACAACATTCACCCCGGTGACGTCGGCTTCAATGCAATTGCCAACGCCATACTGCCGATACTTAAATGCGCACTTAAATAAAAAAACGGATCTCCGCGGAGATCCGTTTTTTGTCACTTTATATTACTTTCGGCACTTTATTACTTTAGCGGGGTTGCCACCTACGATAGTATACGGCTCTACGTCCGAGGTCACAACAGCACCTGCGGCAAGAACGCTTCCCTCGCCGATGCTATTGCAGCCAGGGGTTATGATGACGCTGTCGCAAATCCATACATCGTCACCGATGTGCAAAGGGGATGGCTCGCAAAAGCCCTGCTCACACATAGGTATATCAACACGGTCGATTTTATGATTAGCGGTAAATATCTTCAAATCTTTTCCGATCATTACGTTGTTACCTACGGTAACGCTCGAGGTGATGTACGCGCGATCGCCAACACCGGAATGGTCGCCGATTTTAAAGTCGGAGTAAACCCTGACTTTCTTACCCCAGTTGACTTGATCTCCAACATAGGCAAATGTTCTCTTTGCGAAAAATCTTTTAACTGCATTTCCCCACTTACAATGATTATATGACGGGAGAAGGTCGCTTACAAAAACGAATGCCGCTTTGCAAATTTTCTTTTTAAGACCCATTATTACTTTCCTTTAGCACAATATTAAAAGCAGGCGCTTAATTTCTAGTGCTATTATACCACACCAAGCCCGCGGTGTCAAGCACACAAGTATGCCGAGCATATGAAAAAGACGGATTTCCGAAGAAATCCGTCTTTTGTTTGTCAAAAACTGCTGATTACTCTGCCTTTTCCTCTGCTGCGGGAGCGGGCTCGTTCTCTACTGCGGGAGTTGCCTCAACTATGGGGGTCTCCGCTACGGGAGCCGCCTCTACGGGAGCTGCCTTAGGAGCGGCAAGAGCGAGGATGCCCTTGATCGCAAGGAGTACAAGGGGGATCATAGTGAAGATGTAGTAGGTAGGATCCCAGGACGCCTGAGTTTCAGCGGTGGCGTTACCAAGGAGAAGCGCGAAGCTGTTTATGGGCTGGAATATTACGTATCTTACGATAGAGAGAATAAGCGCGGTTACGGCAAGGCCCTTGCCCTTGGTGGTAGCGTCCTTCTTAAGATTTCCGCAATAGATCAAGGTGATGATAAATGCGGCAAGCATAAGGAGCGACCACGGAATGGTAGCAAGGAGATCGGGAAAAACTTCGGTAGCGAGTCTTTCGCCAAGAGCTGTGGAAAGCTTGCTCATTGCGTCGTCCATAGATACGCTACTGGTAGTTTTCATAGAAAGGCAGCTGAAGTCGATCGCGCTGTAAGCGATAACGTACTTAAATGCTGCGAAGATGCCGACAGGCTGCGCGATGGCAGTGATGATGCCAAGGGGACGCGCCTTTTTGTGAGCGATTGCGGTGAAGAGAACGCAAGCGAATGCGATGATCGCCATTATGATGGCGAGCTTCTGTGCGCCTGCCGCGTAATCCTCGGTAAGATGAAGCGAAATGTCGGGGATCTTAGAATAGGCCTCGTATGTATACATTATACAGTCCTCCAAAAAAATTTTATTGACCCTGTGTTAGCAGCATCAATAATAAGTATAAGTAAATCATAGCACTTTGTGGTACATTTGTCAATAAAAAATTAAAAATATGTTAAGAAAATGTGTATTATAATCAATTTTTGTTACAACACGCGCCAAGTGGAACGGCGATAATAAAAAGACGGATTTCCGGAGAAATCCGTCTTTTGTTTGAATTTTACTTAAAGCATTTTTGGGGAGCGGGTTATTTGCTTGCTTCCTCTATTGCAACCGCAACGGTCGTACTTAGCCTGCGGGTTGGTTCGAGTTCCGATAGAATAGCGTTATTTTTGTATTAGCGTGATAGTACCCAATACCCTAGAGACTTCTATCGTTTCCCATTTGAGAGCTACCCACGTAGCAATAAAATCCGAAATCTGAACTGCGCAAATATAATCTTCCGTATAACCACCTACACCATTATTTGATAGGGCGGCTATCTGTAGAATGACATTATCTGAGGTGTGGGCGCTATCGTATTGGTAGCTGCAAATGGATGAGCCACATGCAAAACTTCCATAAGCACCAACACCGTGGCCGGTTTCAATAGCCACATTGCCTGATTTGAGATCATAGTTATATATAGAAGTTGAACCATTTGTTGCTTTTATATCAAAGTGTACATTTGCGCTTACCAAACGGTTAAAATACTCGGGTTTTAAGTAAATACGCATACCGGATTCAACACTTGTAATTTCTCCAAAAGGATTTTTTATAAAATTCGCGCCAAATTTTATTTCAAAATATTCTTGCCAATTATCGAGAGTGATTTCTACTGTTTCCGTATTTCCATCCGTCTCTGTATTGCCGCCCTCACTGCACGCCACCAACGATAAGCAGGCTGCAGCGATCAAAAGCAGAGCTATAAGCTTTTTCATTTGATTTTCTCTTTTCGTTTGAAAGAAAGTTAGACGCACCATCAAGAAAAACCTAAAGTGATGTGTCCAACTTTTTATGAGTTTGATTTTGCTGTATTGATTGAGGAAATTAAGAGCTTTCTAATTTTACCGCAGTCGTTTTTTAATTGCTTGTAATTTTCTTCTACGATAAGATTAGTTTTGACAAATAATTCTAACCAATACTCTGTTTCGTAGCATTCCTTTAATGCTATCTGCATTTTTGCTATAAAATCAGCTCGGCTGCTTGCATAGTTCGCTTCGTGGATATTTGCACCGATGCTTGTGCCGCTACGCAAAAGTTGATTTACAATAGCTGACTTTCCCTTTATGTTATCGCTTAAATTAACTATTGCAACAGAAAAGTCCATAGATAAATCGACAATTATGTTGTTAGTCATAGCAGAACCCTCTTTAATAAGTATTGCGAGCTTGCGAGCTCGCTTGAAATGCACTATCGTGCTTGAAATGACGGCAAACCGTCTTGAAATGATTGCTTCGCAATCTTGAAATGCACTGTGTGCATAGAATGAAATCGCCCTCGATAGGATAAATATGCGCCACAACGGAAACCGTGTGGCGCATTTCAAGCTCACGAAGTGAGCATTTCAATCAGCGGAGCTGAATTTCAATCGCCTGACTTGTCGGGCGAATTTCATTGCAAATAATCTGCGATTATTTGCTTGCTTCTTCAATTGCAACTGCAACAGCAACAGTCATACCAACCATGGGGTTGTTACCTGCGCCGATGAGACCCATCATCTCTACGTGAGCGGGTACGGAGGAGGAGCCTGCGAACTGTGCGTCGGAGTGCATTCTACCCATAGTATCGGTCATACCGTAGGAAGCGGGGCCTGCAGCCATGTTGTCGGGGTGGAGGGTTCTACCTGTACCACCGCCGGATGCAACGGAGAAGTACTTAACGCCGTTCTCGTTACACCACTTCTTGTAGGTGCCTGCAACGGGGTGCTGGAAGCGGGTGGGGTTGGTGGAGTTACCGGTGATGGAAACACCAACGTTCTCAAGTCTCATGATTGCAACGCCTTCGGGAACGTTGTCAGAGCCGTAGCACTTAACAGCGGCACGAGGACCGTTGGA
This sequence comes from Eubacteriales bacterium, assembly GCA_045634425.1. GTDB lineage: Bacteria > Bacillota > Clostridia > Oscillospirales > CAG-272 > UBA1740. Next base: position 7,505 of record JAZRAF010000093.1, on the reverse strand, counting down.
GAAGGGCTTCTCGGAGATGACCTTAACCTCTTCGGTGTAGGGATCAAACTCGGTCTTTACGTAGGTGAAGCCGTTGATACGGGAGATGATATAAGCGGCATCCTTACCGAGACCGTTAAGGATAACGCGGAGGGGGTTAGTTCTAACCTTGTTAGCGTTAAGAGCGATCTTGATCGCGCCCTCTGCAGCTGCGAAGGACTCGTGACCTGCGAGGAAGCAGAAGCACTCGGTCTCATCGGAGAGGAGCATTGCGCCAAGGTTACCGTGGCCAAGACCAACCTTACGGTTCTCAGCAACGGAGCCGGGGATACAGAATGCCTGGAGGCCGATACCGATAGCGGCAGCAGCGTCAGAAGCCTTCTTGCAGCCCTTCTTAATTGCGATAGCAGCGCCTACAACGTAAGCCCACTTTGCGTTCTCGAAGCAGATAGGCTGAGTCTCCTCAACGATCTTGTAGGGGTCGATGCCGTAAGCGTCGCAGATCTCCTTACACTCGTCGATAGAGTTAATGCCATATTCCTTAAGAGCGGCGAGGATCTTCGCCTCGCGTCTTTCATAACCTTCAAACTTTGCCATTATACATTACCTCCTTATTAGTCCTTACGGGGATCAATGTACTTTGCAGCATCGTTGAATCTGCCGTACGTGCCCTTGGATTTTTCATAAGCCTCGTTGGGCTCCATGCCCTTCTTGATGAAGTCGGTCATCTTGCCAAGAGAAACGAACTCGTAGCCGATAACCTCATTGTTCTCATCGAGTGCCATTCTGGTGCAGTAGCCCTCGGTCATTTCGAGGTAACGAACGCCCTTTTCCTTAGTACCGTACATAGTACCAACCATCGAACGCTCACCCTTACCGAGGTCCTCCATACCTGCGCCGATTACAAGGCCGCCCTCGGAGAAGGCAGACTGGCTACGGCCGTATACGATCTGAAGGAAGAGCTCACGCATTGCGGTGTTGATAGCGTCACAAACAAGGTCGGTGTTAAGAGCCTCAAGGAGGGTCTTGCCGGGAAGGATCTCAGCAGCCATTGCTGCGGAGTGGGTCATACCGGAACAACCGATGGTCTCAACGAGAGCCTCCTCGATGATACCGTTCTTTACGTTGAGGGAAAGCTTACAAGCGCCCTGCTGGGGTGCACACCAGCCCACACCGTGGGTGTATGCGGAAATATCGGTGATCTGCTTTGCCTGGATCCATTTGCCCTCTTCGGGAATGGGAGCGGGTCCGTGATCGCAACCCTTGGTTACCTTACACATATGCTGAACCTCAAGGCTCTGTGCGTAAGGCATTTCACTTACATTGCTCATTACTTTATATCTCCTTTTTTAAATTAAACTTATTTGATGATCGGAATTACTGCCTTTGCGTATGCCTCGCCGATAAGCTTACGTCCGTTCTCGTTGGGGTGGACGCCGTCAGCGGAATAGAACATAGGCTCGGGCTGAGTTTTCATAGCCTCTGCGAAAAGCTCGTCAAGAGGGATATAAACGTCGGCGTATTCCTTTGCGAGGGAGCGCACGATGGGAAGAAGAGTCTTAAGATCCTCTTTAAGATACGCGTTATCGGGGCAATCGAGGTAGAAGGGGGCGAGGACAACTATCTTCGCATTAGTCTCCTTCTTTATTCTCTCGAGGATACAGCGGTAGTTAAGCTCGATCTGTGCATCGGTGGTAGCGATATAGTGGCTATGACGGTGCCAAACGTCGTTAACGCCGATAAGAATTGAGATTATATCGGGCTGGAATGCGATGCCGTCCTCATAGAGTCTGTCGAAAAGCTGGCAGGTGCGGTTACCGCCGATGCCGAAGTTGATAAATTCGAAATCAACGTCGGGGTATGCGGCAGCTATTCCCTCTCTAGCGTATTTAGGATAACCGGGACCGAGGTCGTGATAATTTCTTTTATCCCTTCCGCAGTCGGTTATGCTATCGCCCTGAAACAGAATCTTCATATCCTTTACCTTACTTTACGATCTCGCCGTAAACGGTGCCGAATGCGCAGGATGCATTAGCCTCGTCGGTATCGATGTGCATAGCGGGAGCGAACTTCTCGCTTACTCTTACGACAACGTCACCAAAGATGGTGGTGCGCTCGGAGTTGATCTTTACGCAAACGATCTCCTTGTCTGCAACGCCCATTTCAGCAGCGGCAGCGGGAGTGAGGTGGATGTGGCGCTTTGCAGCGATAACGCCCTCGGTGAGCTCGAGCTCAGCACCGGTGTCGGGGTTAACGAGCTTGCAGCCTGCGGAGCCCTTGATATCACCGCTCTCACGGATGGGAGCAGATACGCCGATGGAACGAGCGTCGGTGAGGGAGAGCTCAACCTGGGATGCGGGACGGGTGGGGCCAAGGATGGACGCCTTTACGGAGCCCTTGGGGCCTACTACTACGAGCTTCTCTGCACAAGCAAACTGGCCGGGCTGGGAAAGCTCCTTCTTATTGGTAAGCTGATAGCCCTTACCGAAAAGGACCTCAACTGCCTCTTCGGAGAGGTGGATGTGTCTTGCGGATGTTTCAACCAAAACTTCTTTCATTTTTGAAAGCTCCTTATGTGTATATTTTTAAAAATAATCAAACATATGATACCAAAATATATTCTAGCACAAAGAAGAAAAAAAATCAATGTATAATTCAAAATATTTGTCAACAAAATAACAAAAATATTATTTGCGGAGCAGATATGGAAAACAAGGACGAGAAAAAGGAAACCGCCGAGAGCATAACCGAGCTCGGAAGCGCGGAAATACACAGCGAGGACGGCACCTTTTATTGCCTGACGATCATCGGGCAGATCGAGGGGCATTACGCGCTTGATCAGAACCAAAAGGCAACGAAATACGATCACATCCTTCCCCTGCTCGTTGCGCTTGAGGAGGACGAGCGGATCGACGGGATAATAATTCTGCTCAACACCTTAGGCGGTGACGTGGAGGCGGGGCTTGCGATAGCCGAGCTTATAGCGAGCATCACGAAGCCGACGGCATCCATCGTGCTTGGCGGCGGTCACTCTATCGGTGTGCCGCTGGCGGGGAGCGCGAAGCGCTCGTTTATCGTGCCGAGTGCGACGATGACGATACACCCCGTGAGGACGAGCGGGCTTGTGCTAGGAGTGCCGCAGGCGTTCAACTACCTTGAGAAGATGCAGGACAGGATAATCAAATTCGTCGTCGGGCACTCCTCTATCAAGGAGGAGTTTATGCGCAAGATCATTGCGCGCACCGATATGCTGGTCGGGGATATCGGGTCGATCCTTGACGGGTACGAGGCGGTGGAGTGCGGACTTATTGACGAGGTGGGCGGCATCAAGGAGGCGATCGCCTATTTGCGCAGCGAAAGAGAGGCAAACGGCGGTAAAATTAAGGCAGAAAGCAAAGGCACCAAGAAAAAAAGTGGCGCTTAGGGCGCAAAAAAGAGCCGAGTCGGGCACTTGCTCCGACTCGGATTTTTTATCTTTTCATTATTTCGGGGAAATCGATAAGAACCTGAGAATAAAGTGCTGCGGCACCGTTGTTTGCGGGGTGTACGCGGTCGGTGTGGAGCATATCAGGATACCATTCCTTGGTCTTGTGCGCACCTACGGCACGGTTAAAATCGATGTAGCGATAGCCGGATGCTCTGACCCAGGCGTTCTTCGCTTCGTTTATTCTGTCGGGCACGCAGGGGATGGTGGAGAGGATGGGGGTTATTCCCTTCTCCTTGCATATCTCGAGAAATTCCTCGGTTGCGGCGAGCCATTTAGGCTCGGGGGTATCGACGGTGGGGTCGGAGTTGTTCATACCGAGAAGCCAGAGGGCGAAGCGAGGCGTGCCCCTTTCAAGAGAGCACTTGAAGTCGACAAGGCCGCGCTGTGCATTCATACCCGGGAAGCCTGAGAGAAGGACTCTGTCATAGCCGTCGCGGTAGAGGTAATAGGGCCAGCGCGCGGGGTGGCCGTAGCCGAGGTAGGAGTCGCCGTATATCCAGATGGGAAAGGCGAAGCCGTCGTAGAGCCAATTAAGCTTGCAGTTTTCGAGCACGCAGCCATTTGCAGAGGCAAATATTTTGCCGTCCCACGCAGCGAACGAGGGGGAGGAAAGCTTGACAGAGCCTGTGGCGGTGGTGATTATTATAAAGCTGCCGTGCACTCTGTCCTCATCGATAGCTACGGTGAGGAACTCGGAAATTTCGAGGCCGTGCTCTGCCTGAGGCTCGAGGACGCGGAGCTTGGGATCGGTGTAATGGAAATAGGTGAACGCACGCACGTGGGTCTTGGTTACTTCGACCCAGCAGCCGCTTGTGTACATATATCCGCGGCCGACGGCGATCACAAAATCGTCATCGAGGCTTGCGATATCACAGGTAAAGGTGAGGTGGTGCTTGTCCTTTACGGTGGGCTCGTGCATCTCGAGGCTTTCGCCCGAGGAGAGCCTTGCAATTTCTTTGGTGTAGGGTGCGACCGTGCCCTGCTCGTAATTTAAAAGGTTCATTGTGCGCTCCTTAAATTGTTGTTACGTTCATTCTATCACACGCAAAATACAATGTCAATACAAAGGGAGCACTTCCCTGCATTTTTGAGAAATTTTCGAAAAATCATTGACAAGCGCAATACTTCGTGATATGATGTATTCATAAATACCTCACGTTGCGAGGTATCGACGGCAGAAAGGAGCGACGGATGGACATACAGTTGAAGCGCGGACTTTTGGACGTGTGCGTGCTTGCGGCGATCAAGAACGAGGACTCGTACGGATACAAGATCATCAAGGATATGAAGCCGTATATCGAGATGTCAGAGTCTACACTATACACGATACTGAAGCGCTTGGAGCTTGCGGGTATGCTGACTGTACACACCGCGGAGCACGGCGGCAGACTGAGAAAATATTACCACATAACGAGGGCGGGACTCGGACGAATTGAGGACTTCAAGGATGAGTGGCGCGAGGTTATGTCGATTTACAAATTCGTTATGAGGGAGGACGACAGCGATGCGTAAGAAGGAATTTTTGAGCGCGCTGAGGCGCAAGCTTAAGGGGCTTCCGAAGCGAGAGATCGAGGAGCGGATAAGCTTTTACGGAGAGATGATAGACGACCGTGTCGAGGAGGGATGCTCCGAAGAAGAAGCGGTTGCTAAAATAGGAAATGTTAATAAAATTTCAAGGCAGATTTTAAAAGAATCGCGTGTGTCAAAGTCGAAAAGAAAGAGAAAAACGCGGGAAATTGCGCTTTTCTGGATAGGCTCACCGCTGTGGATCTCGCTCGGTGCGGCGGCGGGCGCGGTTGCGATTTCGTTGTACGCGGCGCTTTGGGCTATAGTGGTTTCGCTGTGGACGGTGTTCGTTGCACTTGTGGCTTCGGCCATCGGTGGCGCGGTCATATCCCTGCCCTTTGCTATAAGCGGAAATACTGCTACGGGCATTGTAATTTTGGGTGCTGCGCTGGTGTGCGGCGGCGTTTCGATACTCGGATTTCACGGATGCAAGGCGGCAACCAAGGGCGCTTGGTGGCTCACAAAAAAGTCGCTCGGCATCAAGAAATGCTTTAGAAAAAAGGAGGCGCGGTTATGAGAAAAACAGGAAAAAGCATATTAATAGCCACCGCTCTTATCATAATTGGCGCGATCATTTTTATGGGAGGAATGGCTGTGAACAAGTGGGATTTTAGTCGTCTCTCCACCAGAAAAATGCAAACGGTGGAGCACGAGATCACCGAAAATTTCACTAATGTCTCCATTATTGGAAGCACTGCGGACATCGTTTTTGAGGTCAAAAACGACGAAAATTGTAAGGTTGTGTGCTTTGAGGAAACCAATATGGCGCACACCGTCAGCGTCGAGGACGGCACGCTTAAGGTTGACGTAAAGAACGAAAGGACCTGGCTTGACTACATCGGATTTAACTTCTCTACCCCGAAGATCACCGTGTATCTTCCGGTCGGCGCATACGCTGAGCTTAAGATAAAAAGCGACACGGGTGACGTCTTCCTCCCTGCGGAGCTTGAGGTTGGCAGTATAGACGTAGAGGTGAACACTGGCGACGTTGACTGCAAGTCATCGGTTGCGGAGACCATCAAGATAAAGGCCACGACGGGCAATATAAAGCTTACGGACGTGAATGCCGAATTCTTGGATCTTACCGTTTCTACGGGTCATATTACGGCTAGCGGCATCAACTGTGCGGGCGATATTTCGATGACTGTTTCAACGGGAAAGGCGACGCTTTCCGATGCACAATGCACCAATCTCACCTCGACCGGAAACACCGGCGACATAACCCTTGATGGTGTGAACGTTGGAAATAAGCTTTCGATCGAGCGCACAACGGGTGACGTCGAGCTTAATGACTCTGATGCGCACGAGATCTGGATAAAAACGAACACAGGTGACGTAGAGGGTACCCTGCTCTCCGAAAAGATATTTATAACTAACACAAGCACCGGCAGCGTTGAAGTGCCAAGGGGCACCACGGGCGGCGTTTGTGAGATCACGACGACCACCGGAGATATTGAGATCGATATCAAGGGTGCATAAAGAAAAGAGCCTCAATTTGAGGCTCTTTTTTGTTATTCTTGAGTGCTCTTCTTTTCTCTGAAGCGGAGGATGCCGACGGTGAGGGATATGAGAGTCAGGATCTCACAGATTATGCCGCCGATGGCGCCGAGGCCGATATTGATATTAAAGGAGAGCCAGCAGACGGAGTCGCCGTATTTCCACGCGCGGTAGAGGTTGACGCTTTTGGAAGCAAAGAGCGTGCCGATGGTACCAAACAGAGCGCCTATAACGGGCAGGCTGTTCCAAAGGTTGTCAGCAAGCGATAGGCCGGCTACGGCGGTATAAACGGCGTAGGAGGCGGCGTATGTGACAATAAGGCCGATGCAAATTGCCCTTTCGAGCTTGCGGTTGTTTTCCTTTATAAATATATATATAACGTTACGCGTGAGGTTTATGACGTTGATGATCACGCCGATGCCGCTTGCGTTGAAGAAGTAGGACACCATAAACAGGAGCATACCAACGATCTGTACCAAGAAAAGCGGTATTTTGTTCTTCACCTGGAAGGAAATCACGACGAATACCATCGCGATTATGCTTATTATCATTGCTATCGTTTCATTTGTTAAGTTTGGCATTGTGACCTCGTGTGGATTGAAAGTAAATATGAGTTGAATTTATCGAAGCATTTTTTTGCAAAGAGAAATTTCGCAAGACAAGGCAAAGCGAGCGAGAAACCCGATAGCGTAGTTACCTACGGTGAGGGCGGCGAGTCAATGCTTTAACGCAGTATTGCGGAATTTATCGAAGCAAAACAAAAAGGCTCGCATTACGCGAGACCCTGCATATATAAAAGGTATTTTTAAATACCCATTAAAAACCGAATTAGTAGTATGAAATCGAAGCTCTGCATTTGTATTGCCGAACTGCTATTTGTAGAAAGCAGTTCAAGCCCTCGGTCAATTAGTATCGCTCAACTGAATACATTACTGCACTTACATCTGCGACCTATCAAGCTCGTAGTCTACGAGCG
>JAZRAF010000092.1:0-3455 GCA_045634425.1 Eubacteriales bacterium | reverse complement strand
GGTGTTAAGCTCGGCTCGGTATGGGTGCCGCAAGAGGACGTGCAAGACTTTATGTATGAATTGCTCGGCACTTCCCGTTGGATGCGAGGACAGATCGAGGTCAAGTTCGTAAAAATGACGGGCGAATGGGTTATCACCAATAAAACCCATGACCGTGGAAACGTAAAGGCTTATAACACCTACGGCACAAGCTGTATCAATGCTTATCAGATCATTGAAGAAACGCTGAACCTCAAAGACGTGCGTATCTTCGATTATGTGGACGACGGAAGTGGAAAGAAAAAGCCGGTGCTCAACAAGAAAGAAACAGCTATCGCCCAAGGTAAGCAGGAGCAGATAAAGCGAGCTTTTGAAGAATGGATATGGCGTGATCCCGAAAGGCGTGAACGCTTATGCAAGCTTTACAATGAGAAATTCAATAGCTACCGCCCGCGAGAATATGATGGCTCACACATTCAGTTCTACGGAATGAACCCCGAAATCACCCTTCGCCCCCATCAGAAAAACGCGGTGGCAAGAATTATGTACGGCGGCAACTCTCTCCTTGCCCACGTAGTTGGCGCAGGCAAAACCTTCACGATGGTAGCCGCTGCACAAGAGAGCAAGCGTCTTGGACTCTGCAACAAGAGTATGTTCGTCGTACCCAATCACCTTATCGAACAATGGGCGAGTGAGTACCTTCAGCTCTATCCCTCGGCAAACATCTTGGTGGCTACGAAAAAGGATTTTGAAACCAAGAACCGCAAGAAATTCTGCGCCCGTATTGCCACGGGAGATTACGATGCTATCATTATCGGACACTCTCAGTTTGAGAAAATCCCCGTATCGGTTGAAAGGCAGATACGAACTCTTGAAACCGAGATTGAAACCATAATGCAGAGTATGGAGGAGCTTTCCCGTGAACGCGGAAACCGTGTGACCGTCAAGCAACTTGCCAAGTCGAAAAAGGCTCTTGAAACAAGGCTTGAAAGGCTTAACGACCAATCCCGCAAGGACGATGTTGTGACCTTTGAGGAACTTGGAGTTGACCGCATTTTCATTGACGAGGCGCATTTCTACAAGAACCTTGCCGCATATACCAAAATGAGAAACGTGGCGGGTATTTCACAGACCGAAGCGCAGAAATCCTCCGATCTCTATATGAAGTGCCGTTACCTTGACGAGCTGACGGGCGGTAAAGGTTGTGTGTTCGCAACGGGTACGCCTATCTCCAATACGATGGTGGAGCTTTACACGATGCAGAAATACTTGCAATACGACGAGCTACGCTACCGCGACCTCTTGCACTTCGACTCTTGGGCATCGACTTTTGGCGAAACCGTCACGGCAATCGAGCTTGCCCCGGACGGTACGGGATACCGAGCAAAGACACGCTTTGCAAAGTTCTTTAATATCCCCGAACTGATGGCGATGTTTAAGCAGGTTGCCGATATTCAGACCGCCGATATGCTCAATCTTCCTACCCCCGAAGCACACTTTCACGTTGTAAAGGTGGAGGCAAGCGACATTCAAAAGGACTTGGTTCAATCCTTTGCGGAACGAGCCGAGAAGATACACAATCGCAAGGTCAGCTCCGACGTTGATAATATGCTTCTCGTCACCAATGACGGGCGCAAGGCGGCTCTTGACCAACGCTTGGTAAATCCGATGCTTGAAGATTTTGAAGGCAGTAAGGTCAACGTATGCGTGGAAAATATCTACGATATTTGGGAGCGCAACGCCGACAAGAAATCGGCTCAGCTCGTGTTCTGCGACCTCTCCACCCCAAAGAATGACGGCAACTTCAACGTGTATGACGATATTCGCACGAAGCTCATAGAGCGCGGCATACCTCCCGAAGAAATCGCCTTTATCCATACGGCGGATACCGACACCAAGAAGAAGGAGTTGTTCTCAAAAGTAAGGCGCGGTCAAGTCCGTGTGCTTATCGGCTCTACCTTCAAGATGGGCGCGGGCACAAATGTGCAAGAGCGTTTGATAGCGCTGCACGACCTTGACGTGCCGTGGCGACCGAGTGACCTCGAGCAGCGCGCGGGGCGTATCGTGCGACAAGGCAACACCAACCCCGAAGTTGACCTCTACCGTTATGTAACGGAAGGCACTTTCGATGCGTATTCCTATCAGCTTTTGGAGTCGAAGCAGAAGTTTATCTCGCAGATTATGACCTCAAAATCTCCCGTGCGAAGCGCGGAGGACGTGGACGAAACGGCACTTTCCTATGCAGAAATCAAGGCTCTTGCAAGCGGAAATCCCAAGATTATGGAGAAGATGCAGCTTGACGCGGACGTGGCAAAATTGAAGCTTCAGAAGGCTTCTCACCTCAGCCAACGATACGCTCTTGAAGATGCTCTTATCAAAAAATACCCGAGGGAGATAGCCGAGATTGAAGGTCGTATCAAGGGGCTTGAAGCTGACATCAAAACTGCCGAGGAAGGTACACACCCAAACGAAAACGGGTTCTCTCCGATGGAGGTTATGGGCGTGACCTATACCGAAAAAGCCGAAGCGGGTAACGCCATTCTTGACGTCTGCTCCCGTATAAATAACCAAGACGTAAGACCTCTCGGTGAGTACCGAGGGTTCAAAACCGACATAGGCTTTGATGGTTTATCCCGCGAGTTTTATATCACCCTGCGAGGCTCTTTGTTCCACAAGGTTATGCTTGGTAAAGATGCAAACGGTATCATTACCCGACTTGACAACGCTATCGAAAAGTTCGCAGAGCGTAAGGCAAACAATGAAGCTCAGCTTTTGGAGTTCCACCGACAAATCGAAATAGCAAAGGCGGAGATTGCAAAGCCCTTTGCCGACGAAGCGATCCTTGAAGAAAAAAGCAGAAGGCTCGACGAGCTGAACGCCGAGCTTAATATGGACAGAAAGGAGAATGAAATCGTGGACGGCGCAGAGGAAATCTCCGAGGACGGACAAGACAAAAAGCCTACCTCTTGTGATGACCGTGACGACCGATAACGCCCTCACAAGGCGTGGCGGCGGTGACTATCACCGTCGCTTTACATAGCCGGGAGAGCTGCACCACTCTCTCGGCTATTTCTATTTTGGAAGGAGGAAGGTGATGATGAAATATGGCGTGGAAGTGCTTGTAAAGCAGTTCGGCTATGTGGAAGTCGAAGCAAGCTGTCAGTCCGAAGCCGAGCATATCGCGGAGCAAAAGGCACTTAACGGAGATATAGATTTTCACGAAAGCGAAGCCGAGGAAACTAAGGTTGTGTGTCACGTTTACGATTGACGGGAGGTATCTATGAGAAGGCAAAACACGCAAGGATATGTACCGCCCGAAGCCATTGAAAAGGCGCGGAGCGTTGACCTCTTGACCTATCTTAAAACCTATGAGCCGTATGAGCTTATGCGGTGCGGTAACAACGTGTACTGCACAAAGTCGCACGACTCCTTGAAGATCTCCAACGGCAAATGGTTTTGGTGGTCGCGTGGGTTCG
>JAZRAF010000091.1:0-1089 GCA_045634425.1 Eubacteriales bacterium | reverse complement strand
AAATTTTTGCATAGCGTTATTGAAGCGCATCCGTGTTTCAGCCTCTCGGAGCTTTCGCTCGAAGTACGCATCCTCTATCGGTTGTATCGGTTGCAGAGTGTAGAGGAGGGTGCCGTTGTGGGCCCTGCCGTCACGGGTGCGGACCATGGTTGGCTCTGGGCAGATGAAGCCCTTGCGCTCAAGCCTGTCCACGTACTTCTTGACGGTGTTGTTGCTCATGCCGACGGCGCTACCGATGGTGCTGTAGCTCGGATGACACTGATAGGTCTTTCTGTCCTCGCAGTACATAAGGAATGCGAGGACGGCAATCTCTCCCGAATCAAGCCCCAGCCGAAAGGCGGCCTTGGGCATCGGAAAGAAATCGCCGGGGTTGTCACGTTTGTTTTGATAATGGTGCAATAAAAATCTCCTTTCATTGGGAATAAAAAAGAGTGCCGAGAGAATTTCTCGACACTCATGGGTGTTGTTTTGTTATTTGATCAGCAGATGTCCGTGAGGAAAACCGTAGATGTTTTCCGTGCGGTATCCTTCGGGAACGATTTCGGGATCCACTCTGACGAGGTCATAAGGCTCGAAGCCCTCGACCGTTTTGAGCTTGGAAAGAAGCCTGCGGTTGTCCTCGTAGAGCAGGCTTGCGAAGAGCAGATACCGCGCCGACTTGATATCGTATTTCGATTTATCGGGATGGTCGATCTCGTCAAGAAGCATGCAGAGGATATGGTCGTTGACCACATTCTTGGAGACGATTTTGAGGCAGGCTTGATAGACCTCGTTTGCCTCATCGCAGAGGATGAGCTTCTCATCATCCGAGGCTTCCTTCATGGCAGTTTGCATCGCCGTGATCTTGGTGTGAGCCTCCTTGACCGCCTTTATAATATTCTGCTTCTTGTGGGTATCGTTTGCGCCTGCATCGCTTGCATCAAGCTCAAAGAGATCCGACAGTGAGACCGTCCTTGTGTAGGCTGCTCTGCCGGGGAAGGCATCCACCGCATCGTGAACGAAAGCCATGGGTGCTTCAAGGTGAGCGTTATTCTCACCAGCGTCGGGCGTTTCATCTCCCACGATATACTTGTAGAAGGCAGGCAGATT
>JAZRAF010000090.1:0-33872 GCA_045634425.1 Eubacteriales bacterium | reverse complement strand
TTTGTCAAGCTTTATTATCCTTCTCATTTTTCGTCTCCGTCGTGTATTCGTGTGGCTATTTTAGGTCGAAAATCGGGGTTAGATAGGGGGCGTGTTAAATTATTTTGCAAATAAATTCACCAAAAAGTAAACAAAACCGTACAAAGTACCGCTAATTCCGGCAAAAAGAATGACCGGACCCGCAACGGTAAAGATCTTGCTTCCAACGCCGCTTACATACCCCTCCGTGCGCGTATCTATGGCGGCACTCGTTATGGAATTTGAAAATCCCGTCACCGGCACGAGCACCCCTGCGTAGATAAGATTTGCGATCTTATCGAAAAATCCGAGGGCGGTCGCAAGAGACCCGATGAGGATAAAGGAGAGCGTCACACACAGGTACGCATCCTTTTTATCAAGCCCTATATATAAATAAAGGAAGGCAAGCGCCTCGCCAAGCGCGCATATAAGACCGCCGCCGAAAAACGCGCGCACCGCCTTTTTAAGTATCTTTGATTTTGGCGTGTGCTTTTTTGTAAGGCTTAAATATCTCTCGCTTTTTTCCACCGACACTCTACCCCCACGGTATCATTTTCGTTTTCTTTATTTTGTCACGGCGCTTGGTTAATATACTAAATAAGGAAAATTTTTAATTACTCTTGATTATTTATCCCTTTCGTGGTAGAATTTATATTGTAAATAAAAAGGAAAGGATGCTTAAGGTATGAACGACGAAAAAAGAGCAAACGAAACGACCGACCTTGCCGAGATTAAGCCCGGCGCGGAGAGTGACGTTGAATTTGCGATAGTCAACCAAAAGGGAAAGCCTAAAACGCTTTTGTGGTCGATAGCCGCGCTCGCACTCGGTATTCTTTCACTGGTGCTTTCCGCACTCGGCTGGGCGGGCCTTATCGTCGGCATTCTCGCCATAGCTCTCGCGGCGGTCGCCAGGGTCAGAATGGGATTCTTCAACACCTTTATCATAGCCGCACTCCTGTGCTCTATTTTCGGTGTTGTATTTTCTGCGGCATCCATCATCATCGTGGCAATAGACCCCGAGTTTTTCACCCGCCTCTTAAATGGGTTAAACAACTAAAAAACGCCACGGCATAGAAAAAAGCTCTTGATGCGATAAGCACCAAGAGCTTTTTCTTTTTATTTAAAATTAAATGGAAGCAAGGATCTCCTCGACTCTTGTAAGAGCCTCGTCGATCTTGTCAAGGTCACGGCCGCCGGACATTGCGCTGTCGGGTCTGCCGCCGCCCTTACCGCCGCAGATTGCGGAGATATCCTTAAGGATGTTACCTGCGTGTGCGCCTGCCTTAACTGCATCAGCACCTGCCGCACTTACGAAGTTGAGCTTGTCGCCCGAAACTGCCGCAAATACGACTACGCCGTCAGAGAACTTAGACTTGAAGGTGTCGCAAAGGTTTCTTGCCTCGTCAGGACGGGACTCGATCTTCGCGGTGAGAAGCTTGAACTTGCCAACCGTCTTTACGTTGTCCATAAGCGACTGCGACTTGATCTCGGAGATCTTGGAGTTTGCACTGTCAAGCTGACGGCGAAGCTCCTTGATATCTGCCTGAAGGGCGGTTGCCTTCTTTGCTATCGCGTTAACGTCGGGGGTCTTAAGCTCACGCGCGGTGTCCTTGATAAGCGCTTCCTTCTCTTCGAGAAGTGCAAGCACGCCAAGGCCGGTGGTTCCTTCAATTCTTCTTACGCCTGCTGCTACGCTGGTCTCGGAAATGATCTTGAAAAGACCGATCTCGCCGGTGTTGGATACGTGAGTACCGCCGCAAAGCTCAAGAGAGGATGAGCCGATCGCAACGACTCTTACCTTGTCGCCGTACTTCTCTCCGAAAAGAGCCATAGCGCCCATCTTTCTTGCGCTCTCGGGGTCGCAAACGGTGGTGTTTGCCGCCTCGGCAAGAAGAATGTTCTTGTTTACTTCCTTTTCAACTGCTGCGAGCTCCTCTTGTGTCATAGCAGAGAGGTGAGTGAAGTCAAAGCGCACTCTGTGCTCGTCAACGTAAGAGCCTGCCTGCTCAACGTGGGTGCCAAGCACCTTACGCAGCGCTGCCTGAAGAAGGTGGCAGGAGGAGTGGTTTCTTCTGATAGACGCGCGGCGTGCAACGTCGATCTTAAGTGTTACGGTATCGCCGAGCTTGATCTCGCCCGACTCTATGTTAATTTCGTGAATGTAGATGCCGTTTGCCTTTTTTGTATCGGTTACAGTAGCGCTTACCTTGCCGCCGATGACACCTGTGTCACCAACCTGGCCGCCGCCCTCACCGTAAAATACGGTCTTGTCGAATATAACGGTAGCCTCGCCCTCGTTGATCGCATCAACGGACTCGCCGTCTGCGATGATGGCAAGCACCTTTGCCTCGCACTCGTTGTTCTCATAGCCAACGAACTCGGTTTCGGGGATATTCTCGAGCTTGATGCCCGAGTCAGCCCAGCCGGAGATATTGCCTCTTGCGGCTCTTGCACGGGTCTTCTGCTCGTTCATAAGAGCCTTGAACTCGTCCTCGTCGACCTTAAGGCCGGACTCCTCTGCGATCTCGCGTGTAAGATCGGGCGGGAAGCCAAAGGTGTCGTAAAGCTTGAACGCATCAGCACCGCTGATGGTGTCCTTGCCTGCCTTCTTTGCTTCCTCAACGATGCCGGAGAGGATGCCGAGGCCGGCGTCAATAGTTGCATTGAAGCGATCCTCCTCAAGGCTTACTACCTTAAGGATATAATCGTGCTTGGTCTTAAGCTCGGGATATGCGCCCGCATTCTGCTCGATAACGATCTCGCAAAGCTCAACGAGGAACTTTCTGTCGATGCCGAGAAGCTTTCCGTGGCGGCACGCACGGCGAAGAATTCTGCGAAGAACGTAGCCGCGGCCCTCGTTGGAGGGGATAACGCCGTCGCTGATCATAAAGGTGGAGCTTCTTACGTGGTCGGTGATAACGCGGATAGAAACGTCGTCGTCCTTATCAGCGCCGTAGGTCTTGCCTGCGATGGCACAAACGGTGTCAAGAAGTCGTCTTACGGTGTCTACCTCGAAGAGGTTGTCAACACCCTGCATTACGCACGCAAGACGCTCAAGACCCATACCCGTGTCAATATTTTTCTGCGAAAGCTCGGTATAATTGCCCTGTCCGTCGTTGTTGAACTGGGAGAATACGTTGTTCCAGATCTCCATAAATCTGTCACAGTCGCATCCGGGCTTACAGTCGGGAGATCCGCAGCCGTATTTGAGTCCGCGGTCGAAGTAAATTTCAGAGCAGGGGCCGCAGGGACCTGTGCCGTGCTCCCAGAAGTTATCAGCCTTACCAAGGCGAACTATGTGGCTCTCGGGAACGCCGATCTTGTCACGCCAGATTGCATACGCCTCATCGTCCTTCTCGTAAACGGAGGGCCAAAGGAGATCTGCAGGGATAGCGAGAGTTTCGGTAAGGAACTCCCACGCCCACGGAATAGCCTCCTCCTTGAAGTAATCGCCAAAGGAGAAGTTACCGAGCATCTCGAAGTACGTGCCGTGACGCGCGGTGTGTCCAACTCTTTCAAGGTCGGGGGTTCTTATGCACTTCTGACAGGTACAAACACGGTTGCGAGGGGGGATCTCCTCGCCGGTGAAGTACTTCTTCATAGGTGCCATACCCGAGTTGATAAGAAGAAGCGATTTGTCGTTATTGGGTACAAGAGAGAAGCTGGGGAGTCTTATGTGTCCCTTGCTCTCAAAGAAGGAGAGAAATTTCTCTCTTAAGTCGTTAAGTGAAGTCCATTCCATTGTTTTAGTTATCTCCTACAAATTCATCAAACGGTGATACGTCGGATATAAATACCGACTTGATATTAAAGGTAAAGTCTATTTCGCGCTCACTTATCGTGTACTCGGGCAGAAGCTCAGGTCCGCAGGATGCCGATCCTATTCCCGCATTACGGTAATCCACGATGACCGTGGTTTCCTTTTCGGGGGTAAGCTCGTACGCGTGTGCGGTGTTTGTCAAAAGCTTCGGTGAGTAGTGTGATACGGAAAGCGAGAATTTCTCAGCCGAGAAGTAAAGGCCCTGTCCGTGGTGGAAGGAAACGTCTGCAAAGCGGCAGCCGTCGTGTGCGCCGTTCTCCTGCGGCTTTATGTAATTAACAAAGTTATCAGTTGCCGTGGTCCTGAAAAATCCAAGACGTGCATCAAGTTTTTTGTCCTCATACGCCTCAGTCGGGCCGTATCCGAGGTATCTTACGCACTCCGCACCCTCGGGCATCGTGATCTTAAATCCGAAGCGGGGCAGGGGTGGCAGACCCTCAGGCAGGGTTGCCTTGGTGGATATCTTAACGCCGTCAAGCGAGCCGAAGGAGTAGGTCACAACCAGCTGCATAAGCTCGCGTCCGTCAACACCGTGAAGCGAAAGGGTTGCCGTTACCGCAACGCTCACACCCTCCTTTACAAGGGTAACGCCGTGGCACTTAAGGTCCTCAACGTCGTATCCGACCGCCTGCCACTTGCGGCGTACCTTTCTGTCGTTGTCGGTGGGCGCACGCCATACCGTCGGGCGAATGGGTGCTGCGAGCATCTCGGTGCCGTTATCGGTGATGCTTGCGATAAGACCGCACTTCTTGCAGATCTTTACCGCGCTCTCACGGAAGGTAACGGTGATTGCCTCGTCGTTTTCCTCGGCGTATGCCGCAACGCGCTCGGCAGAGGGCTTAAGCACGTCCGAAAGAATGAACTGCGCCTTTGCAACCTCGTGTCCGACGGGCGACCAGGGGGTCTGTTTATTTTGCTTTGCGTAAATATTAAGCGTTGTGATACCGCCGTTTACGGCGGGTGCAAGCTTGTAGGTCTTAGACTTCTCGGGTGCTATGTCGCAAGCGCCAAGACAGCCGTTTTCTACGGCCTCGCCGTTCACCTCAACGGTGTAATAAAGGGTGATATCCGAAAGGGTGGTGAAGTATCTGCGGCTCGTTACGGTGAGCTTGCCGTCGGCGTATTTGAAATCGAGCGGACGGTACGCCTGCTTGACCTCGAGCATACCCGTGTGAAGTTTTCTGTCGGGATTTACAAGACCGTCAACGCAGAAGTTGGAGTCGTGCTGACCCTCACCGGAGTCACCGCCGTAGATGAAATTGGGTGTTGAATATCTGTATTCACCGGTTGCCACCGAGTGATCACAAAACTCCCATATACATCCTCCGAAGAAGTAGTCGTATTTATACATTAAGTCGACGTATTTTTCAACGTCGCCGGGGCCGTTGCCCATCGCGTGACAGTATTCGCACAGGAATATCGGGTCGCGCATCTTCTTTGATACGAGATAGTAGCTCTCAAGGTCGTCAAGGTCGGGATACATTCTCGACTCGATCTCGGTGTACGAGCGGTAGTAGCTCGAGGGCTTGGTGCAATTCTCATAGCCCTTTTCCTTCATATCGATGTGATGCGCCATCCAGGTCTCGTCGCACGCGTGCATTATTCTCGAGGTGTCGCGCGCCTTGACCCATTCGATCATCGCCTTGTGGTTTATACCAACGCTCGACTCGTTTCCAACGCTCCACATAATTATCGAGGCGTGGTTCTTGTCGCGCTCGTACATACGCTCGATACGGTCGATGTAAAGCGGCTGCCACTCGGGATCGTTGGTAAAATAGGGGTCGTCGTCCTCGTAATATTTCGGGATACCGTGACATTCAAGATCGGTTTCGTCACAAACGTACAGACCGTATCTGTCACAAAGCTCGTAAAATCTCGGGTCGTTGGGGTAGTGGCTGGTGCGCACCATATTCATATTATTCGCCTTCATTATGCGAATATCGCGCGCCATATCCTCCATCGTCACCGCCTCGCCAAGCACAGGGTGGCTGTCGTGACGGTTAACGCCCTTGACCTTGACCTTCTTGCCGTTTATGTAGACCACGCGGTTCTTTATTTCAACCTTGCGTACGCCCACGTAAAGGAGAATTATCTCGTCTTTGTCCTTTATCTCGAGCTCGTAAAGGTAGGGATCCTCGTCACTCCAAAGGTGCGGATTTTTGATCTCGGCAACCGCGAGGGTGGCATCCGTGTCACATTTTGCGCTTACGGCGGCTATCTCGTTGCCCACCTTGTCCTTAAGCGTGTACTCAATATCGACCGCACCGTTCGTCTTGATCGCGGCGGTTATCGACGCTTTCTTAAACGACTTATCGGGCTCGGCCTTTACGGATATGTCAACTATTCTGTTTTTGTTTCTGAAAAGCAGGTAGGGCTCTCTTATAATACCCGAGGAGCGGAACTTGTCCTGGTCCTCAAGGTAGCTGGCCGCACACCACTTTACAACAAGCACCGTTATAACGTTCTTGCCGACCTTAACGAAGCGGCTTACGTTAAACTCGCTCGTCATATGCGTTACCTCGCTGTAACCGACGAACTCGCCGTTCAAGAAGAGGTAGAAGCAGGAGTCAACGCCCTCGAAACTAAGCATCGCATCCTTGCCCGAAAGCTCGGATTCGGTGAGGTTAAACTCGCGCATATACACCGCGGCGGGGTTTTCCTCGGGCACGTGCGGGGGATCGAAGGGGAAGGGATAGATAACGTTCGTGTACTGGGGAACGTCATATCCGCGACCGATCGCATACTGCCAGCTTGAGGGCACCGCCATTTTTTCGGTAAAGTCTATCGGCTCTCTGATAGAGGTGGGCACGTCGGCAACCGACTTATAGAATTTAAAATTCCACTCACCCGCGAGCGACTTAAAATATGCGGACGCACCGCGCGCGCCGCGCTTCGCCTTTGCGAGCGTTTCATAGGGGATAAAGTAGGCGTGAGGTGCTTCACAGTTTACGTGCATCTCAAGCATTTCTTTGTGATAATCTCTTATTCCGAGTGGCATTTTTTATCCTCCTTTTTGTGGGCGCACCTTAACGTCGCCCGAAATATATCTTTTTTCTTTGCCGTCCGCACCTACCGTGATAAGCGCGCACTCGCCGTCGATATCCAAAACTCTCTCGGTATAGCTCTCGCCGCTCAAGGATATCTCGACCTCGCGGCCTTTAAGCATCGAGCGTCTCTTGTATTCGTCGATCACCTCTCCCCTACCTAAAAGGGGGAAAAGCTCGGCGGTAACTGCCGCGCTGAGTGCCGGTGCATCGACTGTTGCGCCCTCATTTTCAAGCGAGGTCATGATCGCCTCAACCTCGGGGGAGTGGGGTGCTTTTTTTAGGTTGATTCCGATTCCTACGATCGCATAGCGAAGCGCACCGTCCTCGGCACACTCGCCCTCGGTCAAAATTCCCGCAAGCTTTCTTTCACCGACGTAAATATCGTTGACCCATTTGATCCTCGGTGCTATATTTGGGCACTCCTTTTCGATCGCACGGCATACGGCAACCGCCGCCGCACAGGTCAAGGTGTAAGAATTTTTTGCGTGAATTTCGGGGTAAAGAAGCAGGCTCATATAAAGTCCGCCACCCTCGGGCGACTCAAAGGAACGCCCGCGCGTACCCCTGCCCGCACTCTGTGCGCGCGTAAGAAACACTGCGGGGCTTCTCTCCTCCGCAGACCTCGTTTGTGCGAATAATTTCGCACGGGTATTGGTTGAATCGGTTTTTTCGTAGTAAAACAGATCAAAATTATGTAAACCTTTGTTTGCAAAGGCCTCTTTATAAAGCGTTTCTATGGTATATCACTCCATAATAATTAACTTAATGTATTTTACCACAAACAGACACTGTTGTCAACAAAAGTGAATAAAAATTTTACACCGAGTAATAATTTAGAAAAAATGGAAATATACCCACCCACGGCGGCGTGCTTCGCACCGCGCAAAAAGTGGAGTAAAGAAAGGGAAAAATCTATGTATTTAAGCTCGAATTACACCGAAAACGTGCGCCTTATATCCTCGCTTTTAAGAGCTGATGAAAGCTTTGATATAATCGAGCGGCGGCTTGCCGTGTCGGATAGGCAGATATGCTTTTTCTATATTGACGGATTTGTCAAGGATGGCGAGCTTCAGCGCGTTATGCAGACCTTTTTGTCCTTAAAGGAGATAGGGGATGCCGAATATACCGAGCGCCGCCTGCCATACGTTGAGGTCGAACGCGAATGTGACGTCGAAAGGCTACTTACCGCCGTCCTCTCGGGTCAGACCCTGCTTCTTGCCGAGACCTTTGGTGCTGATGCGCTGCTTATCGACCTGCGCACCTACCCCGCAAGGGATACCCAAGAGCCCGACAGCGACCGAGTTATGCAGGGTGCGCACGACGGCTTCGTTGAAACGATGGTGGTCAACACCGCGCTTATCCGCCGCCGCATCCGCGACCCTCGGCTGACTATGCGCCATATGAGCCTCGGGGGTGCATCACGCACCGACGTCGTAGTCTGCTATATGGACGGTGTCGCTGACGAAAAAACAGTCACGGGAATATGTAAAAGGCTTGCCGAGATCAGGCCCGAATCCCTCACCCTCGGCTTTCAATCTCTGGCTGAATCCCTCATTCGCCGCGGGTGGCTAAACCCCTTTCCAAAGATCCGCACCACCGAGCGCCCCGATACCGCCGCGGCACAGCTCGTAGAGGGCAGTGTACTCGTAATTTGCGATACGTCCCCCCAAGTTATGGTCCTTCCGACATCAATTTTCGATTATTTGCAGCAAACCGACGACTATTATTTTCCGCCCCTGACCGGCACTTATCTGCGCATCGTGCGCACCCTGATACTCATAACCTCGGCGTTTATAACACCCCTTTGGTACCTCTATCTCGAGAACGCCTACCGCCTCCCCGACTACCTCTTGTTTTTGGTGCCCGACTCACCCGGTGCGCTGCCGATACTCCTTCAATTATTCCTCGTTGAGCTTGCCCTTGACGGACTCAAGATTGCCTCGATGAACACCCCCGATATGCTCTCAAACTCCCTGTCCATCGTCGGCGCTCTGATACTCGGTGATTTTGCGGTCGAGGTCGGCTGGCTCTCTGCCGACGTGATACTTTATATGGCGGTCGTCGCTATCGCCAACTTCGCACAGCAAAACCACGAGCTTGGCTACGCATTCAAATTCATAAGGGTGTCCACCCTCGTTTTCACCGCCATACTCGGCGTGTGGGGCTTTGCCCTCGGCGTGGTGCTCTCCTGCGTCCTCGTCGCAACGAACAGGACCCTCGACGGCGGGCGGTATCTTTACCCCCTCATCCCCTTTAACGGCCGCGCAATGTGCCGACTCCTCTTCCGCACCAAAAAGCGGGACTTCGAGGGAAAAAATTGAAACAAATCGTAAAAATTATGTAAGGACTTGAAAAACGTGTATAAATGGTGTAAAATAATAAACACGGACAAAGACTATCGAAAGGAGGTAGCATCAATGGGAAAGAGAATAAACGAGCGCTTCCTCGCAAGCTATATGGAGCTTGACAAGGACTGCTGTGACAAGTTTGGTGTTACCACCGGCGGTGTCACCGAATATATCAACCGACTTAACAATGCGCGCTTTGCCCCCGGCCGTGACGACGTTTTGCCGAGGCTCGTGCGTTACAGAAACCTGCGCAACAAGTTCTCCCACGAGGTTGGGGCACTTCGCCGCGTGGACGAGATAACCAAGGTAGACGTGCATTGGATACGCACCTTCAACCGCGACCTTATAAGAAAGCGCGACCCCATCTCCGCTTACCTCAAAAAGGCTCGCCGTTACGTTCGCCGCCGCAAGCTGCGCCGCTTTGCATACGGTGCTGCCACAGTCTTGATCATCGGTCTTGGAATCGCACTTTATTTTGCACTCAGAGGATAAAAATGAAATACAGCTATCATACTCACACCGCGCGCTGTCATCACGCAACGGGAGAGGATGAGGAATACGTAAAGGCCGCCATTGATGCAGGTATAAAGGTGCTCGGTTTTTCCGATCACGCACCGATGCCGTATCCCGGCGGCTATGTTTCTCATTACAAGATGACACCGAACGAGCTTTACGATTATTGCGCATCTCTTCTTCACCTGCGTGATAAGTATAAGGATAAAATTGAAATTTTGATCGGCCTTGAAACCGAATATTACGCCGACCTTTGGCAGCCCTCGCTTGACTTCTGGCGCGACTACCCGATCGATTACTTGATCCTCGGTCAGCATTACGTAAACGAGGAAACGATAGACCCAAGCATCCGTCCGACCAAGGATCTCGAAAAGGTAAAGACCTACGTCGACAACATCATCACGGGTATGAACACCGGTCTTATCACCTACGTTGCCCACCCCGACCTTATCAACTACGTCGGCGACGACAGGGAAGGGTACATACGCGAGATGCGCAAGCTTATAAGCGAGTCGATAAGGCTCGGAATGCCTATCGAATACAACCTGCTCGGTATGGCAGGCGAGCGCAATTACCCAAACGATATCTTCTGGCGCGAGGTGGCAAGCCTCGGCGCTCCCGCTATCCTCGGCTGCGACTCGCATTCGCCTGAGCGCGTTGGTAACAAAGAGGAATTGACCCGCGCTGTGACCTACCTCAACAGCCTCGGTATTGCCATTGTTGACAAGATTGAGCTCAAAAATCCCAAAAAATAACCGAAAGCCACCCCAAAAACTTTACACGGGGTGGCTGTAATTTTTTATCGAAAAATATTTTCAAAAAGCTATTGACAAATGAATTTTGTTTTGATATAATACTATTGTTCCGCGGAAATATCTGTGGAAATGCTGCTATGGCTCAGTTGGTAGAGCACATCCTTGGTAAGGATGAGGTCCCCAGTTCGAATCTGGGTAGCAGCTCCAAAAAGCACTTCGAAAGAAGTGCTTTTTTGTGTTTTATAGCGCTCGTGCGTAAAGTATAAAGAGGCCGACGGCAAAGGGTGTGTACTCTAAAGGACGGTTTTCCGAAATACGGTATATCTCGAAAGAGGTATACCGTATTTCTGCATTTGTGTCTACAAATGCAGTGCTTGTCAAGAAAAACAGACAGACTTGCGGGGGACAAAAAAGGCTCCCTCCGGGAGGGAGCTCCCGACGGAGTCGGGTGAGGGAGAGCGCGTCACAATAATTTTTATCAAAACTCATAAGTCGCGTAGGCTCCTTCCGTCACGCTTCGCGTGCCACCTCCCTCTCGGAGGGAGGCTTCTTTCTACCTCCCGGGTGATAAACAAAAGAGGACAGACCGCTTAAATCGCATCTGTCCTCCTGTCGGTAGGTAACGTATTCTGTTCAATGTTAAAACTGTCCTTAAGAGTACGTCGCCTTAACCTTCGGTCTTTTTCATCATTTTTTCTCTTATTCGTAAAGCGGATATTTAGCGCAAAGGGCGGCGACTCTTGCGCGGGCTTCGTCTGCGTTGGCATCAAAATCCTTGAGCGTTATCGAAATTATGCGACCAACCTCGCGCATATCGTCCTCACAAAAGCCGCGGGTCGTGGTTGCCGCTGAGCCAAGACGGATACCGCTTGTAACGAAGGGCTTCTGAATATCAAAGGGAATTGCGTTCTTGTTGCAGGTAATGCCGATCTCGTCAAGCAGATGCTCGGCCTCCTTACCCGTGTCGACCTTCATACCGGTCAGATCAACGAGCATAAGGTGGTTGTCAGTGCCGCCCGAAACGAGCTTAAAGCCTTCCTTCAAAAGCTCGTCTGCGAGTGCAGCGGAATTTTTAACTACCTGCTTTGCATAAGCCTTGAAATCGTCCGAAAGTGCTTCCTTGAAGCATACCGCCTTTGCCGCAATAGTGTGCATAAGCGGGCCGCCCTGCGTGCCGGGAAAGATTGCCTTGTTTATTCTCTTTGCGATCTCCTCGTCATTTGTCAGAATAAGGCCGCCGCGAGGTCCGCGCAGGGTCTTGTGAGTGGTGGTCGTAACGACGTGTGCATAGGGCACGGGCGAGGGGTGCTCACCTGCCGCAACGAGGCCTGCGATGTGCGCCATATCCACCATAAGATATGCGCCGACCTCCTTTGCGATTGCCGCAAATTTCTCGAAATTTATTACACGGGGGTAGGCTGACGCACCTGCAAGGATCAATTTCGGCTTGCATTCAAGGGCAAGGCGTCTTACCTCCTCGTAGTCGATCGTGCCATCCTTTTCGGTAACGCCGTAGGGCACGATATTCCAATATTTACCCGACATATTTACGGGTGAACCGTGGGAAAGGTGACCGCCGTGTGCAAGGTTCATCGAAAGCACGGTATCGCCAAGCTCAAGCAGGGCAAAGAACACCGCCATATTTGCCTGTGC
Source organism: Eubacteriales bacterium (assembly GCA_045634425.1). GTDB lineage: Bacteria > Bacillota > Clostridia > Oscillospirales > CAG-272 > UBA1740. Next base: position 21,718 of record JAZRAF010000090.1, on the reverse strand, counting down.
ACCCGAGTGAGGCTGTACGTTTGCATATCCCGCGCCGAAAAGCTCCTTCGCTCTCTCGATCGCGAGCGACTCCACGATATCAACGTTCTCACAGCCGCCGTAATATCTCTTTGCGGGATATCCCTCGGCGTACTTGTTGGTAAGGGTGGTGCCGTTGGCCTCCATAACGACCTCGGATACGAAGTTCTCCGATGCGATAAGCTCGATCTTGTTCCTCTGTCTTGCAGTTTCCTTTGCTACCGCCTCGTAGATCTCGGGGTCGTAGCGCTTAAGTAATTCGTTGTCCCTCATAAAAAAATCCTTTCCCGTGTCCGCAAAGGACACCCGGTTTTGTTTTTGTGTATTATACACCCCTCGCACCGCTTTGTCAATATCTCGCCGCCATATTCCGTCAAAGGGGGAAAACTTTCGTACTCTGTGCGCACACCGCGTGCACTTGCCCGTTTCGGGCAGTCAAAAGGGGTGAAGATCCCTCAAAAATAGTTTACAAATATATTTTAAAATATGCGCGTTTGTTCATAATTTATTTATATTTATATAGTATAATATAAAATTGCGTAAGCATACGTATTTTTATTTGCAATATGAAAGGAAATTTGTTTCCTATGGGAAATTCTATTATCAAGGTTGACCATCTCGTAAAGAGATACGGTACGAACTATGCGCTTGACGACATAAGCTTCGAGATCGGAGAGGGTGAGATCGTTGGTCTTCTCGGCCCTAACGGCGCGGGTAAGAGTACTACGATGAACATTCTTACCGGCTATCTTTCCACCACCTCGGGCGGTGCATACGTCAACGATATAAATATACTCGACGACCCGATCAAGGCAAAGAAGCAGATCGGCTTCCTTCCTGAGCAGCCCCCCGTTTACCCCGATATGACGGTAAACGAGTACCTTAACTTCGTCTACGAGCTCAAGGGCTGTACTCTCGACAGGGAAAAGCACCTCGAGGAGATCATCTCCGTCGTTCGCCTCGTCGACGTTAAAAACAGACTTATAAAGAACCTCTCGAAGGGCTATAAGCAGCGTGTCGGTATCGCGCAGGCTCTCGTCGGCGACCCCAAGGTCATCATCTTCGACGAGCCCACCGTAGGCCTTGACCCCAAGCAGATTCTCGAGGTCAGAAACCTTATCCGTACCCTCGGAAAGCGCCACACCGTTATCCTCTCCACCCATATTCTTGCAGAGGTACAGGCTGTATGTGAGAGGATCATAATCATCAACAAGGGTAAGATCATCGCCGACGAGCGCACCGAAAACCTCACCAAGACCATCGAGGACGGCTACCGCTATCAGGTCAAGATCTGCGGCCCTCAGAAAGAGGTAAAGACCGCTCTTGAAAAGATCTCGGGCGTAAAGGCTATCGAGGCTACAAACGAGCGTGACGGCGATGCATTCGCATTCCGTATCGAGTCCGAGCGCGGCATCGACGTGCGTAAGTCGGTGTTCAACCTCTGCGCAAAAATGAGCTGGCCCATTATCGGTATGATGCCCATAGGCACCGACCTTGAATCTATATTCATCAGACTTGTCGACCGCTCCGACGGAGTAGAGCCCGCACAGTCGCAGAAGCGCAAGCGCGCACATTAAGGAGGAACCAAAATGCTTGCAGTTTTCAAAAAAGAAATGCGCTCCTACTTTACGAGCGTAATAGGATACGTTTTCCTCGTGCTTTATCTTGCACTCTCCGGCGGTGTGCTTTGCTACACCACGCTTTACTCGATGTCCTCCGACGTCACAAGCTATTTCACCCTTATGCTTATCATCTCGGGTGTCGCACTTCCTCTTCTTACGATGAAGTCCTTCAGCGAGGAGCGTAAGGTAAAGACCGAGCAGCTCCTTCTCACCGCACCCGTTTCCATCATCAGCATCGTAGCGGGTAAGTTCCTCGCCGCATATTCCATCTATGCCGGCTGTATGGTGCTTAACTCCCTCTACTGCCTCGTTCTTCTTAACTACTCATCCCTTAAGGTTGCCGTTCTCTTCGGTTGCCTTATCGCCGCACTGCTCGTTGGTATGGTGTTTATTGCGATCGGTCTTTTCGTTTCCGCACTTACCGAAAACCAGCTTACCGCCGCAGTCGGTACGATGGCGATCATCCTCGGCTTCCTTGCGATCGGCCTTATCGGCAGCCTTTTCCCCTCTGATTACGCGATCCGCTACGTATTCAACTTCATCTCCATCTTCGCAAGATTCCAGTACTTTACCAACGGCGTGTTTGACGTCGCAGCGGTAATTTATTACATCTCCGTTGCTGCAATATTCGCTTACCTCACCGTTCGTATCTACGATCGCCGCCGCTACAACTGATAACGAGGTAAACGATGAAGAAATTTCCACAAATCAACAAGAAAAGGGAAGCGACACCGGCACCCGAGCGTCAGATCGACCAGCCGATAGTCCGCGAAGAGCGCGTTTTCTCCGCCTCTATCACCGTATCGGTCATCGCGGTCATCCTCGTGTTTAACGTGATGTTCTACATACTCGCATCCCTCTTTGGTCTGTACTTCGCTCCCGGCGAGGATAACGCACAGACCCTTACGGGTACCACCGACACCGTCTTTGCCGACGCTATTGCAAAGAAAAGAACGGTAAAGATCTATTTCTGTAACGACGAGGACTCGGTAGCGGCGCACGACACAGGCGCGCTCGTTTATGAAACCGCCCGTCTTTACGAGGAAAGATACCCCGATTTTATCGACCTTGAATATATCAACATAATCACCAAGCGCGACTCCAACGGAGATCGCTTCCCCCTTTCCAACTACACCAAGAACGACGAGATCATCTTAAAGACCTCGGTCATCTTCGAGTGTGTTGAAAGCGGTGAGTATAAGGTAGTTACCGATGCTTACACCAGCGCCGGCTACGCCGATTTCTATACCCTTGACTCGAGCGGATACGTCCTTTCCTACGACGGCGAGGAATTCTTCGCATCGATGATCTCGTGGGTCCTTGCCGAGGAGCATAAGAAGGCGTACTTCACCGTCACCCACGGTGAGCAGGTGGACGCAAGCTTTGCAAAGGTGCTTATGGCGGCAGGCTATGAGACCGATATGATCAGCCTGCGCGACAGCGCAGTTCCCGACGATGCAGACCTGCTCGTCATCTCCAACCCCCGAAGCGACTTTGAAATCTCTATCGACGGCTCGGGCGTTCCCGTTGCGACATCCGAGATCGGACGTCTTGACGCTTACCTTAAGCGCGGCGGAAACGTTTACGTTTCGCTCGACCCATACGTAAAGAAGCTCTATACCCTTGAGGGTTATCTTGCCGATCACGGCATCGGCCTTTCCGAGACTGAGATCGACGGCAAGATCTACCGCGATATCGTAAGGGATAACGCAAATGCGATCACCACAAACGGCTACACCATCGTAACCGAGCACGCAGACGGCGCGCTTTCCACCCAGATCGCAGAAAATATGGACAAGTACTCCAACAACGACGTAATTATCAGAGAGGCGGGCGCACTTACCGTCAGCGGTACTGCCGAGGCGCTTCTCACCGCATCCCGCAGCGCAACCTGCGAAAACGGCGGCGTAGTAACCAAGACCGAGGGCTCATTCCCCGTTGCGGCCTACAATACCGTATCCTCTGCCGACGGCAAGGAAAAGGGCTCTATCTTCGTCGTATCCAGCATTTATATGACCGTATCCGACGCCCTCGTAACCAACGGATACTCAAACAAGGATTTTATGTATTCTCTCTTTGAGTACCTCTACGGTGCAGAGAATATGCCCTACGGATGCCAATCGGTGCTCTACGACAGCAACGTCCTTGAAAATCTCACTATGAGCACGGCAAATCTTTATACGGCAATCGTTCTTGCCGTACCCGCGATCATCGCCGTAGTCGGCGCGATCGTCGTAATCAGACGCAAAAACAGATAAAGAATGGAAAATATATGAGAATTTTTAAAGGAAAAAGCAAGCGCACCGTGATATTCTCGGCAATAACGGTCGGTGTGATCGTCCTGCTCCTTTGTGCCAACCTCGCCCTGACGATCGTCGGCGGCGGGCGCAACTGGTTCATTGACGTGACCCCCGAGGGGCTTTATTCCCTGACCGATGCGATGGTCAAGGAATGTGCCTTTGTCGACGAGCTCGGTAAGAGCGACGGTGATAAGTGCGTGAAGATAACCTTCTGCACCGACCCCGACAGGCTCATATCGAACTTCGACACCAGAGCCACCTACTATATGGCGCTCGCGCTTCAGAAAAAATATTCAAACGTTGAGGTCGAAACGATAAACGTCAACACCGACCCCACCGCACTTGCCAAGTATAAGGCAACCTCACTTACCAAGATCAACTCCACCGACGTCGTCGTTTCCTACGGCGACAGATACAGAATAGTCGGCGCACTCAACTTCTGGACAAGCGACTACTTCTCCTACAACGGCGAGTACCGTATGGCTACTCTTATCAAGTCGGTCACCGCTATAAATCAGCCCGCGGCGTACTTCCTTACCGACCACGGTGAGACCTACTACGATCCTGCAAATCCCGAGAGCGAGGGAAGTGTAAAGACCTCGGCATTCCGCGATCTTCTTTTCGACTGCGGACTGCAGGTAAAGACCCTTGCGATCTCCGAGGTTGACGAGATCCCCGCAGATTGCGCGCTCCTTATCATCAACAACCCCAGACAGGACTTCGTAACCGACCCCGACAAGTATAACTCCCTCTCATACGTCTCCGACCTTGAGAAGCTTGATAAGTACCTCGTAAACAAGCAGGGCGCGATAATCGTTACCAAGGATTACGATAAGTCGCTCTCTCTTCCCAACCTCGAGGACTTCCTTCACGAGTGGGGCTTCGATTTCAGCACCTCTCAGGTGCGCGATGACGAGCTCTCTGTTTCGGGCAGCGAGGGCAAGAACCTTATCGCAGTTTACGAGACCGCCGAGGACAGCTACGCAAACGCTATCTACGGCGACTACGCAAGCCTTGCGACCTCTGCACGCACCACTATTAACAACACCGGCTATATCACCAATTCCTACGGTGAGCAGGGCTTCAGAAACGAAGCCGCAGCCTCCGAGACCGTAAAGAGATACGCACCCTTCCTTAAGTCCTCTAACAAGGCCTCCGCTTATTTCTTCAGCGACGTGGCAGGCAACTATGACGACAGTACCGTGCTTGACTCCACGGGCACCTTCGACCTTGCCGCGCTTACGGTAAGACAGTCGTTTGACTCCGTCACTGCCGAGCGCACCCACTCCTACCTCTTCTGTGCCGCAACCGCAGACTTCTTCTCCAACGAGTCGCTTGGCAACGCGGCATACGCAAACTACGATATTATGATGGCGCTTATAAACAACATCTCCCGCGTTGACGTTTACGCTTCGCTCGAGCTTGGCGGTACCTCGCTTAACTCCTCATCGTTTGGCGGTAAGCAGCTTGTAAGCACCACCCTCTCCACCGAGGACACCGAGGTGTTCGCACCCGATGCATCCGAGGTCGTAAAGGTCAACTTCGGTATCTCCACCACCGAGAAGGTCGTATACACGGTTATCGTAGCCGCTGTTCCCTTCATAGTAATGATCGCAGGCGCTGTCGTATGCATACGACGCAGGTTCCTGTGATGAGGGGAGGGCATAAATGAAAACAAGACAGCAAATTGAAAGCATAGCGCGCAGCAAAAAGAAGATGCGCACCACCCTGATACTTCTCGGTGTGTTCGTAATTCTTCTTGCAGGCGCAATAGTCGCTTCCGTGATCATCAAAAATAAGATGTCAGGCTCCGGCAGCACCGGCAGCAGCACCACTCCCCCCGAGATCATCGAGGGCGAGGACCTCTACCGCAATAACGCTATTGCATACCCCCTTGTTGATGACAAGAATATCACCCGTATCACCGTAAACAACTCCACCCTCAAGGACGGTTATTTCACCCTCTATCGCTCTGAGGCGGTAGACAACGATTTCCTCTTTGCGTATATGGAGGACGGCGAGATCAAGGTGTATTACCCCTCTATCTGCGACGAGGACAGCTCGTTTGAGTACAGCGACCTCTACGCATTTGAAACCAACGACGGCTACGGCACCATTCACCGTATAACCTACCTCACCTCAGCGCTTGAGACCGCTTACTTCGGCGAGCGTATCCCTCTCTCCACCGATGAGGCAGAGCGCACCGAGCAGCTTAAGGAATACGGCTTTGACGAGAACACCACCACCATCACCTTTGACTACAAGGATGCGGGCGGTGCGACCCACAGCCGCAAGATCGTTATCGGTGACAAGCTCGTCACCGGCGCAGGCTACTACTTTATGATCGACGACAGACCCTACGTTTACAGCTCTATGTCGTCCTACTACGAGTACGCAATGCGCGGCTTCTACTCCTACGTTAAGACCTCTATTATCGCAGCAGGTCTTGAGCAGGACTCCACCCTTGAGCCTATCTACACCCCCGAGTTTACCCATTGGGTAACCGAGCTTTGCGACACCGCGGGCTCTCTCGTTCCCGAAAAGTCCGACGTTATCGTGTCGGCAAACCTCTTCGTTCCCATCGACCCTGCCAAGTATCTTGACGATCCGTCGGGATATGCGGAGTTTATCAACGGCTACGACTACTCAGGCGAGGCTGAGATGACCATCGACCTCTCCTCTGACAGCGTTGATAAGGTTATCAAGGGCGCCGTCGTAGGCAAGGGAATAGGCAAGTACTACGATATTAAAGACACCGCCGCTGAGCGCGACGATGCGATCATCTTCACCATCATCTCCGACGCCGATCAGGTACACAGCCTTGCTCTTGACGGTAAGGACTCCGTAAAGTACAGCTACAGGATAGTTGAGATCGAGTCCATCATCGGTGACGGTGACGATATAACCAAGGCGGGCACCCCCGTCGGCACGAACGACCTTATCAAGGTTGCTTACTACTGCTCCATTGACGGTAAGTCGCAGGGCCCGATGCTTGCACACGCAGTTATCGACCTTACCTCTACCACTCTCCCCGCTGATGCAGTCAGCGCCCTTCGCGCATCCTCGATCGGTAAGCTTCAGACCCCCATCGAGCTTGAGATCGGCTACGACCGCACCAACGCACACACCGTAAACTACACCGCGAAGATCACTCAGATCATCGAGATCGAGAACCAGGAGGGCAAGGCAGTCAAAGAGATCGCAGAGGATTCGATAGTCTCCTTCCGCTATCAGCTTATCATTGACGGCGTGCTTGACGATGAGGAGTATATCGGCATCGTCGACCTCAAGAAGCCCGAGGATGAGTTTGAGACCAAGCTCAAGGAGATGATCATCGGTAAGACCACCTCTTACGTGACCCTCACCCTTGAGATCGGCCCTCAGTACTTCGAGGTATTCAAGAGCTTCAGCACCTACGAGATCTCCGAGATCAAGTACTTCATCACAAAAAAAGAGATAGTTTCCTTCTCCTTCCTCTCCTATTCCGAGCGCGACCCCTTCTACGGCGACTCGATCTACGAGAACAAGACTGACGATTATCTTCTCTACGGTCTTAGCTACAACGCCTGCTACCAGATCCTTCAGATGATCGGCGGCGTTACCGACAACACCTCTACCTCGTCCGGTCTTTCGGGCACCGAGGTCGTGAGCGTCGGCATCACTCCCGAGAAGCTTTATGAGCTCGGCCTTTATAAGCACAGACTCTATTTTGAGCTTCCCAGAAACCTCGTTGCCATCGACAGCGGTGACGACGAGACCCTTGACGACTACACCTACTACGAAAAGCTCGGCTTCACCCTTTACATCGGTGATATTCAGGACGACGGAACGAGGATCATCGCCTCCGACCTCTACGACATCATCGTAAAGGCTGACGCATCCACCTTCTTCTTCCTTGAGGAAAGCTTCGTTGACCTTTGGGCAAGAAAGAATATGCTTATGACCGACGTTGAGTTTATGCAGGAAATTAAGATCGAGTTCGCACTCGACGACTTCGTCGGTAGCTACGAGCTTGACATTATCCACCAGCTTTCTTATATCACCGAATCCGGCCTGCAGATTGGTGGCAATCCCCCCGAAAGCTATTCCGACACCTTCGACCGTATTAAGGTAAACGTCACGCCCACCGGCGATTGCACGCCCAACCTTCTTACTCAGCTTATTAAGGAGAATAACAGAAATTATTATTCCCTCGAGGAGCTTTACGAGTACACGGTAAAGGATGAGGATAAGCTCTATCAGTATTTCCCCGACACTCTCGGCACAACCTACTTCAAGGAGTTCATTCTCTCGATGTTCTACGTTGACTTTGAGGACGACGTTGACAAAGCGGAGCAGGATTTTGCAGTAGAGCAGTGCAAGATGCTGATGAAGTTCTCCATCAAGATCGACACCGATAAGGATGGCGACGACACCGATGAGAACTACTACACCTACGAGTTCTACCGCACCGCTGACCGCCGTGTCGTAGTCCGCCTTTACCAGGAGGATGAGAACGGAAATATGCTTCAGTCGAAGGCGGTATCCGACTTCTACATTTCGACATACGGCTTCAAGAAGATCGTCAACAACTTCATCCATCTTATGAACGGTGAGGAATTCGACCTTGAGAGCGGTTATGACTTCTAAAAAATTCTAAATAATATCATAAAAATTTAAAAAAACATTTGATTTTTTTGAAAAAGTATGATATAATGTGTGATGCGCGTTATATACGTGACACTTTTAACCGTTTAAAAATAAAAAATATAGAGGAAAGAATGACAATGAAAAAGAGAATTATAAGCTTAATTCTTGTGGTCGTAATGTCCGTTCTCACCCTTGCAAGCTGCGCTTACAGCTACACCGGTGACGATATGACTAAGTACGCCACCTTCGACAAGGACGGATTCCTTGCCGCACTCGCAGAGTTTGAAATTGAGGACGGCGACTTCACCGAGAACGCCGAGACCAGAGCACAGAAGGTTATCGACAACATCATGGCAAAGCTTGCTAAGGCTGCCGATACCGATGATAAGAAGACCGAGGGCACCATCGGTACCTACGATCTTATCTACTACTGCTACTACGTAACCGCAAAGGACGGCACTCAGATCTTCTACACCGACAAGATGAAGGAAAGTGCTGCTACCAGCCTTCAGATCGGCCTTGGTGATTACTCCACCGATTTTATGCAGAAGGTTGCAGAGGCTTTCAAGGATTTTGTATTCACCGCTGATTCCGCTTACAAGCAGATCACCGAGGGTAAGGTTGAGGCAGGCCAGATCGCATACCTCACCTACACCAAGAAGTACACCAAGACCGACGCCGAGGGTAAGACCGAGGAGGTTACCGAGAACTACGTTAACCACAGAGTTATCCTCGACGACGATAACGCTTTCTACAAGCACCTTATCGACAACGCAAAGATCGGTAGCGCAAACAAGATCGCGACCCTTGACTGGACCGCTGATACTTATGCAGAGGACGTAAGAGGTACCTACACCAACGTTATTATCGATTGGGTAGAGTCCGGCTCCTACAAGAGCTTCACCGACGTTTCCTACACCGCTGATCAGACCGTAACTCCCACTATGTACACCGGCTCTACCGCTACTAAGGAAAACCTTAAGGACGTTGAGCTTACCTACTACGTATACCCCGTTTCCTACGTTGAGGTTGCTGATATCACCGCTGAGTCTATCATCAACGATATCTACGGCAAGAACGTAACTCTTGCTAACCTCGCTACCATCCTCTTCGGCAAGGATTACTCCGAGCACGAGCACGTCGAGGGTGAAGAGGACGACACCGCACACAAGCTTCTTGAGAAGTATCAGTTCACCGTTGAGAGCAAGGAGATCTCTCTTGAGGACTTCGTAACCAAGCTCGTTTCCGCACAGACCAAGGTAGCTGACGCTAAGGAAGCTATGGAGGCTGCAAAGAAGGACTTCGATAAGAAGACCGAGGCTCTTGAGACTGCTAAGAAGACTCTTACCGAGAAGCAGACCGCTCTCGAGGCTGCAGAGGCTGCTTACGCTACCGAGGCTACCGACGCTAACAAGACCGCAGTTGACAACGCTAAGGCAGCTGTTGAGGAAGCACAGAAGAAGGTTAAGGCCGCAGAGGATGACCTTGAGGAGTCCACTAAGGCTTACCTTGGCGCTGAGGCTACCGATACCGAAAAGGCTGAGGACGGCGCTAAGAAGGAATACGAGACCGCTGTTGCTGACAGAGATGCTCTCGTAACCGAGTTCACCGCTACCGTTGAGGGTGGCATAGACGCAGTTGTTAAGGGCTACAAGGAGAACGTTATTTACGTTGAGCTTGAGAATGCTTACAACTCCGATATCGAAACCAAGATCGGCACCTACGTATACGAGCAGATCATCAAGTACGTTAAGGTAAACAGCTATCCCAAGAAGGCTGTTAAGGCTGCATACAAGTACCTCATCGACAGCTACGAGTACTGCTTCTACGAGAACTACAAGCTCGACGGAAGCTCTAACTCCTCCGCTTCTCAGAGCTACTACAACCAGTACGAGGGAAGCTTCAAGAACTTCCTCGCTCAGCACGTAGCAGCTAACGCATACGAGCTTAAGGATGCAACCTACGAGCAGGCTGTTGCCGCTGTTGAGAACGCTGCTAAGGAGCACGTTGCAGAGGCTATCGCTATCAACCTCGTTGCACAGACCTTCGGCCTTACTCTTTCCAAGAAGGAGTTCAAGGAGCTTACCGACGATAACTACACCTACGACTACTACAAGGATATGTACTACGAGGATAGCTTCGAGATCATCTTCCAGTTCGACAAGATCATGGACGAGATCCTTAAGTCCGAGGAGACCGAGGACGGTATTGCAACCCTCATCAGCTACAAGAACGACTACATCGGCACCGTTAAGCGCGTAGAGAAGCTTACCGAGGAAACCGAGACTGAGTAAAAAAGACTCCTGTGAAATCCGACAGCGCAAAAACTGTCGGATTTCCTATTAAATAATAATATGAAAGAAGTACAGCTTTATACAGACGGCGCCTGCCGCGGCAATCCCGGTCGCGGAGGATGGGGTGCTATACTCGTGTACGGTAAGTACGAGAAGGAGATGTCCGGCGGTGAGAGGGAAACCACAAACAACCGTATGGAGCTCTTAGCGGCAATATCCGGCCTTGAAGCACTTAAGGAGCCCTGTCAGGTAACTCTTTACTCCGACTCAAAATACGTTGTCGACGCATTCCTTGAGGGCTGGGTCGACTCCTGGCGCGCAAAGGGCTGGAGAAGGGGAAAGGACGAGCTTAAAAACCCCGACCTCTGGCAGCGGCTTTACGAGCTCACCAAGGTCCACACGGTCACCTTCGTGTGGGTCAAGGGACACGACGGACACGCGTACAACGAGCGCTGCGACGCCCTCGCCACCTCATTTGCAGATTCCTTTTTGGAAGGATAAACTAATATGTCAAACAACAAAAACACCAAAAAAAGTTACACGGGTAAGGCTAAACCTAAAAAGGTCAGTACCCCGATGACTAAAAAACAGATAATTTTCACCATCGTTGCATCGATACTTATCCTGGCTATCGTTGCGACTGCGGTTGTGTTCATCGTACGCGCTATGCGCGGTGTGCCCGTTAATTATATGAAGGGCAACCTCTCGAAGTACATAACCCTTTCTGCAGACGATTACACAGGTATGTCTATCGACGTTGCGCTTGAGGAATATGAGGAGATCGACCTTATCCGCGAGATAAACCGCATTCTCGCCGTCAATAAGAGCGAGACCCCCGAGTACGACGGCAAGGCCTACACCAGCGAGGCTATAACCCTTGGTGACGTAGTGTCGATAATGTACCGCGGCTACTATATTGATAAGGATGGCAAGGAGGTTGAGATCTCGACCAACTTCGGCGACGATGCGACCATTCTTCTCGAGGTCGGAAGCGGCAATATAATTACCGAGACCGGCACCTCCGGCAGCTTCATTACCGGATTTACCGACGGTATGATCGGCAAGGTCCCGAAGGATTACGAGCCCTTTAAGAAGTTCGGCGACGGAAAAGTACAGGAGGGTGACGTTATTTACCTCACCTATACCGCCTTTTATCCCGATGCGGCAGGCACCTACAAGCAGGCAAGCGCTGAGCGCATCGACCTTAGCGAGGATATCGACGCCATCTACGGCACCGGCTTTAAGGCATTCCTTCTCGGCACCGCCGAGGGTGCAGAGGCACAGAGCATCGGCACCAAGCTTTCCTCTAAGACCTTCCCCTACGGCACGGGCAGTGCAGGATACAGCGATATGAAGATCGAGTACGTTACCCGTGGCTGTGAGACCGCACCCCTCACTCTTGACGTGACCTTCCCCGCTAATTACAGCGAGACCTCGCTTCGCGGTGTTGATGCAAAGTTCGAGGTTTATATCTCGAGCGCGATCATTTACAACACTCCCGAGCTTGACGAGAAGCTCATCACCGAGACCCTTAAGATCACCGCTGCCGACCTTGAAAAGTACGACGGCGCTGACACCGTAAGCAAGTACAAGAGCTACCTTGAGTCCGGCCTTAAGAAAACCATCGAGGACACCAACAAGCAGATCATCATTGATGCGATCTGGGAGATCCTCTTTGAAAAGGTTGAGGTAAAGAAGCTTCCTAAGTACAACGTTAACCAGTATTACGACACCTATTACAACGAGGTGGCTTACTACTACTCGGTTTACTCCAGCTACTACAACAGCATCGATCTTGCTGCTTATGACTATCTCTCCATTACCTCGGGCCAGGATTGGCGCGCACATTTGAAGGAAAAGGCTGAGAAGACTGCGCTTGAGGAGCTTATCTTCTACTATATTATAAGAGAAGAGGGCCTCCTGCCGGGCAAGGGTGAGTTTGCCGAAATGCGTCAGAGCATCATCGAGGCGCACTACGATTACCACATCGAGCTTGAAAAAGATGAGCTTGCTAAGCTCGAGGGCGATGCCTACAACGCAAGAATTGCCCAGATCAAGGCCGAGATGCTTGAATACTACGGCGACGATTACTTTGACGAAAATGTGTATTACAACTACGGCATGGATAAGATAATCGAGAAATTGGTTATCCTCAAGTAATATAAACTTATTACGGGCTAAAATCCCAAGCACATATTAAAAGAAGAAAGAGAGAACAAATCGGTTCGGTTAGCCGAAATGCTCTCTCTTTTTTTGTTGTTTTTATTTTATTTTTGAACCTTTATCGGCACGGTCTTGCCAAGCGGCATTGAATATACGCTTACGGTGCTCGGCTCACGGCCGAACATCTTTTTTATTGCCATCGCGTAGTACGAAAGCTGCAACGAATGCTTGTCGTTAAGCTTCTTCGCGGCAAGATCTACGTCCGCAAGCTCCTCGCGCGTCAGGCGGTCGGTCTTGTAATCGACCAGGTGAAGATTGCCATCACCGTCCTCGATAAGACAGTCGATAACACCCTGTACGAGGATACCCGTGTCGCGTAATCTCGCCCTTTTTGCCTCATCCTTGGTGAAAAGCGTGGCGGGAAGTCGGCAGTTAAAGCGCAGCTCGCGGTAGAGATTTTTGGCGTTAAGCATCTTTGTAAACAGCTCCGAGCGTGCGAACAGCTCGATCTCGTAAAGGCGCACGCGGTCCTTGTTGCTCACCGAAAGGAAGTCGGCGGCACTAAGCCTTTCAAGCTCGGCACGCGCACCGCTTGTCTTAAGGTTTTCAAGGTCGCAGAACTGCAATACCATATGCGTGGCGATACCGCGGCGTGCGCTTTTGTCAGCCTCAGTACCCGTCATAAAGTCGGGCAGCGGATCACGGCGCACGACCTCACCCTCTGCCGCCTCGTGCTCATAGCCGTCGCCGTTAAACACAAGCGCATTATCCTCACTGCCGTCAAGCACGCTCGGATAAAGTCGGGATACCGACATCTTTTCGGGGATCTCGGTCATCACCTTGTCGGGGTATTCGTATCTGAAACGGGCTAAGATCTCCTCGTAGATCTCTGCCGACTCGTCCGCAGGCACGTCCTCGGTGGTATCGGAAACTTCATCACGTTCGTCGATTTCTGTGACATTTTGTGCCTCGCTCGGATCAAAATCGTCGATATATTTGACCTTTGCCTGCGCACCCGATGCCATTATGATATCGAGATAGGAGTTAAGCTTCGTGATTCCGTAGGGGGTAAGCGCACGGCCCTTTATCGCCATTTCGGCAAAGTACGCCTCGGGCGATTTTGCCCTGAGGTTACCCGTAACGAAAAGTCTTTCCTTCGCTCTTGTGAGCGCAACGTATAATACGCGCAGCTCCTCCTCGTAGAACTTGCGGTTGATCTTCTCGTGTATAATGCTCTGCATTGGGTTTCTGACAAGGGCGATGCCGTCGGGCGCACGGAGATTGAATGACATTCCGTACTCCTCGGCGTATGCGATGCGCTCGGTAAGGTCGCGGTTTGTGAGTCCGCGCGAGCCCTCGGAGAGAAAAACGATAGGGTATTCAAGACCCTTTGACGAGTGGACGGTGATGATCTTGACGGTGTTGCCCTCACTCACCTTGTTGTCCGAGTCCTCAAGTCCGTCCTCACGCGCGGCAACGTTGTTGACATAGTTTATAAAGCTGTAAAGTCCCTTGAAGGACGAGCCCTCAAACTTGCGTGCGTAGTTGTAAAGAAGCATCAGGTTATCCTTGCCGCCGTGCTTTGACGCGAGGGCAAAAAGGCCTGTTTCGTTGTAAAGTCGGTATATCAGCGCATCAACGTTCATACCCTCGGCAAGACAGCGGTAATGCGTAAGGGCGGTGATAAAGTTGTGAACTCTTTCTTCCTCGGGATTTTCCTCGGCATACCTGCACACCGCGCGCCAAAGCGTGCCGTCCCTGTCGGTCATACGGAAGTTTAAAAGATCGTCCGCCGTGAAGCCGTAAAGGGGAGAGCACATAAGTCCTGCAAGGTACACGTCCTTTTGCGGGTTGTCGATCGCGTTAAGCAGGCAAAGGGCCAGGAGCACCTCGGCGTTCATAAAGTAGCCGGGCGGGTTCGACGCCTCACAGGGCACACCCTCGTCGGCAAGCGCCGTGGCAAAGCTCTCGAAGCCGTCCTTCTTGCGAAGCAGGATCGCAATATCCGAGGGCTTAACGGGCTCGCCGTTTGCAAGCTTTCCACTGTCGATAAGCTCGCGTATCTTCCTTGCCACAAAGCGGGGCTCGTAGGTCTTTTCCTCAAACGGGTCGTCGCTATCCGGCTTTTTGATAAGATAAATTTCGGTCGGGCAGTAGGGCGGCTCGACGTTGTCGGTGTACTTCTTCGCACAGACGAGCGCATCCTCGGGCACGAAGCCGATGCTCTCCTTGACGATGCCGAACATTCGGTCAAAGACCTCGTTTGTGAAGTCGATGATTCCGCGGTCACAGCGGAAGTTCTGAGACATAAATATCGACGATGCAGGGGAGTATTCGCCATCAACGAATTTGGGGAAGCGTCCCTTCATCTCGGCGAAGATCTCGGGCTTTGCCGATCTGAAGCCGTATATCGACTGCTTGATGTCGCCAACCATAAAGCGGTTGTTGTTCGACACCGCCGAGAAGATCGCATCCTGCAGGGCGTTGACGTCCTGATACTCGTCGATATAAACCGAGGTAAATCTCTTTGCATAAGCCTCGGCTATGTCGCTTCTTTTGCCGTCCTCGTTGTAAAGGCAGGCGTATGCAAAGCGTGAAACGTCCGAGTGCTCAAGCATTCCGCGCCTGATCTTTTCCTTAGTATACGCCACGTCAAACGTGTGCATAAACCTTGCAAGGCAGGAAAGTTTCTTATAAAGCTCGGCAAAGAGAGTGTGCCACATTTCCTCGGTATAGATATAAAAATCGGTATAGATCTTAGCAAGACTTCTCTTGACCTTGGCAAACTCGTCGCGGCCAAAATCAAGGATCTCGGTGTGGTCTTTCTTTGCGCAGCGGGGCATATCGAAGAAGGTGAGGTTTGCAAGCGCGTCACGGAATTTTACATACGTATCGAGCTTTTCAAGACCCTCGAGTCTTTCGGCATTCTGCCTGTGCATTGCGCCGTCTGCTGCCTCTGATGCGGTGCCGCTGCCGAGCTCGTCAGCAAGGGAATAGAGCACACCCGTGTAAAATTTCACGGCGTCTTTAGTGGTATTTATAAGGTCGCGACCGTAGGGTGTTTCCTCTACCGCAAACCCCTCTTTTTGTAAATAATTGTTTGCAAGAAGCTGATAAATGCCCACTCCCTCTATCGCGCTCTTGCTTTTTTCGTGCAAAAGGCGGAAAATGTCAGAGAGATTCTTCGTTGACTTGGTGTCGGTGAGGCAGTCGCACATCGCCTCAAACTCCTCGGGTGTACCCACCTCGGGAAGCGCTGAGTCAAACGCCGCCGCAATAAGATTGTCGATAAGCGCACATTCAAGAATGGTGCACTCCGCCTTTTCCGCAAGGCGGTAATTTGGGGGTATTCCAACGCGGTCGGCGTTGGTGCGCACGATCTCGTTAAGGAAGGAGTCTATCGTGCTTATGCGTGCTGAGGGGAGCAGGTAAAGCTCCTTTTCAAGCCTGCGGTTTTCGGGATTTAATTTTATCGCTTCCTTTAAAGCCTCGGAAATCTTGCGCTCCATATCGGCGGTCGATGCGTTGGTGAAGGTAACGATAAGCATATTTTCAAGGCTCTCGGGCTTCTTGTCGTCAAGCAGGGAGCGAATGATGCGCTCCGTCAGGGTCGTGGTTTTTCCCGATCCTGCCGCCGCCGAAACAAGAAGGGTGCGGTCGCGTGTATTTATTGCCGAGAGCTGCTCGTTTGAGAATGTCTTGGCCATCTGTTGCTCCTTTAAATATCAAACTGCTTGATGGGCTTTATCGCAAGTCCGTCCTCGAACTCGCGCACCTCACCAAGGGCAAAAAATCCGTCTTTGTCGAAAAGCTTAAAGCGCTTTCCGACCTCGGCACTTATGCCGATCTTTTTCAAATATATCTCCACGCCGCATCTTGCAAGTCTTGCAAAGAAGGGGGAAAGCGTCAGCCCTTCAACCTCGGGGAAAAGATCCTCAACGGGTATCACGAGCGCTTCGCGCTCCTCGGGGCTCATTTTCTCGATCTCGTCAAGCGTGTGCGCATCCGCAAGAGTAAAGCCTGCACACTCGGTGCGCTCAAGCGTTTTCATAGTGCCGCCGCAGCCAAGCAGCTTGCCGATATCCGCACAAAGTGTGCGAATGTAGGTGCCCTTTGAGCAGTGCACGTCAAGAAAATATTCTCTGTCGTTGATCCTCTCGCAGCCGATCGAGTAAACGGTGATCCTGCGTGCCTCGCGCTCAATTGTCACGCCCTCACGCGCAAGGTCGTAAAGCTTCTTGCCCCCAACCTTGATCGCCGAATACATCGGGGGTATCTGCTCGATCTCGCCCGTCATTTTTGCGACTGCCGCTCTGACCTCCACCTCGCCGGGGATATTCTCGCACTCGCTGAGCACCTCTCCGGTGATATCCTCGGTGTCGGTCGTCACGCCAAGCAAAAGGGTAGTGCGATAATGCTTGTCCTCTGTGATCATATACTCGCTAGCCTTAACGCCCCTGCCGACGAGAATGGGCAAAACTCCGGTTGCCAAGGGGTCAAGCGTGCCGGTGTGGCCCGCCTTCTTCTCGCCGAGAAGTCTTTTAAGCCTCGACACCGCGCCCTGCGAGGATATATTCTGTTCCTTGTATATTATGACTGCTCCGCTTTTCACGTTGGCACCATCCTGTCGATCGTTTTTACGAATATTTTACCATAAAATAAAGCGTATTTCAAGAAGCGGCTTTAATATTCGGTTTAAATAAAGCAAATTTTCTTATAATTCCACACCCTCACCGCCGCCCCGACACGCATTTACAGGATCTTACCGACATTTCCACAAGCCACAGCGCAAAAAGCGACGTGATTTTTGCCCCAGCCGTGCTAGACTTTGGGTATAAACTTATTTAAAGAAGGAAGGTTGTTTTATGGATAAGGGAAAAACGCCGAAGCACAGGTCGTTTTTTGACGGAATAATTGCAGGGGCTCGCCGTGAGGCCGAGCGCAGAAGGGTAGAGCGCGGCGCTCTCGTCATCGACGTTTCGGTCTTTTTGCTTGCTATGTTTTTTGCGCGGTGTCACATCGCATTCGGTGCGTATCCGCTTGCCACCGCCCTCGTTGCCACGCTCCCCTCGCGTGTGTGGGTTGCGCTTATCGGTGCGCTTTTCGGCTCGCTCTCGCTTGGCGGCTCGGGGGTTTTGCACGCAATAATCTTGATTATAACCGTGTTTTTGCGCATCATAATTTCGGGCGGCGCACGCGATGAGGACGGTATGGCCGAAAGGCTGTTTTCCGAGTCCTACGTGATGCGCGTTGCCTCGGCGGCGATAGGCTCGTTTATCGGCGCGTTTTATCAGGTCCTGCTCGACTCGTTCTCGCTCTCCTCGGTGCTTTTCGGCTGTGCGGGAGTGCTTCTGACCGTCGCGCTTTCGTTCTCCTTTTTCGGCGTTTTCACGTCGGATATCGACCCGTTGGAGCTTTTTGGCAAGGGTCGCAGAATCTTTTCGGGCAAGCGTGGCGAGCGCGAGAATGCCGCCCTCGTCCTCTTTCAGACCTCGGCGCTCGTGCTCTCGTTTTTTACCGCATTTTCACTTGACGGATACGACTTTTTCGGCATATCGCTTTGCTACATATTCGTCGGTGTGATAACCCTTTTCGTTGCGCGCCGCTTCGGTGCGATCCGTGCGGGTGTCGTCGGCTTTGTCAGCGCTATCGGCATTAGTGCCAACGGTGCGGTCGGCTTTGCTCTTGTGGGGCTTGGCTCGGGACTTTTGTTTTCGATCGGCCTTGGCTACGCCCTCTTTGGCGGCGGTGCGCTCCTCTCGGCCTGGTGCGCATATGCGGGCGGTCTTACCGACTTTTTATCCACCCTGCCCGAGTACGGAATTGCCGCAATGCTTATGACCCCTTACCTCAAAGGTGCGAAAAGGGAATCGGAGCCCGACGAGGTAAAAAAGACCTCGCTCGAGGGTGAAGCTGCCGCTGACGAGGCAGTGCGCCAAAGGCGTGAGGCAGCGTGTGAAACGGGTGCGCTTGAGTCCGCGCTCATCCTTGCGGCAGGCGCGATAAAGGAATACGGACAGGGCTCCTCACGCGGAGAGTTTGACGAGTACAGAAATATAGTTATCGCCGTCACGTCGGCACTTACCCCCACCCCGTGTGAAGAAAAAATCGATACCTTGGCTTCAAGGCTCTATAAGGGCGAGCGTATTTCGAGCGAGGATATCACGAGGATCTTAGGGGATCTTGAATGCGCACAGAGTATCTCCGGTGAAATGATGCGCCTCTCGGGGGATTACGAGCGCGAATGCTACGAAAGGTCGCGCATGGATGCCGTTGCAGGGGAGTATGAGATAATTTCAAGGCTTATCGGCGAGGGCAGGCTCGCCGCCGCACGCTCCTTTGAGGTAAACGAGGATGCCTCGAAAAGGCTTAGCGGCATTCTCGCCTCGCTCGGCTTTCCCGAGGGCTGCGTGCGCGTGCTTGGCGAGGGGGCAGGGCATATTATCATCGCCGCCGACGAGAGTGAAGGCACGTCTCTTTGTTCCGAAAAGGTGCTCGGCGAGCTTGGCCGCGCCCTTGGTGCACGGCTTGAGGTCGTGTCGGTCGGGAGAAACGGAAATATCACCGTTTTGGAGTGTAAGGCCGCACCCGTGTGGAGAATTGAGAGCTCCACGGCCTCTGTCGCATCGCCAAATACGGGCATTTCCGGCGACAGTGCACACTTCGCCACGCGCGGCGGTGTGTTCCGCTCCCTGCTTTGTGACGGTATGGGCTCGGGCGCGGTCGCTATGCGCACCTCCCGCTTTGCCTGCCGCTTCCTTAGCGAGATGCTCGAATGCGGCAACGAGTCGCTTATCCTCGACTCCCTTGGCGGTATAATCAAGCACCGTGGCGAGGAATGCTCGACCACCGTTGATATATTTTCCTTTGACCTTGTTACCGGTGAGGCGCTCTTTACCAAGTGCGGCGCCGCCCCCTCATACGTCAAGCACGCCGACTCGATCTACCGTATCCGCTCGCGCACCGCTCCCGTCGGTCTTTCCTCCGAGGTCGACTCTGAGCAGGTGGTCGCAAGGGTTGAGGGCGGCGACTACGTCGTGATGCTCTCCGACGGCGTCTCGGTGCTTCCCGATGACGTGCCCTGGCTGCTCGAATTTCTCGCCAAGCCTACCGACAAAACAGCGGATGAATACGCCCGTGAGCTTCTTGCCCTCGCTCAGGAAAACTCAAAAAGCAACGACGATCTTACCGTTTCCGTTATGCGCGTGCTCGCCGCATAGCGCACAAGTCTTAAAAATAATATAAATCTATTGACATTCTCTTCGTTTGTGTGTTAAAATCTCCTTGATGAAAATCGTAAGGAGGGTAAAAATGGAAAAGCTTTTGCGTGACGTTTACGCGTCCGAAAAAAAGAAAAAGATCCTCGCCACAGTCGGCAAGGTCTGCGTTTATACGAACGTCCTCTTTTTCGCCCTTGTGCTTACGATACTCGCACTCGGCAACGAGTGGTGGGATGCGGCTATTGCGGCTGCTTCGGCGGCTCTCGGCTACCTTGCTGTGACCGTCGCACGCAAGCTCTTTAACTACCCCCGTCCCTACGAGGTCTACGATTTTTACACCGTAAAGCCAAGGGAAAAGCGGGGTGAATCCTTCCCAAGCAGGCACTGCTACTCCGCCTTTGTGATCACCACTCTGTCACTTCTCGTAAGCCCCCTCGTTTCACTCGGTCTTTTGGTGCTCGCAACCTTAATTGCTGTTACACGGGTGCTGCTTGGCATACATTTTTTACGTGACGTTTTGTGCGGTGCGGCAGTCGGCTTGGCGTTTGGTGTCGCCGGTGTCGTTATAGCAAGCTTAATTTAAGGAGAATGTTATGATTATTGAACAACGTATCAAGAATTTTGAGGCCATGGAGTTCGGAATGTTCGTCCATTTCGGCCTTTACAGCATACTCGGCAGGGGAGAGTGGGCGCTTTATTCCTGTAAGCTTGACCCGAAGGAATATTCAAAGCTCCCCGAGCGCTTTGACCCCGACCCCGATTGGGCACGTGAGCTTGTCAGGACCGCAAAGGCGGCGGGCTGTAAATACATCACCCTCACCACCCGTCATCACGAGGGATTTTCTCTTTACGATGCATCCCCCATCAGCGATTACGATGCTCCCCACGCCCTCGCCGGCCGTGACCTTGTCCGCGAGTTCGTTGATGCCTGCAACGCCGAGGGCATAGTTCCTTTCTTCTATCACACCCTCGTTGACTGGCACGAGGAAAGCTACAACGGCGATTTCAAAAAGTACCTTGAATACCTCCGCGCAAGCGTTGAGATACTCTGCACCCGCTACGGTAAGATCGGCGGTCTTTGGTTTGACGGCACTTGGGATAAAAAGGGCGCAGATTGGGAGGAGGATGCACTCTACTCCCTCATCCGTAAGCATCAGCCCGATGCGATGATCATCAACAACACCGGCCTGCACGCAAGAGGTGCGCTCGGCCATATCGAGCTTGACTCCGTCACCTTTGAGCGCGGCAAGCCTCAGCCCATAAATATGGGTGACTCGCCTAAGTATATCGCAAGCGAAATGTGTCAGGTGTTCGGCGACCATTGGGGCTTCTCCAGCCTTGATTATAACTTCAAATCCCTTGCCGACA
This sequence comes from Eubacteriales bacterium, assembly GCA_045634425.1. Lineage (GTDB taxonomy): Bacteria > Bacillota > Clostridia > Oscillospirales > CAG-272 > UBA1740. The sequence goes on along the minus strand of JAZRAF010000090.1, from coordinate 104 downwards.
TCATCCGCGACTATTGCGTGTGCCGCCGCTTCGGCTCTAACCTTCTTATGAACGTTGGCCCGATGGCAAACGGCAAGCTCCGCACCCTCGACACCGCAATGCTC
>JAZRAF010000089.1:0-5719 GCA_045634425.1 Eubacteriales bacterium | reverse complement strand
TAGCGGGGGTGGAGTTGCCCTTATAGCTGTATCCGCAGCCTGCGGTACGGCAGGTGTAAACGGTATAGCCGCCTGCGGTACAGGTTGCTGCAAAAACAACGCCGGAGTCGAAGTTGTTGTGATCGCACTTTGCACTGCCCTCGCCGGAGGGAGTAGTCATATCCTCAGGGATCTCAGCACCAAAAAGAAGGAAGCCAAGCTCAGGATAGTCTACAAAAACGTTACGGGTGCCGGTGATTGCCTCAACCGAGTCGTTACGGCCAAGCTCCCAGGTATCAACGGGATCAGCCTCCATCCATTCAAGAAGAACGTCAACGCTCTCCATAACACCGCCCGTGCCCCAAGCATAAGCGCCGGTATTGCCCCAACGGACGTAAACGTAGAGGAAGATACGGGCAACGTCACCGCGAAGGTCGTACTGTCCGTTAGACTCGCTGTTAGGATTGTAATATCCCGAGCTCTTGCCGTAGGCCTTGTTACCTCTTGCTCCGTTTTCGCTTGTGGAGGTAGGACGAAGCATCATAAGGTCGTTTTCGTCATTACCGCCAAGTCCCTTACTGTTAGGCCAGGTATGCTCACGGTTCCAGGTAGATCCGCTATCCCACGCGGGACCGATCGACTTGCCGGAATAGAATGAGGAAATCGCGCCGCCGCCTGCTTCACAGTCGGTGTACTGATAAAGATATCTGGTTTCCTGGTAATCGGTGATGTAGGTGTGCGCACCTGTCATAAGACTCTTCAGCTCATTATAAAGGGCGCTGCTGGGAGCGTTAGAGGTGCCTGTGCCACCGGCAAAAGCCGCGAGCTCGGCATACGAGGAGTACTTCTCATAAAAGTCCTCGGCCTTAGGTGAGAGGAAGGTTGCGACGGTGCCGCGCGTTCCCCAGTTATATATGTATTTGCCGCTATATACGTAGTCTACGCTTGCTGCACTGGCGTCAACGCCGAGAGCAGGTACGAATGCTACGCACATAGTAAAGGTCATAACAATGACCAAGAGCATAGCAAGACTACTTTTGAAATTTTTTGTCATAAAATGACTCTCCCTTACAAAAAATGTTTTTTTCCAACGTTAATAGTCTATCACATATCGACAATAAAAGCAATAGTAATTTTAATATTATTGCGCGCGTGCGCCTACAAGTTGCGCTTCCCTGTCAAAAAAAGATGCCCGCCCGATGAAAAAATTGACACGGGTGGGCATTAAAGCTATATTAGTTAAGAGATTTTTTGTATTCGAGGTACTCCTCGTAGGTGCCACGACGGTCGGTAAAGCTGCCGTCGGGGTGAATCTCAATAATTCTGTTCGCTACGGTGTTAACGATTTCGTAGTCGTGGGACGAGAAAAGGATATTGCCCTTGAACGCCTGCATACCGTTGTTTACCGCGGTGATAGACTCAAGGTCGAGGTGGTCGGTGGGCTGGTCGATGATGAGCATATTCGAGCCGAACATCATCATACGGGAGAACATACATCTAACCTTCTCACCACCCGAAAGCACGTTAACGGGCTTAAAAACTGCTTCGTTGGAGAAAAGCATCTTGCCAAGGAAGCCACGAAGGTAGGTCTCGGTCTGATCCTTGGAATACTGACGCATCCAATCGAGAATAGACTCGGTGTGACCCTCGAAATAAGCGGAGTTATCGTGGGGGAAATAGGAGGTGGTGATAGATACGCCGATCTTAAACTCGCCTGCGTCTGCCTTCTCTTCCTCGTTAAGAATCTTGAAAAGCTGTGTTATAGCAAGCTCGTTGCCAAGGAAAGCGATCTTATCCTCTTTATATACGTGGAAGGTGAGGTCCTTAAAGAGAAGATTGCCGTTCAAGGACTTGGTAAGGCCCTCAACGTGCAGAATCTCCTTGCCTGGCTCTCTATCCATATCAAATCCGATGAAGGGATAGCGACGGCTGGATGCAGGAAGCTCCTCGATAGTAAGCTTATCAAGCAGCTTACGGCGCGAGGTTGCCTGACGGGACTTGGATTTGTTTGCCGAGAAGCGCTGAATGAAGCTCTGAAGCTCTGCAATCTTCTCCTCGTTGCGCTTGTTCTGCATCTTTATCATACGCTGGATAAGCTGGCTGGACTCATACCAGAACTCATAGTTACCAACGTACATCTTAATGCCGGAGTAGTCAATATCAACTATGTTGGTACAAACGTCGTTAAGGAAGTGACGGTCGTGCGATACGACAAGAACGGTACCGAAGTAATCGGAGAGGAAGTCCTCGAGCCAAGCAACCGCATCGATATCAAGACCGTTGGTAGGCTCGTCAAGAAGGATTATATCGGGATTACCGAAAAGTGCCTGCGCAAGAAGGACTTTAACCTTTTCACTTTCCTTAAGCTCGGACATCTGCATATAGAGGTAGGAATCAGTAAGGCCGAGGCCCTGAATGAGCTTGGAAGCATCAGACTCTGCCTCCCAGCCGTTAAGCTCGGCAAACTCGCCCTCGAGCTCGGATGCTCGGATACCGTCCTCATCGGAGAAATCGGGCTTTGCGTAAAGCTCGTCCTTCTCTTTCATTATATCGTAGAGGCGCTTGTTACCCATAATAACGGTATCGAGAACCGAAAACTCCTCAAATGCGAAGTGGTTCTGCTTAAGAACCGACATACGAACGGTCTCGGGGATATACACGTTACCCTTGGTGGGCTCAAGCTCGCCGCAAAGGATGCGAAGGAAGGTGGACTTACCCGCACCGTTAGCGCCAATAATGCCGTAACAGTTGCCGGGGGTGAATTTCAGGTCGACGTCCTTGAAGAGTATCTGACCGCCGAACTGGAACGCTACGTTACTTACTGTAATCAATTTCTATATACCTTTCTTAAATTCTGTTGTAAAGCTCACGAATGTTATCGAGTATGTAGGTGGGCTTGGTGTCGGTGTTTTCCGCATCCTCCATAGTACCCTCTCCGCTGAGAACGAATACGGTATCAACACCGGCGTTGTAGCCGGATGCGATATCGGTGTAAACACGGTCGCCGACCATTACGGTCTCGTCCTTGGAGTAGCCAAACTTCTGCATAGCGAGAAGAAGCATCTCGGGCTGAGGCTTACCGATAAAGGTAGGCATCTTACCCGTTGCGCGGCGAAGCATATCTACGAAGGAGCCACAGTCGGGCACGTAGCCGTAAGAGGTGGGACATACCCAGTCGGGGTTGGTTGCGATGTACTCAACGCCACGGCCAAGGAGTATGCAAGCATCGTCAAGCTTCTTGAAGGTGAGTTCCTGGTCGTTGGAAATTACGAGGCCGAAAATGTCGTCCTCAAGGGTGGTCGTAACATTAACACCCGAGTCGCGAAGCTGCTTGGTGAAGGATTCGGTTCCAAAGGAATAGAACTTTCTGCCCGGAAATTTAGTGTTTAAATAAAGAATAGTTGCATCCGTAGAGGTGAGGAAGTCATCATCAACCGCGGGGATACCGATGGTGTTGAGCTTCTTTACGTAAGCGTCTACACCCTTAGAAGAATTGTTGGTAACGAAGATGTAACGACCGCCCTTTTCACGCACCTTTGCAAGAAAATCGAGGGTGCCGTCAAAGAGATCGTTATCAAGATATATAGTACCGTCCATATCCAAAAGGAAGAACTTTTTATCTACAAGAGGAAGCATGTTTTATTGTCCTTTCATAAATGAAGGGGCGCTTTTAAAAAGGCCCCTTTGTTGTTTAAATTAGTCGTCGGGGTAACCGTCGGGATTCATTCTCTGCCATCTTGCGGAGTCCTCGCACATCTGCTCAAGACCACGCTCAGCACGCCATCCGAGAGTCTCGGCAGCCTTCTTGGGGTCTGCATAGCACTCTGCGATATCACCGGGACGACGGGGTGCGATCTTATACTTTACAGGTGCGCCCCACGCCTTCTCAAAAGCGGCAACCATCTCAAGAACGGAATATCCGTTACCTGTACCGACGTTGATATAATCGATTCCCTTCATATTTGCGGTATACTCTATCGCCTTAAGATGTGCAAGTGCGAGGTCAACAACGTGGATGAAGTCGCGCACACCGGTGCCGTCCTTGGTGTTGTAATCGTTGCCAAAGACGCTAAGGCACTCAAGCTTACCTGCAGCAACCTTAGAAATATAAGGAAGAAGGTTATTGGGAATACCTCTGGGGTCCTCGCCGATAAGGCCGGAGGAATGAGCGCCGATAGGATTGAAGTAACGAAGCACGCAAACCGAGAGATCGGGGTATGCAACGGTGCAATCCTTGAGTATACGCTCGATCATAAGCTTGGTCTCACCGTAGGGGTTGGTGGTGGAGAGAGGAAAATCCTCGCTGATCGGAACGCTCTTAGGCAGACCGTAAACGGTAGCGGAGGAGGAGAAAACAATTCTGTTCACGCCGTGCTCGCGCATTGCGGTCAAAAGGTTAAAGGTACCTGTAAGGTTATTATGATAATACTTGATAGGCATTGAAACAGACTCGCCAACTGCCTTAAAGCCGGCAAAATGGATAACTGACTCAATATCCTTATGAGTGTCAAAAACCTCCGAAAGCTTTTCCATATCAAGCAAATCGCACTTGATAAACTCAGGGCGCTTTCCTGTGATCTTCTCTATTCTATCAAGAACACAAAGCTTACTGTTGGAGAGGTTATCAACGATAACGACCTCCTCGCCGATATTCAACAGCTCGACAACTGTATGCGAACCGATATAGCCGGTACCGCCTGTAACAAGTATGGACATAACAAAACCGTTCCTTTCCAAGCTTTATTTTTAGCATTTCCATTATATCCCCAAAAGCTTAGAAATACAATGTGAAAAAGAATTATTTTTATGTAAAAAAGAACAGAACTGATCTTTTTTTACCACATAAAACAAAAAAGAGCAGTTAAACTACTCTTTTTTGAAATATTAGTCAGCAGCGTAAACGCTAACCTGCTTCTTGCCGCCGGAAATGTGCTCGAACTTAACAGTTCCGTCGATGAGTGCGAAGAGAGTGTCATCAGTACCGATACCGACGTTCTTGCCGGGATGGATCTTGGTGCCGCGCTGTCTAACGATGATATTGCCTGCGATAACTGCCTGTCCGTCAGCCTTCTTAACGCCAAGGCGCTTAGACTCGGAATCGCGGCCGTTTTTAGTAGAACCTACGCCCTTTTTGTGAGCGAAGAATTGCAAACTGAGCTTCAACATTTCTTATACCTCCGTATTATTTGAATGGCATTAGCCGTATTTTGGTTGCTTAGATCTCGCGCTCGATCTCTTTTACGTCAAGGAACTCATAATATTCCTCAACAAGATCCATAAGCTGGAAGAAATAAGCCTGTATAAGACCCGAAACAGCAAACTGCTTCTTTTCATCCTTTTCATATTTAGGAAGGGCGGATTTAGCAATTACGCGGATATCGGTAGACTTCTCGTCAATCTTATAATCAACGTCGCAGGCATAGGATACCTCGATCGCGTTTATAAGAAACATAGTCATACTTGAAAGAGCCGCACACAATACGTCATCACCGGACTCGCCGTAGCCCGTATGTCCCTGCTCCTCAAAACCGTAATAAATACCGTTTGACTTATAGAATGTAATTGTTGTCATCTTTTCGAATTAGCCTTCGATCTTTTCGATCTGGATCTTAGTATAGTCCTGGCGATGACCGATCTTCTTCTTTTCGTTCTTCTTGGACTTGTACTTGATTACGTCGATCTTCTTGGATTTACCGTTCTTAACGACGTTAGCAACAACAGTTGCGCCTGCAACATAAGG
>JAZRAF010000088.1:0-5974 GCA_045634425.1 Eubacteriales bacterium | reverse complement strand
GTCTTCCTAAGACCGCTTGGCCTCCGACTTCAAGCCCCTCGACTATCGCCGTCTTTCCAACGCCCGCCTCACCGATAAGGCAGGGATTGTTCTTGTTCTTTCTGCAAAGTATGCGTATAAGCCGCTCGGTCTCCTTGTCTCTGCCTATTACGGGGTCAAGATTTCCTTCCTTTGCAAGTGCCGTAAGATTCTTTCCGTGCTGCTTAAGGGGCGATGGTGTCACCTTCGTGCCCGTCTTTTGTGCGTTGCTCTTGTCGGTGGTCCTCAGCAACGTCTCCACCTCGTCCGTAAGCGCAGTTATATCAACGCCCATATATATGAGCAGCTTTACCGCCACCGACGTCTTTTCCTCAAGCAAGGCAAAAAGTATATGCTCCGTGCCTATCTTCTGTGCACCGTACTTTACCGATATTCTGTACGACCCCTCAACTATCTTCTTTGAGCAGGGTGTCATATCCTTTGGCGTAAGCGTGCTTTTAAGCCCCGTGCCCGAGTATTCCTTGATACTGTGCGCCGTCTTTTCCGCAGTTACCGTAAATTTGCCGAGAATTATTGCCGCCGCCGACTCCGTAGCACGGCAAAGGGATAAAAGTATATGCTCGCTGCCTATATAAGTGTGCCCGAATTCCTCAGCCGTCCTGACCGCGTTGTTAAGTGCCTTTTCTGCCTTCTCGGTAAATCTGTTGCTCATTGTGTACCACGCTTTCTGTTTTTCATCACGTAAGATTATAACCGCACAGGGGTAATTAAATCATCTCCTCGGGATTTTTATCTCGCCTTCGTATCGCCTCAAGCTCCGCACGCATCCGTGCAAAAAGCATTTTGTCAACCTCGCCGGACTCATAAAGCCCGTATGCACGCTGTATCGCCCTTACCGACTCCGCCGTGTTAGCCGAGTAAAAGCTGCCCACGCCAACGCCGCCGACCTCAGGGTGCTCACCCGAAAGCTCGTTTATAAGAATGTGTAAGGCGCGCACGTTTTCTCCCTTGCTGCCAACGGTGACGGGGAAGTCGGTTGCCTCAACGACGTAGTTCCGTGCGTAAAAATCCTCTTTTTCACGCCGATAAGCCTCATAAAGTGCTGTAAAAGTCCGAAAATCAACCGCACCGTCATCAGCAAGCCCCATTATCCCTTGAAAACGCCTCACCGACTCCCGCGTTTGTTCGTCATACTGTCCGTCAATAGTCGTCCTGCCTATCTCGGGATATACTCTTGTGGCGATCACGTAAAGATATTTCTTTATCTCGCGCACCGCCGCTTGCCTGTCGTTTATTCTGTACATTTTATCCCCCTTATGCGATAGTCGTGCCCGAGAATTGCCCCTCGGCAACCCTGCCGCCGGTGTATAGATCGTCGTAAACGTTGGTTATCGCATACCAAAGCGCAGCGCTGACTCTCGACGGGTCGTACGGCAGGTCAAACTGATCTACAAATGCGCGTAGCGCACGCTCGGTCGCAGGGCCGAAATCGCCGTCCTCGGTAATTTGCGGTATGCTCGTGTAGGTTTCTGATATGAAATTAAGATACCTTTGAAGCGCGAGCACGTCGTTGCCCGAGTCGCCGAGCTGCAAAATACGCCCGGGAAAGGGGAGCGGAGTTCCGTTCGTCACCTCGTAGGGTATGCTTCTTAAGTAGGCGTAATACGCATCCTCGATCGAATCCCAGGTTGGGCGGTCTACGACACCCGTCTCAGAAAGACCGTAGGTGCGCTGAAACGAGATGACCGACTGCCGCGTTGCGGGGCCAAACGCACCGTCAACGGCGGTGTCCGAAACCGTGGGAATAAAGGTGGATATATAGTGCAGGTAGTATTGAAGCACAAGCACGCCGACACCCTCGTCCCCTTGTTTTAATTCAGCAGGATAAGCGGTCGACAGGTCGGAAAGCCTTAACCCCTCGGAATTCAGCGACGCCAGCTTTTTGACGGCGTTGTATATGAACTGTATCCTGTACCAGGTGCTTTTTCCGATTATGCCGTCGGGCGTGAGGTCAAAGACCTCCTGGAACTTTTTCACCGCATCGGTGGTGCTTTTGCCGAAAAATCCGTCCGCAGGTGCGATCTTGGGTATGCCGGGATAGTTTGTCGATATGCGGTTAAGGCTTCGCTGCATAAGCTCAACGTCACGACCCGTATCCCCCTCTCTTAGCACGGTATTCGGCGCAGGCACGGTGCCGGTCTCAACGTTTTCGACAAGCTCGATATTGCTGCCGTAATAATTCTGCAGTATCTCACACGCCGATCTGCCTGCATTTGCAAGGTCTACCGATCCCCATTGCGAAAGACCTGCACAGCTCACCTCAATACCGTCGCAAAACGTCGCGTACAGCGGCTCGATAAACTCGGGTCGCTTTATGTAGCTGTTAAATATCTCGTCAACTATATCCGAGATATTGCTGTAAATATTCCTCTGATATACGAACGATTGGTCGTGCGCTATTGATGAGGTGATGTCAAAGTCGTAGCCGGCACTGCGGTAATATTGCGTATATACGCGGTTAAGCGCCACCGATATCTCGGCAAGAATGTTGGCTATCAGCGCCTCACGCGGCCAGGTGGGGTAGATCTCACTTGATGCAACGTTTTTTATATAGTCGGGAAAGCTTACCGTCACGTTTTGTGCATCCGACGTCGGCGGCCCTAAATGCACGACGATATTTTCGGGTATGGTTGGATATTCTATCAAATCTCATCTCTCCTTACAGGTATTCGTTTTCATATACGGTCGCATCGAGGTTTCCGCGCGGATATTCCTCGGCGTGTGTGCCGACCGATACGGGTATCATATTGATCGCTTGCGTGGAGTTCACCCCCGTGAAGATCGCAACGCTCCTGATCCTCTTGGTATAATATCCGTCCGCACTTGCCTCAACGTCATAGATCGCATAGGGGATCTCGGGAGTTCCCGAGCCCATAGAAAGATCTCTGTCAGGCGTGGGCAGGGAAATCGCACCCGTAACCCCGTCCTCATCGGTCAAAAGGGTAAAATCAACGAAGCGGTTGTGCTCGTCAGCACCCGTTATTCTTATCAGCGCACCCTTGACCGGCAGGGCGCCCGATGCGGTGTAGGTTCTTACAGTAAGCGTACCGTTTTCGGTATATTTCACACTAACTCCTCCTTTGAAAGCCGGTTTTCGACAAAAAGGACAACAAAAATTAAAAAGTGAGGGTTGCTTTTGTCGTTTTGGATATTGACAATAATACTAAATTGGTATATAATTAAACTGTTATTTCTAAAAATTTAATAAATTCATTGGGAGAGAAAAAATGAAGGACACTTTGTATGGCGATTTGAGCGTTATCGGAATGCGCGGATGCGAGGACTTTGTAAGCGAGGTCGATTCCTATCTTAAGGAGTGGCGCCGCCACGATTCCGACGCAACGTTTCTTATTGATTCGGCTTGCCCCCGTTTCGGAAGCGGTGAGGGCAAGGGCGCGATCTATCAGTCTTTGAGAGGTCACGACGTATACATCGTATGCGATGTATTTAACCACGGTGTTACCTACAATATGTACGGTCAGACCGTTCCTATGAGCCCGGATGATCACTTCCAGGATATCAAGCGTATCGTTGGCGCTATCGGCGGCAAGGCACGCAGAATCAGCGTTATTATGCCTATGCTTTACGAGGGCAGACAGCATAAGCGCTCGGGTAGAGAGTCTCTTGACTGTGCACTCGCTCTTCAGGAGCTTGTGAATATGGGTATCACCAACATCATCACCTTTGATGCTCACGACCCCAGAGTTCAGAACGCTATTCCTCTTAGCGGCTTTGAAAACGTAAGATCCTCCTACCAGATGCTTAAGGCGCTTCTTAAGGCATATCCCGATATTGAAATTTCTCCCGATAAGACTATGATAATCTCTCCCGACGAGGGCGGTATGGGCAAGTGTATGTACTACTCCTCGGTTATGGGAATCGACCTTGGTATGTTCTACAAGCGCCGCGATTACTCCATCATCGTAAACGGTAAGAACCCCATCGTCGCACACGAGTACCTTGGCCGTGACGTTAAGGGTAAGGACGTTATCGTCGTTGACGATATGATCTCCTCCGGTGACTCCATCATCGACGTTGCAAAGCAGCTTAAGGAGAAGGGCGCAAAGAGAATCTTCGTATTCGCTACCTTCGGCCTTTTCTGCAACGGCTTTGAGCATCTTGACGCCGCATACAATGAAGGCATCTTTGATAAGATCTTCACCACCAACCTCGTTTACAGAATGCCCGAGCTCCTTGAGCGCGAGTGGTACCACGAGGTTAATATGTGCAAGTACGTTGCATACATAATCGACACTCTTAACCACGACCAGACCATCAGCCACCTGCTTGATCAGTCTAAGAGAATCCACAAGATCCTCGACAAGCACAACGCAAAGAAATAATCAACATCTATGGGATTCTTTTTCGAAGGAATCCCATATTTAAAAATCGGAGAAGATAATGAGAATCACCCTTGAATCAGATTACGCATTGAGAATACTTACCGCCCTCGCACACCACGAGGAAAAGGTAGATGCGCAGACCATCGCCGACGAAACCCTCGTCACACTGCGATTTGCACTTAAAATATTGCATAAGCTTGTAGTAGGCGAGTTCGTTACCTCCTACAAGGGAGCAAAGGGTGGGTATAAGCTCGCAGTCTCTCCGGACAAAATAACTCTTAAGGCAGTTATAGAGCTTATCGACGGCCCGATAGCAATATCCCGTTGCCTTGACTCGGGTGAGGCGTGTGCGCTTAACCCCGACAAGACCGCATGCATCTATCACCACATATTTGATACGATAAGCCTCGACGTGGCAAGAAAGCTGCAGGGAATCACCATTTCCGACGTTATCAATAAGAAATACACCTTGAAGCCTTAAGACGGGAGGGAACAATGCTTAAAATTTCTAAAATATCTTTTCCCGGCCTGGGAATCGGAGAGTTTGAGGTAGACAGCGTTGCATTTACCATTTTTGGTATGGAGATCGCTTGGTACGCCCTGATAATCACGATGGGCATTATCGCGGCAGGCCTTTATACCATCTGGCGTGCAAATCAGGTCAAGGTCAGCACCGAGGATATAGTAGACTTTCTCCTCTTCGTCGTTCCTACCGGAATTATCGGCGCAAGACTTTATTACGTCCTTACAACGCTCGATCAGTATGACACCTTCCGCGATGTCATAAATATAAGAAACGGCGGTCTTGCCATTTACGGCGGTATTCTCGCCGGTGCTTTGGCGGTATTTCTCGTAGCGCGCTTTAAGAAAATACCTTTCCTCACGATTGCAGACTGCTGTACTCCCGGCATCATCCTCGCGCAGTCTATCGGCCGTTGGGGCAACTTTATGAACGGTGAGGCCTACGGCTATCAGACCGACGCCTTTATCCGTATGGGACTTCAGAACGGAAACACAAGATACGATTTCGCAACTGCCGAGATGGTATTCGTTCACCCCACCTTCCTTTACGAGTCGCTTTGGAACCTCGTCGGCTTCGTGCTTATCAACCTTTTCTACAAGCACCGCAAGTATGACGGACAGGTGTTCCTTATGGTCTTTGGTTGGTACGGCCTTGGCAGACTCTGGATCGAGGGACTCCGCACGGACAGCCTTATGATATTCGGTGGCACGGTGCGTGTCAGTCAACTGCTCGCTTGCCTGATATTTATCGGCGCGGCAGCGCTGCTCACCTACTTTGCCATCAAGAAGTATGAGAAGCCGATATTCATACAGCCCGAAAAGCAGAAAAACAACACAAAGAAGAAATAAATTATGGCAGAAATTATAGATGGCAAGCTCGTATCAGCGAGCACAAGAGGCGATATCGCCGCCGGCGTCCAAAAATTCAAGGACGCTTACGGATATGCACCCGGACTTGCGGTGGTCCTCGTCGGTGACGATCCGGCATCCGCGGTTTACGTAAGAAATAAGCACAAGGGCTGCCTTGAGGTTGGTATAACCTCATTTGAGATCAGAATGCCTGCCGACAC
>JAZRAF010000087.1:0-1892 GCA_045634425.1 Eubacteriales bacterium | reverse complement strand
AGGACTACAACAAGGAGCTCCCGAAGAGCTTTACCGAGGGTATGATGGCGGTTGCCACCGACCTCAACACCTGCTCGAAGCGCGGTCTCTCCGAGAGATTTGATTCCACCATCGGCGCAGGCACGGTACTGATGCCCTTCGGCGGTAAGTATCAGCGCACTCCCATTCAGGCAATGGTACATAAGATCTCTATGGAGAAGGCACATACTGACGATGCGTCCTTTATGTCCTGGGGCTACAACCCCGACCTTTCGTCCGCAAGCCCCTACCACGGCGCTTATATGGCGGTCGTCGAGTCGGTCTCCAAGCTTATCGCTACCGGTGCTGATTTCACCGATACCTACCTCACCTTCCAGGAATATTTTGAAAAGCCTATGAAGGATCCCAAGAGATGGGGCAAGCCCCTCTCTGCACTCCTCGGTGCATTCAAGGCACAGATGGAGCTTGGCGTTGCTGCCATCGGCGGTAAGGACTCTATGTCCGGCTCCTTTGAAAAGCTCGACGTTCCTCCCACTCTTATCTCCTTCGCAGTAACCACCGACAAGGCTGCAAACGCTATCTCCCCCGAGTTCAAGCGTGCAGGCTCTAAGGTTGTTCTTCTTTCTCCCGAGTATGATGAAAACGGACTCCCCGTGACCGAATCCCTCCTTGCCGTCTTTGACAAGGTCACCTCTCTTATGAGAGCGGGCAAGGTCCTTGCCGCTTACACTCCCACCATCGGCGGTGTTTGTGAGGCTGTTATGAAGATGGCTATGGGTAACGGCTACGGCTTCGAGTTCGATTCCGGCCTCACCCTCTCCGACCTCTTCTCCTACAAGTACGGCTCCTTCGTTCTTGAGGTTACCGAGTGCCAGGGTCGCGGCTGCTGCAAGCCTCTCGGCTACGTAACCGAGGAGCAGACCTTCTCCTACAATGGCGAAAAAATTGACACGGGTGCGGTCATCGAGGCCTACGAGGGCAAGCTCGAGTCTGTTTACTCCTGCAATATCGCATATAACGAGGAAAAGCCCGAGACCGTCTCCTTCGAGGCAAAGAAGAGAGTTGCTCCCGCAATCAAGTGCGCAAAGCCCAAGGTTCTTATCCCCGTATTCCCCGGCACCAACTGTGAATACGACTCTGCAAAGGCAGTTCGTGACGCAGGTGCCGAGCCCGAGATATTCGTTATCAACAACCTTACCGCAGACGGCATCAAGAGAAGTGCTGACACCTTCGCAAAGAAGATCGCAACCTCTCAGGCTATATTCGTTCCCGGCGGCTTCTCCGGCGGTGACGAGCCCGACGGCTCGGGTAAGTTCATTACCGCATTCTTCCGCGGCGCTGACGTAAAGGCGGCAGTAACCGACCTTCTTGACAACCGCGGCGGTCTTATGTGCGGTATCTGTAACGGCTTCCAGGCTCTTATCAAGCTCGGTCTTCTTCCTTTCGGCAAGATCATCGACACCGACGAGAGTTGTCCCACCCTTACCTTCAACAACATCGCACGCCACCAGTCCAAGATCGTAAGAACACGCATCGCGTCTAATATGTCTCCTTGGCTCGCTGAGTGCAACGTCGGTGACGTTTACAACGTTCCGATCTCCCACGGAGAAGGTAAGTTCCTTGCAACCGACGATATGATCGCTAAGCTTATCGCAGGCGGCCAGATCGCAACTCAGTACGTAAACGCAAACGGCGAAGCAACCTACGAGATCGACTACAACCCCAACGGCTCTACTCTCGCTATCGAGGGTATCACCTCGCCCGACGGCCGCGTATTCGGTAAGATGGGTCACTCCGAGCGTATCGCAAACGGCCTTTACAAGAACGTCTACGGTGACTACGACATCAAGATGTTCAAGTCTATGGTCAAGTACTTCAAGTAATCAAAACCCAATAAAAAGGTGCAGAGGTAT
>JAZRAF010000086.1:0-9611 GCA_045634425.1 Eubacteriales bacterium | reverse complement strand
GACTCAACCGACATTAACGCTGTCGGTGAAGCTATCAATATCCCTCACTCCTGGAACGCGACTGACGGACAGGACGGCGGAAACGATTACTTCCGCGGCTCCTGCGTTTATAAGAAAACTATCGCTAAGAGCGAGGTTCCCGCAGCAGAGTGCTACTACGTTGAGATATGCGGTGCTAACTCCTCGTCCGACGTTTACGCAAACGGCGAGCATCTCATCCACCACGACGGCGGTTACTCGACCTTCCGCGCGGATATAACAAAGTATCTTCTCGCGGGTGACGTTGAGCTTTCTATCGTTGTGGACAACTCACCGAGCGATTCCGTATATCCCCAGATGGCTGACTTCACCTTCTACGGCGGTATCTACCGTGACGTTAACCTCATCGCTGTTAACAAGTCTCACTTCGACCTTGACTACTACGGCGGCACCGGCCTTAAGATCACCCCCACCGTTGACGGTAAGGATGCAAAGGTCGAGGTTGAGGTATTTACCACCCCCCTCACCGACAACCAGAAGCTCGTTTACACCATCTACGATAAGGAAGAAAATGAGATTCAGAAGATCGAGTCCAAGGACTCCAAGGTCACCTTCGAGATCAATGACGTTCACCTCTGGCACGGTCGCCGCGACCCCTACCTCTATTGCTGTGAGGTCGAGATCGTAGAGGGCGAGACCGTCCTTGACAACGTTTGCAACCGCTTTGGCTGCCGTACCTTCCGCGTTGACCCCGACAACGGCTTTATCCTCAACGGTGAGGAATACCCCCTTCGCGGTGTATCCCGTCACCAGGACCGTCTCGGCGTAGGTAACGCGCTCCTTCCCGAGCATCACGAGGAGGACATCGCCCTCATTATGGAGGTCGGTGCAACCACTATCCGTCTTGCTCACTATCAGCACGATCAGTATTTCTACGACCTCTGCGACGAGAACGGTCTTGTTATCTGGGCAGAGATCCCCTATATCTCCAAGCATATGCCCACCGGCCGTGAGAACACCATCTCGCAGATGAAGGAGCTTGTAACTCAGAACTACAACCACGCCTCCATCTTCTTCTGGGGACTTTCCAACGAGATCTCCATCGGCGGCTCTACCGAGGACCTTCTTGAGAATCACCGCATCCTCAACGACCTCGTTCACGAGATGGATAAGACCCGTCTTACCACCATCGCTGCAGTTTCTATGTGCAAGATGGACGACCCCTATATCCAGATCCCCGATCTCGTTTCCTACAACCACTACTTCGGCTGGTACGGTGGCGATACCACTATGAACGGCCCCTGGTTCGATAAGTTCCACGCCACCCACCCCAATATCCCGATCGGTTGCTCCGAGTACGGCTGTGAGGCGCTTAACTGGCACACCTCCGACCCCAGACAGGGCGACTACACCGAGGAATATCAGGCATACTACCACGAGGAGCTTATAAAGCAGCTCTTCCCCCGTAAGTTCATGTGGTCCACCCACGTATGGAATATGTTCGACTTCGGCGCTGACGCTCGTGCAGAGGGCGGCGAGAACGGACAGAACCATAAGGGTCTTGTCACTATGGACAGAAAGTACAAGAAGGATGCCTTCTACGCATACAAGGCTTGGCTCTCCGACGAACCCTTCGTTCACCTCTGCGGCAAGAGATATATCGACCGTCCCGAGGACGTTACCAAGGTTACCGTATACTCCAACCAGCCCGAGGTCGAGCTGTTTGTAAACGGTGAGAGCATCGGCAAGAAGACCGCACCCGACCACTTCTTCTACTTCGACGTTCCCAACGTTGGTGAGTCCACCATCGTTGCCAAGGCAGGCGAGCTTACCGATGAGGGTAAGATCCGCAAGGTTGCTGAGCGCAATATGGATTACGTTCTTCGCGAGGTTGGCGCAGTCCTCAACTGGTTCGACGTTGTCGAGAAAGAGGGCAGATTCTCCATCAACGATAAGATCTCCGATATCATGGAGTCCAAGAGAGGTAAGCTCTGGTTCATCTCCCTCGGCCTTAAGCTTAAAAAGAAGATGGACGCCAACAAGAAGGGCAAGAAGGGCGGCGAAAAGTCCGGCGGCTTCGACGTTGACCTTAAGGGCGGCAACGCAGGCAGCATTATGGAAATGCTCGGCGGCTTCAGCGTTCTTCGTCTTTCCAGCATGATGGGTATGATGAACATCTCCTTCACCAAGGAAGAGCTTCTTAAGATGAACAAGCAGCTCAACCGTATCCGCAAGCCTAAGAAAAAGTAATTAAAATAGACCGCAATCTCCGAAAAGGGGATTGCGGTTTTCATTTTTGTGTGATAAAATGTTATAAAAAGCCCCACCGAGGACAAGTGAATGAACGATAAAACACTTCTTTATCAGATAACCGAAACAAGTAAATATATGATGGCATTCGTCATCGTCACTCGCGAGAACAACGCCATAGTCATCGACGGCGGCAGACCCCTTGATATGCCCCTTTTGAAGCAGTATATAGGCGGCCGCCATATCAAGGCGTGGATACTCACCCACGCGCACAACGACCATATAAGCGGCCTTGTCGACGAGCTTTCGAAAAACGGTGGCAGCGACTTCGACGTCGAAGCCTTTTACTACAATTTCCCGCCGTATTCACTTATCGAAAACCGCGACGTCCCCGACTACGAATACTACTGTGAGGAGCTTAACGAAATGCTCCCCGCCTTTGGCGAGGTCGAGCCTCTCATACGCGACCGTGCGCATATAGTGTCACAGGGCGACAGCATCACCGTCGACGAGTGTAAAATAGATTTTATCTACACCTGGCACAAGGGCCTCGTGTCCAACGTCATCAACGACTCATCTCTCGTCTTTAAGCTCACCGCACCCCACAAAACCGTCCTTTTCCTCGGTGACCTCGGCCCCGACGGCGGCGACTTCCTTTTCCGTGAATCCCGCCACCTCTTAAAGGCCGATATCGTACAAATGGCGCACCACGGCCATATGAACGTGGGTATGGAAATCTACGCCGAAATAATGCCCGAGGCCTGCCTCTGGTGTTGCCCCGATTGGCTGTATAACGAGCCCGATTTTCCCCCGTACCTCTCCCGTACGGAAAAGCACCTGCACGACCGCCGTATGCGAATGTTCGGCACCGCCGTCACCCGTCGCTGGATGGATATCCTCGGCGTCAAAACCCATTACGTAACCAAGGACGGCACCCACGAGATAGAGATATAAAAACAGCCTGTGCAGAATTCCTGCACAGGCTGTTTTTCGTTAAATATTCTTCTTTATATACGCCATATACTCCTGCCAGTCCTCACGGCTGAAGTAGTGAGTGTTCTTTCTCACGTGATAAAGCACCTCGCCCTCGCCAAGCACGCACTTAGCCACGGGGATCTCGCCGTTGTGTACAAGTCCGCGCATACCCTTAAAGCGCCAGAACTCGCTCGCCATCTCGGCACCAAGGAACTCGCTTGCGGGGTCAGCCCACAGATCCTCCTCAGCACTGCCGACCATAAGGTGACGGGGGGCGGTAAGCGCCATAAGGAAGTGCTGGTCAAACTTACCCTCGTCAAATTTTGCCGCATTTTTGTTATACTTCGGGCAGAACCAGAAGGGGAATACTCTTGTGATAACGGTAGGAGTCTCACCCTGCTTGCCGCGCGTGATAGCTGCACCCGAGCAGCCCGAGTCGTTCGAGATTACAAACTTAAATCTCTCGTCATATCCGCCTGCCACAAGCGCCGTTTTTCCAAGGCGTGAGTGACCGACCACAGCCACGTTCGACTTGTCGATCATATCAAGGGTCTCGATATAGTCCATTACGCGCATTGCCGCCCACGCCCACATAGCGATCTTGCCGGGCGCATCGTTTCTTCTGCGGTTGCCGAAAATGGGGGCAATTCCGTTCTTAAAATCGTTGTTGTCGCTCGTTACGTCTCTGTAATCAAAGGAGAAAACGGCAAATCCGTTGTCAATTATCTCCTCAGTCGGCTGATACATATCAGGCACGTCGGGACGGAAATTTATATGTACGAATGCAGGAATATTGGTCCTATTCTGCGGAATGCTCGCCGTAACGGGCCAGGAAAAGGTCTTCTCTCCGATAGTAACGGTGAACTTAAGCTTTCTTCTTACTGCCTTGCCCGCGCAGAAGTTCGCATACTCCTCGGTCATACTTACGTCAAGGTGATCGGGCTTCGCGGGAATATATCCGTATTCCTCCTCCTGCATCATTCTTTTAAGCTCCTCGCGGCGCTGTGCAAGGTCGGCGTCGGTCTTGATTTTTCTACCCGTCTTAAGTCTCATAAGCTCGGGAATTTTTCGATCGTTTATAATATCCTGAATGCTCATAGCATATACCTCCGTGTGGTTTTAACTTAATTATATATTTTGTGCATAAATTTGTCAATAGGTTTTGACAATTAACGGATAATGTGATACAATATAAAAAAACAGAGAAAGGGGGACGGTGAAAATGCACCTGCCGCAAAGCGTAAAAACACTTATTGAACAGCTTGAAAAGCACGGCCACAGGGCAGACGTTGTCGGCGGTTGCGTGCGTGACTATCTTCTTGGTAAAACGCCCTACGATTACGACATCACCACCGATGCCACCCCCGATGAAATGCTCGAGGTTTTTCGCGATTTCCGCACCATTCCCACCGGCATCAAGCACGGCACCCTTACCGTAATGCAGGACGGCGAGCCACACGAGATAACCACCTACCGCCGTGACGGTGAATATCTCGACCACCGCCACCCCGATGCCGTCACCTTTGCCGACAGAATTGCCGACGACCTCTCCCGCCGTGACTTTACCGTAAACGCTATGGCGTATAACCCCAAGGGCGGCTTTACCGACCTTTTCGGCGGCCGCGAGGACCTCGCCGCACGCACCATCCGTGCCGTTGGCGACCCCTACCGCCGCTTTGATGAGGATGCGCTTCGCATTCTCCGCGCCGTCCGCTTTTCCTCGACCCTCTGTTTCAAAATAGAAAAGGGAACAGCCACCGCCGCAAGCGACCTTGCACACCTGTTGTCCTTTGTTTCGGGCGAGCGCATCTACACCGAATTCAAAAAACTTATCGCAGGTGCCGGCGCATACCGCGTCCTCACCGAGCACCGCACCGTTATCGAGGCCGCCCTCGGCATCAAGGACTACACCGTCCCCGATCAGATGCGCTTTGCATCCTCACTCCCCGAGGTCAGATTCTTCTCCCTCTTCGCAGGGTATGATGACCCCGCTGCGGTATTCAATTCCGTATGCGACAGACTCAAGGTCGACAACGCTATGCGCGACACCGGCACCGCCGTCCTCTCTAATCTTTCGCGCCCCATTGAGGGTAGGGTAGACGTCAAGCTCTGCCTGCGCGATATAGGGGTTGATAACACCTATATGCTCTCAAATACCAAGGCGCTTCTTGGCCACACAGGCACCTGTATACACTGCCACGTCGGGAGCATCGTCGACTCGGGTGAAGCCTACACCACCCGTCAGCTTGCCATCTCGGGCAGGGATCTTCTTGAGCTTGGATACCGTGGCAAGGCGGTCGGTGAGATGCTTGAATTTTTACTTACGTATGTCATAAACGGTGACCTCGAAAACGACCGCAACTCGCTTATAAATACCGCAAAACTTTACACGCCCCACGACTAAACTGTAAAAATGCAAACAATTATTAGCAAAATTACCCTAGGAGATAAAAATGGCCTTTGACGCTTGTATGATGCGCGCGGTGCTTTTCGAAATTGCGCGCGAATTTCCCGATGCAAAAATTGAAAAGGTGCTCCAGCCGCAAAACGATGAGATAGACCTCGTTATCCATAGCGGCCGTACCTCCCGCCGCCTCGTATTCAACGTCGGCCCCAACGCCCCCAGACTCCAGCTTTCTGATAAGGCAAAGGAAAACCCCCTTAAGGCACCGATGTTCTGTATGTTTCTTCGCAAGCACCTTGTCGGTGCGCGCATCGTCGGTGTGGAGCAGCCCGGCTTTGACCGTATCGCCCATTTCCGCCTTGCCTGCTACGACGAGATGGGCTTCCCGACTGAAAAGAAGCTCGTCTGCGAAATAATGGGCAAATACGCCAACCTCATCGTCCTTGATAAAGAGGACAAAATTATCACCGCACTTAAAATGATCGACTTCGCCGCAAGCACCGTCAGACAGGTGCTTCCCGGTATGAAATACACCTTCCCCGAGCAGCAGTCTAAGCTCTCTCCCCTCGTCATCGACAGGGAAGTGTTTATGCAAAGGCTTGCCGAATTTCCCTCCGAGCGCTCGGGCGAAAAGTTCATCACCTCGACCTACTCGGGCATCGCAACGCAGATAGCGCGCGAGCTCGTTTACCGCACCACCGGCACGCTCGACGTCCCCGTCCGCTCCATTGACCCCGACCGTTTCTGGTCGGTAGTGTCCGAGTGGCAGACCCTTCTCATAAACGAGACCTACACCCCCACCGTCGCCGTCGACGATACGGGCAAGCCTATCGACTATTCCTATATGGATATAACCTACCTCGGCTCGGCCGTTACCGTCACGCACCTTGATAGCCTGCGTGAGCTTTTCGATCTCTACTTTGCCGAGAAGGATAGAATTGAGCGCATCCGTCAGCGCGCCCACGACCTGTTCACCCTCTTAAACAACGCCGTCGCACGCACCGAGCGCAAGCTCGCAATTCAGCGCGAGGCACTCCTTGATTCCGAAAACGGTGAAGCCTACAAAAGACAGGCCGACCTCATCACTGCCAACATCTATCAGATCAAGCGCGGTATGTCCTCATTCACCTGCATCGACTATTATGACCCCGAGTGCCCCGAGATAGAGATACCCCTCGACACACGTCTCTCACCCTCACAAAACGCACAAAGGCTCTACAAGCTTTACAATAAATCCAAGACCGCCAAGGCCGTCCTCACCGAGCAGATAGCACGCTGGGAGGCCGAGCTCGTCTACCTCGACACCGTCCGCGCCTTTCTTGATAAGGCAGAGTGCGAGGATGACCTCGCCGAGCTTCGCGAGGAGCTCTACCGCTCGGGCTATTCCTCAAAAATGAAGGACTACCGCCCGCAAAAGAAGATCAAGCTCAAGCCTATCGAGCTTTCGACAAGCGGCGGCTATCCCGTCCTCGTCGGCAGGAATAATATACAAAACGACCACCTCACTTTCAAGCTCGCCGCAAAGGACGATATCTGGTTTCACGTCAAGGATATCCCCGGCTCGCACGTTATCCTCGTAACCGATGGGGAAGAGCCCTCCGAGCGCGATTATACCGAGGCCGCCGAGATCGCCGCATACTACTCCAAGGCTGCGGGCGCACCCGTCGCAGTAGACTACACTAAGGTCAAAAACGTAAAGAAGCCCTCAGGCTCGAAGCCCGGCTTCGTCATATACAAAACCAATTACACCGCATTCGTAACACCCAACTCACACGCAAAGGATAACTGATAATGGTAGACTTAAAGGAACTCCATAAGCACTTTATACTTGAGCACCTCGGCGAGGGCGATACCGCCGTCGACTTCACAATGGGCAACGGCAACGACACCCTTTTCCTCTCTCGCACGGTCGGAGAATCGGGCAGGGTATACGCCTTCGATATTCAGCCCCTGGCACTCGAAAGCACCGAGCGTCTTTTAAAAAGTGAGTCCGCACCCGAAAATTACACGCTTATCTGCGCCTCTCACCACAGGGTCAAGGAATTTGTTGACGGCCCTATAAAGGCGGGGATGTTCAACCTCGGCTATCTCCCCGGCTCAGGTCAGAAGGCCGTTACCACAATGCGTGAAACCACGATGCCCGCGGTCGAGGCCGCAATCGATCTTCTAGCCCCCGACGGCGTGCTTATCGTTGCAATCTACCCCGGTCACGAGGAGGGAGCACTCGAGGGTGAAATGCTCCGCGAGTATTTCAAAACTCTCTCAAAATACCGCATCTGCCCCTCGGAATTCCGCATCCTCAACTCCCCGACGTCCCCTTACTTCTTCTTAGTAGAAAAAAGCCCCAAGTGCCCACCCGTGTCAAATTAATTTTGGAGGAAACCTATGAAAATCCGCGCAAAGTTTATGATTTTTGTGCTTGTAGCACTCCTCGTGATTCCCGTTTTCACCCTTAATTCAAGTGCCGCCAATACCGAGACCACCCTTGTCGATCTGTCGACCGAATGGCGCTATCTTGACACTAATGTCGATCCCTCACTCGGCCTCTCCTCGCTTACGTCATGGACGTTGCCGAGCTATAATGACAGCGATTGGAAGACGGCCTCAGGCATCTTCGGCTCAAAGGGTGGCAAGCTCGCCTCCGTCTCTGGATGTGGCACTCCCACCGTCCTCATCGATCTCTATACAGATGATACGAAAACCAACACTATCCCCACCTACTTTTTCCGCACGACCTTCACTGTCGACGACATCTCTAAGATCTCAACGCTTACCTTTGATATGAAGGCCGACGACGCCATAATAGTCTACATAAACGGCAAGGTAGTCAAGGACTCCCGCTCGTCCAAGCCCTCCGCGGCATCCACTACCAATATGTACTACGCCGATATGACCTCCGCAGATCAAAGCTTCTGGCTCGATGCGTACGCCATATCTCAAGCTCTCGTCGAGGGCACCAACACACTTGCCGTGGAGCTTCACAATAACCAAAAAGCAAGCTCGGATATATATTTCGGTCTTACCTCTCTGATCGCCTCGAGTGAGAAAAACGCGGCAACATTTTTCACTAACGTCGTTCTCACCGTAGGCGCGGACGTGACCGAGCGAAATATAGCCTGGTACAGCACCGAATCCATCGGCGGCGCAGTTTACTACGCCCCTAAGTCTAAAATGGAAAACGGCCAATTCCCATCAACCGCCTCCGTCTCCTACACGACCGCGACCGCCACAACTAACAAGCCGGGCTACTACTCACACAAGGCCACCATCAATGGGCTTTCACCCGATACCGACTACGTCTACCGCCTTTACGTCAATGGCCACTACTCCGATATTCACTATTTTTCCACCGACTCCCTCGGTGATTTTGAGTTCACCTTCGTCGGCGACCCACAGATAAGCACCCAATCTCACAGTACCTCGTGGATAGATACGCTTACAAAGATCAAGGAGAAATTCGGCACCAACCTGCTTATCAGCGCAGGCGACCAGATAACCACCCCCAACTCCGAGGAGCAGTACGGATACCTTCTTGTAGATCAGCTTACCGGCTTGACATTCGCGCCCACTATCGGCCCCGGCCACGATAGCGAGTCTCCCGCATTCTCCGAGCATTTCGGCCTGCCCAACGTCAGCACCAAGTATGGCGTTACCCAGACCGGTGCAAACTATTGGTACACCTATAACGGCACTCTCTTTATGCATCTCAATATGGCTGATACCTCAGCCGCAACGAATGGTGAGCACGAGGCGTTTATGAGAGAGACGATCGCCGCAAATCCTAATGCAAAATGGAGAATAGCGATCATCCACAACGCCCTCTACTCCGCGGGTGACCACTCGAACCCCGATTACAAATATTTCGAATCCGAAATCGGTAAATACCGTGCCGCACTCGCGCCCGTCCTCACCGATCTCGGCATCGACATCGTCTTAAGCGGCCACGATCACATCTACGTAAGAAGCCATATTATGAACGGCGACACACCCGTAGAATACGATA
>JAZRAF010000085.1:0-1916 GCA_045634425.1 Eubacteriales bacterium | reverse complement strand
TCGAGCGAAAGCTCCGAGAGGCTGAATCACGGATGCGCTTCAATAACGCTATGCAAAAATTTGAGAAGAAAGGAGGTAAGGCGAGTGAAGCAGTCGATGTATAAGAACCGAGATGAGCTTCCCATGTTCCTCACCGTAATGGAAGTGGCAGGTCTTCTCGGCATCTCCCGTGCCAGTGCTTACGAGCTGGTGCGAGAGGAAAACTTCCCCAAGCTCAAAATCGTTCAGGGTAGAACCATCATCCCCCGTGACAGGCTCCTTGAATGGCTGGACGAGCAGACGAGATTCAACCGAGGCTGATGCGAACGCAACAATAAGTGAGCATCGTACCACGATGAGGGGGGCTTTTCGCCCCCTTATTTTTTTAGCAAGATAAAGCCATGTCTGATTGCCATGGCAGACCACATCGCACGGCAACGCCGAGCGAAGAAAAAGCACGGTATAACAAGGCTTTTTGCAGATTGACGACGAATCGCAAAAACAGAGCCTTCATGTCTGCCGTGTGCCAAAATCGGGGGCTGACAGTCTGATACCCCAAAAAAACCAAGGCGTTGCAACGCAGATTCTGATGTCTGCTTGCGGCGCCTTTGAAAATTCGAAGAAAGAACGAGGTCATAACTCATGAATCAAAATAATCAAAATTACGAATCCCGAGGCGTAAGCCTCACCCCTGCCCAGTGGGCTCGTTGCGACCGTCTCGCCGAGGAATTCGGCAAAAAATCTCGCAACGCCTTCATCCGTGAAGCCGTGGATTTCTACTGTGCTTGGCTGGAAAAGGATCACATGGAAAGATTTCTTCTGCCTTCTCTCGAGTCGGTTATGGACTCCAAGATCAAGGACAGCGAAGGAAGGATCCGCAACGTTGAGTTCAAAATGGCAACTCAGATTGCCCAGTTGACTCTGCTTCTCGCCGAGTATTTGGAATATTCCGACGAGGATCTGGATCGCCTTCGTGCGGATGCCATCCGTCATTTGAAGGAAACCAACGGCTCCTTCCGCTACTGATCACGAGGTGTGAATGGCAAAAATTATTGTAAAAGCGCCGTTCTATAAGCCCGGACACAAGACCGAGTCGGGTCAATCTCGTGGAGGTTACGCTCACTATATCGGAACGCGCGAGGGCGTTGAAATTCTCCGTAGCGGAATGGCAGGATATATCGGTGAGCGCCACGGCTCTCACGGACTCTTCTCGGACGAGGGCGTGGACGTTTCTCTCACCAAGATCAGCGAGGAAATAGACAATCATCCCGGCAATGTGTGGGGATTTATTATCTCACTCAAGCGCGAGGATGCGGAGAGAGTCGGCTACAATTCCGCCGAGCAATGGGTCAATCTCTTGCGCTCCCGACGAAATATTATTGCAAAGGAGATGGGCATCACGCCCTCAAATCTTCGCTGGGTTGCCGCCTATCACAACAAGGAAACCAACCCGCACGTCCACATGATGGTGTGGTCGTCCCGTCCCCAAGAGCCGTATCTTTCTCGCGAGGGCATCCACAACATCAAGAAGACCTTCGCCACGGATATCTATCGGCAAGAGCATATCCAAATTTATAAAAAGCAGACCGATGCAAGAGAGGATATCAAAGAGCGTTGCCGCCAAAAGATCGCCGAGCTTTGCGCCCAAATCAACGGCGGAAACCACGCCTTCTCGCTCGATATCCTTGCAAAAATGGAGTTGCTTTCCGAAAAGCTTTCGAAGCAAAAAGGCAAAAAGGTCTACGGATATCTCGATAAAAATACCAAGGCTCTCGTGAAAGATATCGTAAAATTGCTTGGAGCTGACGAGCAGATCTCGGGGTTGTATGACGCTTGGTATCGCTACAAATGCGAGATCGTTCGTACCTATACCGATGAGATTCCCGACAAGATTCCCATCGAGGACAACGAAGAATTCAAATCGGTTCGCAACGCTG
>JAZRAF010000084.1:0-42730 GCA_045634425.1 Eubacteriales bacterium | reverse complement strand
TGCGTTCATCATCGTTGAGCGCATTAAAAAGGATAAGCCCGCCCGTATCGAAAGGGTAGAGGACCTTTCCTTCACGGATGCCCTCCTTATCGGTGGCTTTCAGGTGCTTTCCCTGATCCCCGGCACCTCTCGCTCAGGCTCGACCATTCTCGGCGGCCGCCTTATCGGTGTATCACGCTCTGCAAGCGCGGAATTCTCCTTCTTTATGGCAATTCCCGTAATGCTCGGCGCATCTCTTCTTAAGGTCGTTAAATTCGTCCTCGAGGGCTATACCGCCACCGGCACCGAAATAGGCCTGCTTCTCGTTGGTCTTATCGTGTCCTTCGTCGTATCCCTTGCGGCGATCCGCTTCCTTACCGATTTCGTAAAGCGCCACACCTTCACCCCCTTCGGTATCTACCGTATCGCACTTGGCGCACTCGTCCTCGGCTACTTCCTTATAACGAAATAAAATAACGGAGATATAAAAATGAAAAAGATAATTTCAATACTTCTTCTGATTGCTTGCGTCCTCTGCGTGGCCTCCTGTGGAGATAAGACCTCAGATTTCGCTAAGGCAGATAACTTTGAGGAGATCTGCGCCGTTCTCTCCGCTAACGCGCTGACATACCGTCTTTCCGATGAGGATGAGT
This sequence comes from Eubacteriales bacterium, assembly GCA_045634425.1. Taxonomy (GTDB): domain Bacteria; phylum Bacillota; class Clostridia; order Oscillospirales; family CAG-272; genus UBA1740. Next base: position 42,098 of record JAZRAF010000084.1, on the reverse strand, counting down.
TAAATCAGCACATCGACTTCTTCAGTGGCGAAAATCATGATTACAGCGAAGATATGCTTGCTATGTGCTATGCAAAGATGTCTGATGGATACATCAAGTGCATAAAGATGGTTGACCGCACCGATGCAGAGTTCTTTTTGAGCTCCTTTGGAAGAAGCTTTGCTTACACCGTCCAGATCGGCAACGTTGCGATCTTCGGCACCTCGTCCTACATCGAGCAGTTCGTGGCACAGTAAAACAAAAAAAGAGCGACTCACAGTCGCTCTTTTTTCTATCCTTACACGGTTTTTGTCCAATCGATCGGAATAAGTCCTTGCGCCTCGAGAAATTCATTCGCGCGCTTAAAATGACCGCAGCCGAAAAATCCGTTATACGCCGAAAGCGGGCTCGGATGTGCGCACTCAAGCACAAGGTGCTGTGGGCTTGTGATAAGTGAGCGCTTAGCGCGCGCATTACCGCCCCAAAGCATAAATACAACGGGGGTGCTTTTCTCATTCATCGCCGATATTATCCTGTCGGTAAGTATCTCCCAGCCCTGACCCTTGTGGCTCTGCGGCTGACCCTCACGCACGGTAAGCGTGGTGTTCAAAAGCAGCACGCCCTGGCGTGCCCAGCCCGTAAGCTCACCGCTATCGGGGATCTTCATTCCAACCTCGGCGCTCAGCTCCTTGAATATGTTTTTAAGCGAGGGCGGCAGGGCAACTCCCGGCTTTACCGAGAAGCAAAGTCCGTGCGCCTGACCCGGTCCGTGATAGGGGTCCTGGCCGAGAATTACGACCCTTGCATCCTTGTACGTCGTGTAGCGCAGGGCATTGTAAATATCGTTCATCGGGGGATATATCCGCCTCGTTGAATATTCGGTTTTTAAGAACTCTCTAAGCTTAAGATAGTACTCCTTCTCAAATTCGGAACAGAGCACCTCATCCCAATCGTTACCAAGCGAAAACATAGTCCACCTCGCACTAAAAAATGTCTTTTCTATATTGTATCACATTTTTCCTGAATAGTCAACACCAAAAGGGCAGTATTGCAAAATCGCAATACTGCCCCAAAATATATTCCGTTATTTAGAATACAGTTTCAATTACACGCTTGCACGACGACGGTGAATAAACCCAGGACGAGATATGCTCACACCCCTCGGTGTCTATGAAATATTCGAGCGGCTCGGGCACGAGTGGCGCATCGTATGCGTCGATTATTATCAGCTTTATCTTCATCTTTTCGGGGATTATGCTCTTTATGTAAACCGCCGCCGTCTGCCCCTCGCGCACGTCCTCCTTGTATTCCGCAAGGCCTGCAAGATTAGGCGTCAGCTCAACGAAAATGCCGTAGCTCTCCACGCTTCTGACGATTCCGCGCACCGTCTCTCCCTCGGTGAAAAGCGCCGCATTTTCCACCCAGCTTCCAAGCAGCTCACGCGCAGAAACGAATATCCTTCCGCGCTCGTCAATGCTCTTTACAACGGTGTAGATCGAGTCCCCGACCGCCAGCCTTTCGGACGGGTGGGATATCCTTGACACCGATATCGAGTCGATCGACAAAAGGGAAATAATGCCGCATCCAATATCGACGAATGCGCCAAAACCCTCAAGGTGCGTGACTCTGCTTTTTATCACGTCGCCGGGCATCAAGGCGGCAATATATTCCTGCATACATTCAAGCTGAGCGCGCCTGCGCGAAAGCATCGCCACAAGGCCCGCGCCGTCCCTTTCAAAGCCCGTAACCGTGAAGCATACGGGCTTTCCGACTCGGGTGAGAATGGCAATATCCTTCGTGCTCTCGCCGCGTGAATATTCGACCTCACCGCGCGGAATAATTCCGCGTATGCCGCCGCCAAGCGATACGTGCAGGTTCATCTCGTGGTCGCAAAGCACCGCCACTCCCTCAAGTATCGCTCCGCGCTCAAGTGCACGCTCAAGTCCGCGCTCGCTTGATGTGTATTCATAGTTTTGAGGTGTGCCGATAAGCATTCCCTCGGGGTAGTAGAAATTCATATTTATCCTCCTTGATTTTTACATCTGTTGGATAATATGACCCTCAGCACCAAAATATTACTGCTCCTCGGTATTTCCAAGCCCGAAGCTTACCTGTATTGCGTTATTCACGTGACTCATCGTGCCCTCGTCAAGATGGCCCATCTTTTCCTTAAGCCGCTTTTTGTCGATCGTCCTGACCTGTTCAAGCAAAATAACGCTGTCCTTCGTAAGACCCGCTCCCACGCCGGGTATATCGATATGCGTAGGCAGTCTTGCCTTTCCCATTTTCGAGGTTATCGCCGCCGCAATAACCGTGGGGCTGTATTTGTTTCCGATATCGTTCTGCACGATAAGCACGGGGCGAAGTCCCCCTTGCTCACTCCCAACGACAGGGCTTAGATCGGCATAATAAATGTCTCCGCGCTTTATGTTCATTTTACAATTCCGGGAAAAAACCTTCCGCTCCTTTTTGTTTCTTCTGTCATACATATTTTTACCAAGCGCCGCTCGTTTTAAACGCCCAAGGGCAGGGAAAAGTGGTATGATTTTTACTTTCCGTATACAGCGCTCACGTTATCAATATATGATTTTTATCGTTTTTTGTCAGCACGTTTACAAAATGTCTTGACTTTGTTAACAAACTGTTATATAATTTATGTGTATTCTATTTCGTCAGAAAGGATGGAACTATGAAAGAAAAGTTAAACAAGTTTTTCAAAATCAGTGAGCGCGGCTCCACTATCAAAACTGAGATAGTTGCCGGTCTTACTACCTTCTTCGCAATGGCGTACATCATCGTTACCAATCCCAATCAGGTCGTCGGCTTCAACTTCGGCGGCGCTTTCAGTGGCATTTGGAACGCGGTTTACGTCTCGTCTATACTCGTAGCAGTAGTCGGCACGCTTCTTTATGCCTTCTACGCAAAGATGCCCTTTGCACAGGCGTGCGGAATGGGTCTTAACTCCTTCTTCTTCGTAGCCTTTATCGCCCCCGAGGTCATTGGTGGTGACGTTGTGCAGGGATACCGTGAGGGACTTTGTATTATCCTTCTCTCCGGTGTAGTATTCCTCATCCTCTCGCTTACCGGCGCCAGACAGTACATCGCAAAGGCGCTCCCCGATTGCCTCAAAAAAGCAATTCCCGCAGGTATCGGTCTTTTCATCGCATTCATCGGCTTTAAGAACGTAGGCATCATCCAGCCTAATCAGTACACCTACGTTTCCTTCTTCGATTTCCACACCACGATAAAGAATGCAGGCGGCGGATTTGACGCATGGTGCGCTATCGCTCCCGTCGTTCTCTCTCTTATCGGTATATTTGCCATAGCAGTTCTTGAAAAGAAGAACGTTAAAGGCTCGGTGATCATAACCATCGGCGCAATTACCGTTCTTTACTATCTCACCACCTGGCAGCTTCCTGCCTTCGACCTCGGTCAGATCGGTCAGTCCTTCGTAGACTTCGGCAAGATCGGATTTATCGGTGCTTTCAAGGGCTTTACCATCTTCGCAGGCGGCATTGGCGCGATCCTCAACGCGATCGTCCTTACCATAACCTTCTGCCTTGTCGATATGTTTGACACTATCGGTACTCTTTACGGCACCGCATCTCAGGCTGATATGCTGGATGAAAACGGCGATCCCATCGAGATCAACAAGTCTATGACCTGTGACTCCGTGGCTACCGTATCCGGTGCGCTTCTCGGCACCTCTACCTGTACCACCTTCGTTGAGTCTGCGTCCGGCGTTGCAGCAGGCGGCAGAACCGGCCTTTCATCTATCATTACCGCGGCTTGCTTCTTCATCTGCCTCTTCCTCTCTCCCGTGGCAGCTATCGTTCCTGCGTGCGCTACCACTCCCGCACTCGTTTACGTTGGCGTTCTTATGCTTAAGGGCTTTGCAAAGGTCGATATGTCGGATATCAGCTCCGCCGTTCCCGCCTTCTTCGCACTCATAATGATGCCTCTTACTTACTCCATATCCAACGGTATTGCCGTCGGCGCCATCGCCTACACCCTTATCACCCTCGCAACCGGCAAGTTCACCAAGAAGGATATAGTAGTAACCGTTATAGCTGCACTCTTTACCGCAAGATACTTCCTCGTGCAGATGTTCTAAAACCAATCAAAAAACGCTTTTCCATCTCGGAAAAGCGTTTTTCTTTTTTTACGCGTGGCTTTCTGCGATCTCGTCGTTGCCGTGGAAGAGCATAGTGATGCACCATACACCCGCAATAGCAACGAGAATGTATATGATCCTTGCTAAGATGGTCATATTGCCCGTGATAAAAGCGACAAGATCAAATCCGAAAAGACCGACCAAGCCCCAGTTAAGCGAGCCGATGATCGAAAGCACAAGCGCGATTTTGTTTGCTATCATCATTTTTACATAAACCTCGGGTTTTGTATTTCTTGGATTTCTCCGTAGGTATTTTTTGCACTTCTCGCCGTCATATGTATGGAAAATTTTTCAATCGTCAAAAGTGGGCACGCTCGCACCGAACGACTCCTTCAGCGTCTCAAGCGCCCGCTTTTCTATCCTCGAAACGTACGAGCGCGATATACCGAGGTATTTTGCCACCTCACGCTGCGTTCTCGGTTGATATCCGCAAAGCCCGTATCGCAACACGATTATCTCCCGCTCCCGCCCCTCAAGCTTTTCCTCAACGAGCGCGCGCACCCTTTCGATATGTCCCTTCATCTCTATATCCTCTGCCATCGTGTCGGGCACGCTCATTATATCAAGGTAGGTAAGGGGATTGCCGTCCTTGTCTATATCGATCGTCTCGTTTACCGACACCTCGTGCGACTCCTTCTTCTTTGAGCGGAAATACATAAGTATTTCGTTTTGTACGCACTTCGCACCATAGGTCGCAAACCTCGTGCCAAGCTCGCTTTTAAACGAGTCCACCGCCTTTATAAGTCCAAGGCTTCCGATGGACAACAGCTCATCCTGTGCGCCGTAGGATGCGTAGTATTTTCTTATAATGTGCGACACAAGGCGCAGATTATGCTCGATTATAACAGCACGCGCCTCCTTGTCACCCTCGCGCATCCTGCGAAAATACTCCGCCTCATCCTTTGCCGACAGCGGCGGCGGGAAGTTCTCGGTCGTATCAAGCCCGAGAATAAGGGATATAAATTTAAATAACAGTCTTGAAATATCAAACATAAAAAAAGACCTCCGTGGCAGTATATGCACGGAGGCTATGCTATTATACGGCGCCCACGCTTACGGGCGCAACTATGCGATACCCCTCGCCAAACTCGGCTTCAATAAGCGATCTGCCCGTCAGCTCTCTGAACTTCTTGTTCATTATCGAAATATGCGTGCGGATGTTTGCCGCATCAGGTCTGCGGGATGGGCGGTACGCGTATTTGAGAATGCGATCCGCGCTTACGGGTGTCGGATACGCACGGATAAGGAAGCGAAGTATCATACACTCGGTCTTGGTGAAGGGAAGCGGCTCCCAGAAATACATAGCGCATTTAAGATCCGCCGATGCATCTATTCCAAGTGCGGTGTAGTGTCCGGGTGCTACGATTTCGTGATCATCGCAATAGGTCATTATCCTCTCGGCTATCACCGAGGCAAAGGCACCTCTCTCGATCTCTAAATCAAATACCGACTCACCGCTCGGCTTGTCCGTGATCGAAAATATCGGAGCTGACGATATCATTCTCAACTTTTCGACAAGCTCCTTAGGTGACGTGATCCTCGGCAATGACGTTACGATCACCGCGCGATAAAGAGGTGAAATTTCGTTTGTCGCCTCGCTCGGCGTAACTCCAACGGATAAAAATCCCATATATGAAAGCGCACCGGCAAGGTTGACCGCCGCCTTCTTGCTTTCGTCGATAACGAGTATCATTTGAATGTCCTTTCTTAACAATCGGCATCACTGCTTGACAATCCTGCCGACAGGGTATATAATATAAACGTAATAAATATTGAAATGGGTGCAAATAAAATGAAAGTTGCTTTAATAACGGGTGGCTCTCGCGGTATCGGCCGCGCAATGGTCGAGCTTTTTTCCGAGACCGGCTATGCCGTTGCCTTTACCTATAAGTCCTCGCACGAGGCCGCAGCCGAGCTTTCCGAGCGCACGGGCGCGCTTGCGATCAATGCGGATTCCGCAAATCCCGCCGATATTGAAAGAGCCATTAAAACGGTTGAAGAAAAGATTGGAAATGTTGATATCCTTATAAATAATGCGGCAGTTTCGTCGTTTTCTTTGTTTACAGATCTCACGCTCGAGGCGTGGAGAGCATCGTTTTCCACCAACGTTGACGGCGCATTCCTCTACTCAAAGCTCACGCTTCCGTCAATGATCCGCAACCACTCGGGCAGGATAATAAACATCTCCTCAATGTGGGGTCAGGTCGGCTCGTCCTGCGAGGTGCATTACTCCGCAACCAAGGCCGCGCTTATCGGAATGACCAAGGCACTTGCCAAGGAGGTTGGACCCTCCGGCATCACCGTAAACTGCATCGCCCCCGGCGTTATCGACACCGATATGAACGCCGCACTCTCCGAGGATGATATGGCAGCCCTTAAGGACGAAACTCCCCTTATGCGTATCGGCACACCCCGTGAGGTTGCTGCTGCCGCGCTTTTCCTGGCAGGGGATGACGCCGCCTTTATCACGGGCGCCGTTATAAACGTAAACGGCGGTCTTGTCGTCTAAGGTCGACCTTTAAAATAAAAAAATCTTTTAAAGGTATTGCTTTTTCCTAAAATATTTGATATAATATATAGGCTTAAACTTAATTGAATAAAATTCGATGCGTCGGATGGAGCCATACCAGCCGGGGAAGTAGCGGAGCCTTGTACCTGAAACCCGCTATAGCAGGGGTCAATTCCCCTCCCAAGGGCTATTCTTGTGCAGCCTGCGCCGTCTGCGTCTGTGATGAAGGGTGGGTCTTGCGCAACGCGAGGCTGTGAACCATGTCAGGTGGGGAACCAAGCAGCATTAAGCGGTTTATCGGGTGTGCCGCAGGGGTGCCTGCCCGGAGCAGACAGGACGGTTAACGTGTGTAAGGGTATTTCGAAGGAGGGGTGTATGGTTCTATCCGACGCATCGAATATATTAAGCAAACTATGGCGCTTGCGCCTTTTATTTTTGCCGACTGTGTCGGCTGAGGGGAGGAATATACGTGGCAGATTATAAGGCACTATACCGCAAATGGCGTCCCGTTGATTTTGACGACGTCTGCGGACAGGATAGGATCACCGATATTCTTAAATACGAGGTCGCAAATGACAAGGTCTCGCACGCATACCTTTTCTGCGGATCGCGCGGAACGGGCAAGACCAGCTGTGCAAAGATACTTGCCAAGGCCGTAAACTGTGAGAATCCCCAAAACGGCAACCCCTGTAACAGGTGTGAGGCCTGCCGCTCTATCGACAGCGGTATCGCCACCGACGTTATAGAGATGGACGCCGCAAGTAATAACGGCGTTGATAACGTCCGTAACCTTAAGGACGAGATCAGCTTCACCCCCGCGCTTCTCAAATACCGCGTTTATATCATAGACGAGGTTCATATGATGTCAGGCCAGGCATTCAACGCGCTTCTTAAAACGCTTGAGGAGCCCCCGACGTACCTCGTATTTATCCTCGCTACCACCGAGTTCAATAAGCTTCCCACCACGATAGTTTCGCGCTGCCAGCGCTTTGACTTCCGCCGCATTTCCTCTGACGTTATCGTTGATCGCCTTATGCGAATTTCGAAAGAGGAGGGAATCGATCTTACCGAGGAGGGCGGACGCCTTATTGCAAGAGCGTCAAGGGGCGGTATGCGTGATGCAGTCAGCCTTCTCGAGCTTTGTGCAGGCTCAAAGCAGCTTATCGACTCCAATCTCGTTGCCACCACGATAGGCTCAGGCGACAGGGACAGTGCCTATCGCCTTATCGAGGCAGTCGGCGCATCTGATTTTTCTACTGTATATTCTATCATCCGCGAGATAGTTATGTCAAGCGGTGACTTGTCCGTTTTCTGGCAGGAGATAATAGATTCCTACCGTGATATAATGGTAGTTAAGAATACCGATAAGGCAAAGGCGTATCTCGACCTTACCGACGGTGAGTATGAAAGGGTAAAGAAGATTGCCGAGGGCTTTACTATGGCCCGTCTTTCTTACCATACCACCATACTCGAGGGTGCGCTTGCCGATATGCAAAGAGCCTCAAACTCTAAGCGCTCGGTTGCCGAGATCGCGCTCACACGTATGTGTGACTCTCGCCTTGTAGTATCGACCGAGGCACTCGCACTCCGTGTTGAGGAGCTTGAAAAGCAGGTCGCTATGCTCAAAATGGGCGTGCCCGTAGCAGCAGCCCCTAAGGCTGAGGATAAGCCGAGGGTATCAGAGCCCGCACCTAAGCCCACCCCCGAAGCACCCAAGACCGTGAAGCCCACCGCCGCACCCACTGCGAGTGCCGCAGGTCCTTACGATAGCTGGGGCAGGGTGCTTGAGCGAATCGGCGAGATGAAGAAGTCGCTTTCCAGCCGCTTTGTCGGCGCAAAGGCGTTCCGCACCTCGACTAACAGCTTTGTAATCAAAATGAGTCCGTTTTTTGCGGCAAATATAGCGAACAGTCCGGCCGATATGGCTATAATTCGCGGCGTTATTGCAGAGTGCGAGGGTCTTGAGCCCACCGCGGTCAACGTAACGCTTGAAGGTAAGGATGCCGCCCCCAAGGGTGCCCAGTCCGACCTTGAAAAAATCTTTTAAATAATAATTTGGAGGAACGGTAAAATGAAGGTAAGAATACCCCAGAGCGGCGGCCCCTCGAATATGCAGGCTATGCTCAAGCAGGCACAGAAGATGCAGGAGGATATGGCTGCAAAGCAGGAGGAGCTTGAGGCTCGCGAGTACGATATCTCCGCAGGCGGCGGTGTCGTAAACGTAAAGATAAACGGAAAGAAGGAGATCCAGTCCGTAAAGCTTTCCCCCGAGATCGTTGATCCCGATGATATTGAGACCCTCGAGGACCTTATAGTTGCCGCAGTTAACGAGGCGATAAAGAAGGTTGAGGCTATCTCTGCTGAGGAGATGCAGAAGATCACCGGTAATATCGGACTTCCCGGAATGTTCTGATAATGGCTGAATATATTGCGCCTATTCAAAGGCTTATAGAGGAGTTTCGGCGTTTGCCCGGCGTTGGTGCTAAGACCGCCGCCAGATACGCATTTGCCGCACTTAATTTCACCGACGATGAGGCAGCCCGCTTTGCCGAGGCTATGCTTTCGCTTAAGCGTGACGTGCATAAATGCCCGATCTGCTTCAGCCTGTCCTCATCTGCCGATGCGTGTGAGGTCTGCTCGAATCCCGACCGTGACGGCTCCGTTATCTGCGTCGTTGAGAACGCAAAGGACGTTATGGTAATGGAAAGGGTAAGAGGCTATAAGGGCCTTTACCACGTTCTTGGCGGTGCGCTTTCACCTATTGACAATATAACTGCGGACGACTTGACCTTTGCCGCGCTTGTTGATAGGGTAAAGGGCGGTGAGGTGCGCGAGATAATAATCGCAACCAATCCCACCCCCGGTGGCGACACCACTGCCGCATATCTTGCAAGAATTCTCGAGCCCTATGAGGTCGAGGTTTCAAGGCTTGCCTACGGTATCCCCGTCGGCGGAGATATCGAATATGCCGATGAGGTAACCCTTTATCGCGCTATGGAAGGCAGACGCTACTATTAAAAATAGCTTTCAAAACGGTAACCGTAGGGTTGCCGTTTTTTATATCGTCGCGTACTTGTATTTAAGCCTCATATTATCCGCGATCATCGCAATAAACTCGGAATTCGTGGGCTTTCCCCTTGAATTTTGGATAGTATATCCAAAGTAGGAGTTAAGCGTGTCAACGTCACCCCTGTCCCACGCAACCTCAATAGCGTGTCTTATAGCACGCTCAACGCGCGAGGTCGTGGTCTGGTATTTCTTTGCCACAGCGGGGTAAAGTATCTTGGTTACCGAATTTATAGCCTCGTTGTCCTCAATAGTCATAAGTATCGCACATCTCAGATACTGGTATCCCTTAATATGTGCAGGCACGCCTATTTGGTGGATTATCTTCGTTACCTGTGCTTCCATATCGGCGCTCGCTCCCGTGGCTCTGTCATCGGAATCCGTGCGGCCTCTGAGCTTAATAAGCGACTCGATGTGTGAGATAAGCGCGGAAAAGTCAAAGGGCTTGGGAATGCAAAGATCTGCACCTGCCTCGCACGCCTCGACAAGTATAGCCTGCTTGTTTATAGGGGACATAAGTATAAATGAAGGGGAGCTCTTAAGCTCAAGCCTTGCTGCCGCGCGTATAAGCGCAATTCCGTCAATTCCCGAAAGCCAAAGATCGGTGATCACCACGTCATAACCGCCACACTTAATGGCGTCAAGCGCACCCTCGCCGTCCTTTGCCTCGTCACAGTTGTCAAGGCCTGCCGCCGCAAGATTTTGCAAAAGCCTGCTTCTTTCTTCGTTGTTTTCGTCGCATACGAGTATTTTCGTGTTGCTTTTCATTGTTCTTTTTCCTTTGCAATTGATAATTGTTAAAATTTGCCAATCCGGATGTGATTATATTGTAACACGAATCATCTTGTAAAATCAAGGGGCAAAAAAGCGAAAAAGTTGCCAATCTTTTTATCTCTAAAATGGTAAAATTTACCAATTTTGAATTTGCTTCGATCCCCATCGACACCCTTCGACAACAGTCGACAAAATTCGCAATTCAAGGCAAAAAAGGGAAGCACCACTCTCGGGCGCCACCCATTTAAATTTTATTTTCTCAGGATATTGAAAATGATATAATAATGTGATATAATGTAAATATCCAATTAACGTAAAGGAATAGCTATGAAAAAGATAATTGCTCTTATGCTTATACTCGGCACGCTCTTTATCTTCGCATCCTGTGGCAAGAAGGAGTGCACCCACGTTGACACGAATCCCCTTGACGGCGTATGTGACGATTGCGGCGAGTCTCTCGCTCCCGTTGAGCCCGGCGGATTTCCGCTTGTTCCCGCATAATAAAAGGGTATAAATAAAAGGTCTTTAGCGCTCTGCTAAAGGCCTTTTATTATTGAAAAAGCAAGGGTTATACCCGCTGCAACAAACCCCTGTATAAGCTTATACGGCAGGTAATTTTTAAATGAAATATCGCTTCCTTTATCAATAATACTTAAGGTCTGCGCGCCCACGCACAGTCCTGAAAACGATATCGCAAGCGAGGTAAGCACGATGGAAACGCAGGGTGATAAAATACACAAATCCGACAAATACGCCGCCGCGTTCCCAATTTCCAAAAAGGGTATTATCGCAGCCTTGATTATAACGCTTCCGATCTTTCTGTCAATAAGTCCGACTGCCACCGAAAACACGCTGACAAACGCCGAGATCTGCAAGCACACGATGCTTGCCGATTTTACAGACGCTACAAATGAATAACTCTGCCACGAAATAAAATTAGATATATTTGATTTTTCCTTGTTTATCCCAATTAAAGCACCCGTGACAATGCTTGATAATACCATCGCGGCATAAAGCACTATTCCGTCCATAAGACTGCCTCTTAGCCCCATCCCCACAGCGCAAATAACGTATCCGGGGCTTGCATTATTTGCAAACGCTATTAGCCTCTCACACTCGCATTTTGATATTTTTCCGTTTTCGTGCATCGTTACGGCAAGCCGCGCCCCCACAGGGAATCCGCACAAAATTCCGCATACGAAAACGGGCAGCGCCGCACCGTTTATGTGAAACAGCTTCTCAAATATCCACCTTAAAATCTCGGCACTTTCAAAGCGTATAAACCTTACGCAAAAATCCCCAAGCAAGAGAAACGGAAGCACCGACGGAATTATCACGTTCACCGATATCAAAAGCCCACGCCTGACGTGCTCGGCTATCTCGTCGGATAAAAATATCGCCACGGAAAATATCAGCGCCGTGAAGGCCACCGACGACAGAAGCGCTCCCACTCCCGAGTGAGGGTGCTTTTCTTTTTCCTTTGCTTCGCTCGCCGTCATTTTTCCCATTCTCCCTCATACATTTTACTAAAGGCTATGAAAGGCACAGGGCTATAATGACACGAAATAATCAAAAAAGAGAACCGCAGCCGCCAAGATCACCATTCCATATAGAGGTCGATCGCACCACGGGCGGTATCGCCGTGCTCGTCGCAGGGGTAAGAGCTATCCGCGAGCTTACCGACACCACGGCATTATTCAGGCTTAAGGGCGGCTATCTTCGCATAAGCGGTATCGGCATCACGGTCACAGTCTACGAGAACAGAACGGTTGAGGTGCTTGGAGGTGTTAGTAGGATTGAAATTGAAAACGATAAGGCCTGATCACCTGCTTCTCGGCTATTTTCTGATCACCTTTGCGGAGGGGTGCACGCTTGACGTTACCTCGCGGCTGCTAAAGCAGGGCATCTCCGCAAAGATCCGCAACAACGCGCTCATCCTCCCTGCAAGGCTCTATAAGGACGTCGACCAAATCCTTGACGGCATCGAATATACGAAATCCGAGATCCTCGGCCTCTACGGCCGACTTTTTGCCGTCCGCAAGCGCTACGGCGCTATGCTCGCGATCCTCTTGAGCGCCGTCCTCTTTCTTCTTCTCAACTCCCTTGTGTGGGACGTGCGTATCGAGGGGTGCGAAAGTGGGCGCGAGGATGCGATAATCTCAGAGCTCGAGTCGGCAGGGCTCTTCGTCGGCGCGCGCTGGCGGCGTGTGGATAAGGGAATGATAGAAGCAAAGCTTCTTGCCGATTCAAGCGAGGTCTCCTGGGTCAATATAAACCGCCGCGGCACCGTCGCCTACGTCAAGGTGATCGACAAGGTGCACCACGAGCTCGAAGAAAAGCCGCAGGGCTACGCCAATATCGTTGCCACACGTGGCGGTATAATCGAGGAAATAACCGTCAAGCGCGGCGTTGCTATGGTAAAGGTCGGAGAAAGCGTGCGCCCGGGACAGATACTCATCTCGGGCGTAATTCCCACCGAGCTTGGCGGCGGATATTGCTACGCCGAGGGCAGTGTAAAGGCTAGATTTACCGATACCGTAAGCGTCAGCGTGCCGGGAACTGTGACCGAGCGAGAGTACAGCGATGCGAAAATCACCGATTTTTCTATTAAATTTTTCAGTTTTTCGATAAATATTTTAAAAATATATGGAAATTCTCAGGACTCTTGTGATATAATAGAAAAAACAAAGGATTTTAAGCTCCTCGGAGTGCGCCTGCCGATATCGGCGGTGTATTCGGAGTGCCACAGCTATACCGAAGCCGAGCGCCGCCTGACAAGCGCCGAGCTTACCGATGCCGCGGCAAACGAGCTTCACGCAAAGCTCCTTGACTCGCTTGTATCTATGGAGCTTGTAAGCGTGAGCACGGAAGGGGAGTTTACCGACAGTGGCTATACGATGCGCGCGCACGCAGTTGTGCGCGGTGAGATTGGCACGGCACGGGAATTTGATTTTAAATTGGAGTAAAAATGGCTGAAAAGATAGTAATGACCAATTCGGGCGAGGCTACCGCCGCAATATTCGGTGCGTTTGATATGAACGTAAGAATGATCGAGCGTGCCTTTGACGTCCGTATATCAAATCGAAATAAGGAGACCGACGACGGTGATGCGATACTCATAACCGGCGAGGCTAAAAACGCCGACAAGGCCGCCAAGGCGCTTGAATATCTCAAGCATATGGCAGGTGCAGGCGAGGTCGTAAGCGACCAGAGCGTTGAGTACGTCATCGGCCTTGTCCGTGACGATCTTCACGAGGATATCGACTATTCCGACGGCGTTATCTGTATTACCAACCGCGGCAAGCCCATAAAGCCCAAGACCGCAGGTCAAAAGAAGTACGTTAAGGCCATCCGCGACAATACCGTAGTCCTCGGCCTTGGCCCTGCCGGTACGGGTAAGACCTTCCTTGCGGTTGCTATGGCAACCGAGGCTCTGCGAAATAAGCAGGTCTCGCGCATAATCCTCACCCGTCCTGCCGTTGAAGCGGGCGAGCGCCTCGGCTTTCTTCCGGGTGACCTTCAAAGCAAGATCGACCCCTATCTTCGCCCCCTTTACGATGCGCTTTTTGAAACCCTCGGCCCCGAGAACTATCAGCGCCACCTTGAACGCGGCACGATAGAGATCGCACCCCTTGCCTATATGCGCGGACGCACGCTCGACGATGCGTTCATCATTCTTGACGTGGCACAGAACACCACACCCGAGCAGATGAAGATGTTCTTGACGCGTCTTGGCTTCAATTCCAAGGCCGTCGTAACGGGTGACCTCTCGCAGACCGACCTACCAAACGGACAAAAGAGCGGTCTTTCCATCGCCGCACGCGTCCTTCACGATATCGAGGGCATCGGAATATTTGAGTTCTCCGAGCGCGACGTAGTCAGACACACCCTCGTGCGTAAGATAATCAGCGCATACGACAAGTACGAGCGCGAGAGAAAGAGCTCTAACGAAAACAAAAAGAAAAAGGAAGATGCAAAATGATCGAGAGAAGCCTTTATATAAAATTCAGCGCAACCGATAAGTTTGAGGAGGTAAACTATAACCTCAAAAGCATCGTCAGAGAGGCGATACTCCGCACCCTCGACTACGAGGATTTCATATACGATGCCGAGGTGTCCGTCACCTTCTGCGACAATGCGTATATCAAAAAGCTGAATAAAAAATACAGAAATAAGGACAAGGCCACCGACGTGCTCTCCTTTCCCATATACGACAACGGTGATTTCGACCCCGCCGAGTGTATCTCGGGCGCAGTCCTCGGTGATATCGTAATATCCCTCGAGCGCGCAAAGGAGCAGGCCGCCGAGATCGGCAACAGCTTCCTTCACGAGGTAGCCTTCCTTGCAATACATTCCACCCTTCACCTGCTTGGCTACGATCACGAGCGCTCAAGCGAGGAAGAGGAGGCGCAGTGCGTAGCACAGCGCGAGATCATAACCGAAATGGAGATATAAATATGACAAGAACATCCTTTATAGCACTTGTAGGCCGCCCCAACGTCGGCAAATCGACCCTTCTTAACTCCATTCTCGGAGAAAAGGTCGCAATAGTTTCCAAAAAGCCTCAGACCACCCGTAACAGAATCACGGGCATACATACAGTTGGCGAGGATCAGTACGTGTTCCTCGACACCCCCGGCCTCCACAAGCCTCGCACCAAGCTTGGCGACTATATGGTAAAGGCAACCACCTCCACCCTCGGTGGCGTAGATGCCGCAGTCCTCGTCGTTGAAGCAAGGGAAGAGGTGGGTGACATCGAGCGCACCCTTATTTCTCGCTTCAAGTCGGACAACCTTCCCGCTATCCTCGTAGTTAATAAGACCGATACCGTCACCCCTGCAAATATCGCTAAGACCATCGCCGCATACGATGCCGAGTATAAGTTTGAGGCGGTCATTCCTATGTGTGCAAAGAACGGTAAGGGCATAGACACACTTCTTTCCGAGTGTGAGAAGTTCCTCTACGAGAGCGAGTGGTTTTTCCCCTCGGATATCGTTACCGACCAGCCAGAAAGACTCGTAGTTGCCGAGATCATTCGTGAAAAGCTTCTTCGCACCCTTGATGAGGAGATTCCTCACGGCACCGCCGTATCTATCGAGGAGTGGAAGGAAAAGCGCGGCGTTATCTCCGTAAGAGCCGAGATATACTGCGAAAAGGCAACACACAAGGGCATAATCATCGGTAAGCAGGGCGCTAATATAAAGAAGATAGGCACCTACGCACGCGAGGACATCGAAAAGATGCTTGATGCTAAGGTATTCCTTGACCTTTACGTAAGAGTAAAGGAAAATTGGCGCGACAGCGACTTCAACATCAACAACCTCGGCTATAACAAAGACGACGTTCAATGAGAGGTGAGGTAAAGGAGGTCAAGGGCCTCGTTATCAGAACCACCGATATCCGTGAGTCGGACAGAATACTCACTATCTTCACCGAGGAGCTCGGCGTTATAAGCGCGCTCGCCACGGGTGCACGCACGCTCAAAAGCCGTAAGATGTCATCGACTATGCAGTTTTGCTACGCCAACTACGTGCTTACCAAAAGCGGCGAGCATTACCGTATAGCCGAGGCCGATCTTATCGAAAGCTTCTTCGGCATAAGAAACAGCATAGAGGGCCTCGCCCTTGCAGGCTACGTTGCCGAGGTTTTATCCGACGTAACCGTCGCACAGGCAGAGCGCGAGCTTCTTCGCCTTGCGCTTAATACTCTCTATGCAATATCGGAGGAAAAATATCCCCTCGTAAAGATCAAGGCAGCCTTCGAGGCTCGCTCGGCCGCTATCCTCGGCTTTATGCCCGAGGTCATCCATTGCTCCGAATGCGGCGAGAGGGAAGGCAGCTTTTACTTTGATATAATGGGTGGCTCTATAATGTGCTACGAGTGCAACGAGCGCCGCGCAAAAGCGCATCTGCCGCTTGGTGATCCGCACGAAAGTCACATAGTGTCTATCCTCTCCGAAACGGCAAAGGTTGCCCTCGGATACTGCACTCACGCCCCCCTCGAAAAGCTCTTTTCCTTCAATATTCCCGATGAGGATATGCAGCTTCTCGCAAAGGCAACAGAGCTCTATTTCACTAACCAAATGGAGCGCTCATATAAAACGCTGGAATTTTATAATTCAGTAAAACGAAACTAATTTTGAGGCAGAAATGGTATTTACAGCAAAAACATCATCAACCCTTGAATTTGATAAAATAAGCGGAATGCTCGCAGACTGCGCCTTTACCGACGGTGCAAAGGCTCGCGCCCGCGCCCTCACTCCGACAGACGATTACGATACCGTCGTCCAAAGACAGGCGCGCACCGACGATGCCAAAAGGCTGGTAAATGCGAAGGGCTTTCCGCCCTTTTCTGCGCCCGAGGGAACCGTTCCCTCAGCCGAGCGTGCGTACAAGGGAGCGACCCTCTCTCCGCGTGAGCTGCTTGATATTGCAAGCCTTCTTCGCTCCGCGCGAATGATGCTCGACTATATAAACACCGACAAGCCCTTTACCACCTCTCTTGACGAGATCTTTGCCCGCCTTTTGCCCAACAGAGCACTCGAGGATAAGATCACTCGCTCTATCCTTTCCGAGGATATGATAGCTGATGAAGCAAGCCCCGAGCTTGCCGAGATCAGGCGTAAGATCCGCGCGGCAAACAACAAGATAAAGGACACTTTGCAAAGCTACATCGGCGGTAACCGCCTGAAATATCTTCAGGAAAACATCGTCACGATGCGTAACGGCAGATACGTTGTGCCCGTAAAGGCAGAGTACAAAAACGAGCTTAAGGGCCTCGTCCACGATACCTCGTCCTCAGGCGCGACCCTCTTCGTCGAGCCTATGTCGGTCGTCGAGGCAAACAACGAGCTCAAGAGCCTCACCACCGCCGAGACCCACGAGATCGAGCGCATCCTTTCGGCTCTTTCTGCCGAGTGCGCCGAGTTTTCAACCGCAATAAACCGCAATTATCATAATATCACCGATCTTGCTTTTGCCTTTGCCTGTGCGTCTCTAGCGATGCAGATGAAGGCGGAAAAGCCCGAGATCGTTAACAAGCGCGAGATAGATCTCAAAAGGGCAAGACACCCCCTTATCCCGCGCGAGCGTGTCGTGCCCATCGACGTTTCCGTAGGCCGTGATTTTGACACGCTTATAATCACAGGCCCTAACACCGGCGGTAAGACCGTAACCTTAAAGACCATAGGTCTTTTTGCTGCAATGGTGCAGTCGGGCTTGCAGATCCCCGCACTTGAATCAAGCACGGTCGGCGTGTTTGATAAGATACTCGTTGATATAGGTGACGAGCAGAGCATTGAGGCATCTCTTTCCACCTTCTCGGCTCATATGGTCAACGTTGTCAGCATACTTTCTGAGGTAGATCCGCGCTCCCTTGTTCTTTTTGACGAGCTTGGCTCGGGTACTGACCCCGTTGAGGGCGCGGCACTTGCTACCGCTATCCTTGAGCGCACGCAGAAGTGCGGTGCGCTTTCTGTGGCAACCACCCACTATTCCGAGCTTAAGGTCTACGCTCTCGAAGCACCGAGAGTTCAAAACGCATCCTGCGAATTTGACGTTGAGACCCTGCGCCCGACCTACAAGCTCGTAGTCGGCACACCGGGTAAATCCAACGCCTTTGCAATATCCGAAAAGCTTGGTATGTCCGATGAGGTCATAGCAAGAGCTACACAGCTTATAAAGCGCGATGAAAAGCGCTTTGAGGACGTTATTGAGCGCCTTGATACCAACCGTATGGAAATGGAGCGAGAGCGCGACCGTGCTGAAAATCTGCGCCGTGAGTACGAAGCCTTTAAGCGCACCTCAGAGGAGGAGCTTAAGCGCAGGATCGCCAAAAGCGAGGAGGAGATCTCCAAGCAGGTGATCAAGGCTCGTCAGATACTCGACAGTGCAAGAGCATCGAGTGAATTTATCTTCCACCAGCTTGAAGCGATCAAAAAGCAGGAGGATAGGGAAAAGCGCAACGAAATGATGGCTGAGGCACGTGCCGAGGTCCGTCGCCGCCTTGGTGAGAGTGAGAGAATGTTCTCCGACATCGATATCAAGGAGGTCTCCCTCGACGACGAGTACAAGCTCCCCCGTCCCCTCGTGCAGGGCGATAAGGTCTACCTCGTAACCGTCGGTAAGGAGGGAATTGTTACCGCCCCCAAGGATAAAAACGGCCTTATCTCCGTCACCGCAGGTATACTTAAGACCAAGGTCACCGAGGATAAATTGCGCCTTATCGACGGAACGACCAAATTCAAGCGTAAGGACGAGCCTAAGCCCGTCAGCGAGGGCAAGGTCAAAAAGAGCATTGCCACGACCTTCTCACCCGAGGTCGACGTGCGCGGTATGATAGGTGACGACGCTTGGTTCGTCGTTGATAAATACCTTGACGATGCCGTGCTTGCAGGCGTTCCCACCGTGCGTATAATCCACGGCAAGGGCACGGGTGCGCTTCGTGCCGCACTCTGGCGCTGCTTTAAAAACGACCCGCGCATCAAGTCCTACCGCCACGGTGCATACGGCGAGGGCGATGCCGGCGTTACCGTAATAGAATTTAAGCGTTAATATATAAAGGAAGCAAAACGATGAACTTTCAACCCTTAAGGGATTTTCTGGATTATTATCTGCCTATGATAGGCGTGCCCGGCTCCGATACGGTCATTTATATGGACCACGAGGAGATCTTCAGACACACCGCGGGCTTTAACAGCCTCTCGCTTCGCACCCCGATGCGTAAGGATCTTATCTATAATATCTACTCCTGCTCGAAGCTTGCGACCGCCGTTGCCGCACTTCAGCTTATCGAGCGCGGCGAGCTTGTGGTCACCGACCCCGTTTACGCATACCTTCCCGAGTTTAAAAACCTCACCGTAAAGGTGAAGGACTCGGCAGGCAACGTTATAGGCACTCGCCCCGCCGAAAAAACAATGCTTATAAGCCATCTTCTGACTATGACCTCGGGTATGAACTACGATACCCATTCGAAGTCCATAGAGCAGGAAATTGCTGCCACAGAGGGCAGGGCACCTACGGTCGAGGTATGCCGCGCTATGGCAAAGGAGCCGCTCGAGTTCGAGCCCGGTGACGATTATTATTACAGCCTCTCGCTTGACGTTATGGCGGCAGTCGTTGAGGTCGTTTCCGGTCAGAGATTTTCCGACTATATGGCGGAAAACGTCTTTCTCCCCCTCGGAATGAAGGACACAGGCTACCACCCCGATCCCACAAAGCGCGACCGCTTTGCAACTCAGTACGCATACGATAAAATGACTCACAGAGTCACTGAAATACCCTTTGAGCAGTGTCATTGTCGCTTCGGCGCCGATTACGACTGCGGCGGAGGCGGAATCGTATCCACAGTCGATGATTATATCCTCTTGGTCGATGCGCTCGCAAACGGCGGCGTTGCTAAAAACGGCAACCGTATCCTTTGCTCTCGCTCCGTCGAGCTTATGCGTGCAAACGCCCTGAATCCTAAGCAGAACGCTACCTTTGCCACACAGTGGAATTCCGGCTACGGCTATGGCTACGCGGTAAGAACGAACATCGATCCGTTTCCCTCGGGCAACCTTACTCCCAAGGGCGCATTCGGATGGGACGGATACAGGCTTTGCGTTGCACACGCCGACCCCGAAAACCGTCTTGCAATGTTCCACGCCGAGCATATGGGCGGACTTCACGGCGTAGTAATTCCCAGACTTCGCAACCTGATATATTCCTGTCTTGACATATAAGGCCGGGGAGTTAATGTTATGAAATTTATAACTGTGAAAACCGATAGCACCGCCGCAGAGCTCCTTGCGATGATACGCGATAATACAAGGGTCAACGACGGTGTCAAATTCGCCGATAAAAAGGGTGGCAAGACCTTTATGCACGTCAAGGAAAAGGACGGCAAGATACGCATCAAATGTGAAATGATGGGCAGACCCACAAAGGATAACGCCTTTCTTATGGGCACGGAATTTTACGGCCGTATAACCGAGAAAGACGGTGAAACCACCCTTAAGGGCGTGATTATGACCTCTCCGATATACCACGCCGTCACCCTTATCCTTGCGGCTGCGATCATCGCACAGATGATATATAGCGGCAACGTTTCTTCGATCCCGATCCTCGTGTTTGCCGCGGCCTTTGAGGTTATGTTCTTTGCCGATGAATTTAGAAAGCAGGGCTACATAGAGCGCTATCTTGATCGCGCCGTGCGCCGCCTTGAAAAAAGCAAATAAAATAAAAAAGCGACTCGCTGAGCGAGCCGCTTTTTTCTATCGAAAAAGCAAAAATGACGGGCGATGGGTGATGTTCTTATTGGAGAATTTGAAAAATATCGCTAAGTGCGAGCATCGCATTTGACTGGTCAAATGCACTTGGTCTAAGCCCAAACCCTTATACAACAGAAAGAGATAACAAATCGGTTAGTATCCGAAATGTTATCTCTTTTTTCTGTCGGTCGATATGTTTGCAAGCAAACGCGATATACTCGCTTTGCTCATGCGATATATTGTCGCTTCGCTCCAATGCGATATGATATAAATCCCCTCACGCCCCGCAGGGCATATCGCAAGGCGTAGCCTTATATCGCTCCCGGAGGTAATATCACAAATCCCCAGGGGGATTTATATCGCTGCGTGTTCTCCGTTAAGGATAACACGCTAAACCCGTCATTTTTGTTTTATACTGTTTTACCAGATAACGATCTTACCCTCAGCGTCAACGTACCAGTTGGTACCGTTGCCGTCCTCGGTAGGAGTCTCGTTGAAGTAATAGAACTTAGCACCCTTGAGGAAGAGGTTGTTTGCACCAACTGCAACGCCGGTGTAATCAGCCTCAAGTCCGCCGTAGTAAACGGTGCGAAGCTTCTTGCACTCTGCGAATGCATCGTCGCCAACGGAGGTAACGGTCTTGGGCAGAGTGATTGCAGAAAGGTTTGCACAGTCTGCAAATGCTTCCTTACCGATGGTGGTGATGCCCTCGGGGAGGTTAACGGTTGCGATAGTCTCACAGCCCTTGAATGCAGCGTCAGCTACCTTAGTACCGCCAAGAATGGTAACGGTCTTAAGAGTTGCGGGAACAGTGCCGAATACGTACTTGAATGCGGTATTCTCAGTGCAGTCAAGAGACTGACCGATGAAGGGAAGGGTGATAGACTTAAGAGTGGTGCATCCGCCGAACGCAGCCTCACCGATGGTGGTTACGCTTGCAGGAACTACAAGAGTGTCGATGTGAGGATAGTTAAGGAATGCGCCTGCCTTGATTTCGGTAACACCGTCAAGGATCACAACGTCGCCTGCGATAGAGTGGGGGATGAAGTGAATAGCCTTGTCCGCGGTGTATACGATGCCGCAGTAGGAGATGTATGCGGTGTTTGCCGCATCAACAACAACCTCGCCAAGTCTCTGGCAGCCGATGAATGCGGTGTCAGCGATAGAGGTAACGCTTGCGGGGATCGAAATGGTGGTAAGCTCTGCACAGCCGGAGAATACGTAGGGTGCAAGCTCGGTAATACCGGTAGAAAGGGTGATGTTGGCAAGTGCGCCGCAGTTAGCGAATGCAAGAGTACCAACGGTGGTAACACTCTCGGGAAGAGTTACGGAGGTGATAGAAGCGCAGCCCTTGAATGCCGCAGCACCGATGGTGGTGAGGGATGCGGGAAGGGTTACGGAGGTGATAGAAGCACAGCCGTTGAATGCTGCAAATCCGATAGAGGTAACACCCTCGGGAATTACAAGCTCGGTAACGAGTGAGTCGTTAAGGTAAATGCTGTTGGAGTAGTAAACGGGGTTTGCATAGTAGTCTGCAAACTCAACTGCACACCAAGCCGCGATATCGGTGATGTGAACCTCCTTAAGAGCGGTGCAACCTGCGAATGCGCCGTTGCCGATCTTAGTGATCTCGGAGGAGATGTAGATCTTCTCGATCGCGCAGTTTGCAAATGCGTTCTCCGCGATAGGAGCGTTGCCGAGCACGCGTACGGTGGTGATCTTAGGCATTGCTGCGGTATCCTCTGCGAAGATCCAGGAGAATGCGGTAGACTCGCTGCCGTTAGCATTAGAGCCGGTGAAGTAGATGGAAACCTCTTTGAGGTTAGCACAGCCGTAGAATACTGCCTTGCCGATGTAGCCGATGGTTGCGGGGATCTCGATTGCGGTGATGCCGGTGCAGCCTGCAAACGCGCCCTCGCCGATGTAATCAGCAGTGTCGGGAAGGTCGATAGAGGTGATAGAAGTACAAGTGCTGAATGCGTACTCGCCGATATACTTAACGGTCTCGGGAAGTGCAAGGGTCTTGAAGCCACAGCCCTTGAATGCGTTCTTCTCGATGCGAGCAACGGTAGAAGCGAAGGAAACGGTCTCAAGCTTTGCACAGCCTGCAAATGCGCTCTCGCCAACGGTGGTAACACCCTCGGGAAGGGCAACGGTGGTAAGTGCGGTGCAGTTTGCAAATGCAGACTCGGTGATGGTTGTAAGTCCTGCGGAAATAGTAACGCTCTCAAGAGCCTTGCAATCTGCAAATGCAGAGGTGCCAAGAGTAGTTACGGAGTCAGCGATTACAACGGTCTTAAGGCCGGAAGCGCCGCTGAATGCGGAAGCCTCGATGGTAGTGATGTTAGCGGGAATGGTGATGCTCTCAAGGCCTGCGCACTGATAGAATGCGTATGCACCGATGGTGGTTACGCTTGCGTCCTCGGGAATGGTGGAGGTTGCAACGCCCATAATAACGGTGTTACCCTTGATGATGCAGTTGCCTGCAGCAGAGTAAACGGTGTTATCGGCCTCAACGTTGATAACCTTGATATCGGTGGTGTATCCGCTAAGAACGAACTCGGGGATAATAACGGTGCCCTTGTTGATGGTAAGGATAGAGCCGGTCTTGTCGGTCTCAGCTGCCTTTTCAAGGGAAGCCTTGTCAATGCTTACGAGAATTGCATACGCGTTCTCGCCGATTGCAAGGTAGCTTGCACCCTTCTCGGTGGTAAGGGTGATCTTGGTCTCCTTGATAGCGTTTGCACCAAAGGCGGTGAGGTTAGCGGTAACGTTGAGAACGGCAAGCTTCTTACAGCCCTCGAATGCGGATGCGCCGATAGCGCTTACACAGTCGGGAAGAACAATGTCATCAAGCTTCTTACAGCCCTCGAATGCGGATGCGCCGATAGCGTTAAGTACGGAAGCGTCTGCAATAGTAACGGTCTCAAGGCTCTCGCAGTCAACGAATGCGGACTCAGCGATATTTGCAACGGTTGCGGGAATTGCGATCTCCTCAAGGTCCTCACACTCTGCAAATGCAGATGCGGGGATAGAGGTAAGACCTGCAGAGAGAGTCACGTCGGTGAGCTTCTCAAGACCTGCAAAGGTGTAAGCGCCGATCGAGGTAACGGTGTCGTCCATCTCGATGTAAACGATCTTCTTACCGTACTCGGAGAACCAGGGAACGTCGTTTTTAGAAGTAAAGTCAACGCTTGCACCGGTTCCGGTGATGGTAAGGAGAAGGGCAATGTTCTTGGAAGTGCCGATAGTCTTTCCGGTCTCGTAGATAGTAGCGATAACGCTAGAGCCCTCAGCAGAGATATCGTACTTTGCAAGGTGTGCCTTTACGTCGGAGCATACGCTACATACACCGTCAGTGCCGTAGCTGTGTCCGAGTGCATCGCCAACGTACTTAACGTCGGTAGCATCGCAACCCTCGCGCTCACAGGCAGCAGTCTCGGGTACACCGGTGGTACACGTTGCGCTGTCGCCCGTGGTATATGTGGTAAAGGAGTGGCCGAGTGCATTCTCGAGCACGGTGTTCTTGTAACCGCATACCGAGCAGGTGGCAGTCTTAGTACCGTTGGTGGTACAGGTTACCTTGCCGTCGGATACGTATTCACCGTAGGTATGAGCCGCAGGCTCGATAACCTTGGTATCGATGTGCTCGGCATCAAGCTTACAAACTCTGTAAGCCTCTCCGGGTGTGGTACAGGTAGCTTCCTTTGTCACTACCCACTCGCCGTAGTCGTGATCGCACTCGCCGCAGGAGGTAAGCACCACTGCGCAAAGAGCAAACAGAACGACACTGACAATGAGAGCGACAAAACGCTTCTGGATCTTCATAGTTGTCCTCCGTTTATGAAATAATTCTTCAATATGTACACGCGTATGTATAATACACATTATTCACTAAATATTTTATCACATATACGCGCTAAAGTCAATCCTTTTCGACTATCGTATATATCTAATTTTGCGTGCGCGAATATGTATATGTTGTACAAAATATTTCGCCAAAACCCACTTTCACCCCCGAAAAACGAGAGGTCCTCACCAATCGGCAAGGACCTCTTACACGGTTATTCAAATATCATCTGACCAAAGCACTTGGTGTTGTGAAAGCTTAAGCGCTCACCCTCAAGCCAGTTCCAGGTGATGTAGTGCGGCGGGTTCGATTTGTCAGCGCACTTGTAGCAGTTGGCAATTATCCTCTTGCCCGAATATGCACTGAACTCGGGGAAGAAACGGCGGATAAACTCGTAAGGCACGCTATAAAAGATCTCCCAGCCGTCGGCGTATTTTTCAATTCTGTAATTGAACGTCTCGGCCTTTTCGCCCTCAAGCACGAGTCTTACAAGGTCGGCGATACCGCTGCCGATTCCGAGGTAAAAGCAGCCGTTTGAGTTGAACTCGATATTGAAGTATCGGCCGTCACCCTCACAGGGACAGAAGAAAAATTCAAGACAGCTGTCGCAGCAGGGGGACGCAAGCGGTCCTGACTCGTTTGCGATATAATCCTTTTCCTTTGTTTCAAGGTGCACGAGCAGCGCTTCGTCCGAATAACCGATCTGTGCACGTGCAGTGATGCCGTTGGGATTCTCGCGGCGCTCGTTGTCTATCTCAAGATAGGGAATACAGGACCAATCGGGAGTGGTTTTGACGTTAGAAATAATGTAGCTTTTCATCTTTGATATACCTTTCATTGATGTAATTTGTTGCGTAGGAGTCACGAGGATCAATAGTTAAAAAATACACTTATAAAAGCAGACGAATTTTAGTAGCGATGTTGTAGCGGTAGTGCGGTATTTTTTTGTTCTGCCTGGTAAATACACCTTAAAAGCGGTATTTATATGTACAGTGTCGGGTGGTCGCAGGCGACGAAAGAATACGAACAAATCGTCGCCGGGAGATTTTGCCGTAGGGCAAAACTCCACCTCGCCACAACTGCTTGAGCTTAAGCGGTAGGCTTTAGCTAGTGGCTCGGGGCGGGTTCTCACCCCGCCTAGCAAAAAAGGAACGATGCGGGGGCATCGTTCCTTTTTTGGTGCCGGTGGCGGGGGTCGAACCCGCACGCCATTGCTGGCAAAAGATTTTGAGTCTTCCTTGTCTGCCATTCCAACACACCGGCAAGCGATAAATAGTATATCATAACGAATTGAAAAAATCAACCCCTATTATAAAACTTTTTATTTTTCAAACAGCAAAAAAATCCTTTTCCCCCTTGTAATTTCGCATAATTTATTGTATAATGTATCTGTATAAATATTTTATGGCGACTCTTATAGGAGGTGTACTTATGCTGCTTGACGGCGTTTATATGAAAAACGAAGCAACCGAATACAATATGAATACTCTCTCCGATATGCAAAATCGCCTTATGGAGCAGCGTATCTGCGAGCTTGCCGAGCTTGCCGAGGATGCGGCAAATGCCGCCTGCGAGCTTATTGAGGAGGGCTGCGGTGTCTACGAGATACTCGGCATACTCTCCGACGGCGTATCTCTTCCTGTCCTTGATGCTCACAAGCACGCAATGGCAGAGAACGTTGCTCGTCTGCGCTCCTACGCCTCATCCATTCAGGCAAAGGACCGCTCCGTCCTTGCCGAGCTTTTGGTGGCGCGCCTTGCCGAGTGTGGTGTGACCCTCACCGAATCCGACTTTCTCCCCGAGGACAGCGGAGATGAAACCTTCGTCTACGTCAAAAACCGTCTTGCCGACGAGGCTTACGACGTCTTTTCGCAGGACTTCGCCGATCCCCACCTTCGCTATGAGGCAACCCTGCGCGATGCGGCCCGCGCCGTTTCACAGGGCAGGGCAGAATACTGCCTTCTCCCCCTTGAGGAGCACGGCGGTGCACGCCTTCCCAGCGTAGCTGCACTCCTCTTTGCCGAGGATCTTAAAATCTGCTCGGTAACTCCCGTATTCGGCTTTGACGGCTCAGCCGATATGAAATACGCCCTGGCATCCCGCCATTTCAACGTCCCCGAGGTCTCCTCGGACGACGACCGTTATCTTGAGATACGCATAAGTGCCGACTCGTCCGACCTTGCCGAGCTTTTCTCCGCGGCATCTCACCTCGACACCACCGTCTACCGTGTTAACACCGTCACCTTCGATACCGAGGACGGCGAGGCACAGTATTATACGGCCGTGTTCCGTCGCGGCGGTGCGGATTTCTGCACGCTTCTTACCTATCTCACGCTTTTCTGCCCGTCGTACACAGCGGTCGGAATCTATAATAATCTCGAATAAAAAGGAATATTAAAATGACAAAGCATATAGAATACAGAACTCGCGGCACCTGCGCCCGTCAGGTCATCATCGACGTTGAGGACGGCGTTATCAGCGATTGCAAATTCGTTGGCGGCTGTGCCGGCAACACCGCAGGTGTTTCTGCGCTCGTAAAGGGAATGAAGGTCGAGGAGGCTATCTCCCGACTTAAGGGTATAAGATGCGGCTTCAAGCCCACCTCTTGCCCCGACCAGCTTGCGTGCGCACTTGAAGAATGCATTGAAAAATAAAAAATATAAATTTCGGAGGATCTTATGAGCTACAACAAAGAGTATCAAAGATGGCTTGAGTCATCACTTCTTTCCGAGGAGGAAAGGAAAGAGCTTCTCGCAATAGCACAGGACGAACAGACCAAGGCAATGCGCTTTAGCGCACCTATGGATTTCGGTACTGCCGGACTCCGCTCCACTATGTATATGGGTATCGGTTGTATGAACCGCTTCACCGTTGCACAGACCACCCGCGGTATCGCGGCCCTTATCAAGTCCGCAGGCGGTGAGTCCCGCGGCGTTGCTATCGCATACGACTCCCGTAATAATTCTGAGCTTTTTGCGCGTGTAAGTGCGTGCGTGCTCGCATCCGAGGGCATCAAGTCCTACATATTCAACGGCATTCGCCCCACTCCCGAGCTTTCCTACGCAGTTCGTAAGCTTGGCGCACTTGCCGGCATAAACATCACCGCATCCCACAACCCCAAGGAATATAACGGCTACAAGGCATATTGGGAGGACGGCGCACAGATCAGCCCCGATCAGGCAAAGATCGTTTCCGCTGAGCGTGCAAAGTTCGACGTTCTCGATGCTAACCTCGCTGATTTTGATGCAGCGGTTGCATCCGGCATCATCGAAATTCTCGATGAGAAGTTTGACGAGTACTACCTTGCAGAGGTTCTCGCTACCGCTATCTCTCCCGATGAGGTAAAGTCGGTTGCCGACGACCTTAAGGTCGTTTACACCCCCATTCACGGTGCAGGCTACAAGCTCGTTCCCGAGGTATTCCGCCGCGTCGGCCTTAAGAATCTCTATACCGTCGACGAGCAGATGATCCCCGACGGCAATTTCCCCACCGTAAAGAAGCCCAACCCCGAGTACGCTGAGGTATTTACCAAGGGTATCGCTATCGCAGATAAGGTTGGCTCCGACCTCATCATCGCTACCGACCCCGATGCAGACCGCGTTGGCGTTATGGCAAGAAACAAGGACGGCGTTTTCGTAAACATCTCGGGTAACCAGATGGGCGCACTCCTTCTTGACTATGCGATCAGACAGAGACGTGCACTTGGCAAGCTTCCCGAGGGCGCTTACTGCGTAAAGAGCATCGTTTCCACCGATATGGCGTACGGTATCGCAAAGAAGCAGGGAATCAAGCTACACGACGTTCTCACCGGCTTCAAGTTTATCGGTGAGGTTATCAAGAACTACGAGGCAGAGGGCAAGGCAGGCGGCTTCGGTCTCGGCTTTGGGGAGGGCTACGGCTACCTTCTCGGCTCTTATGCAAGAGATAAGGATGCAGTTGAGGCATCTATGATGATCCTTGAGATGACCGCATTCTACAAGAAGCAGAATATGACCCTCTGCGATGCTCTTGAATCCCTCTACGCAACCTACGGCAACTACGCCGAGGCTATGATCGATATCTATATGGAGGGCTTTGACGGTATCGAGAGAAGAAAGAGAGTAATGGCATCTCTTCGCTCCGATGCTCCCACCGCATTCGGCGAATACAAGGTTGCCACCGTAGGTGACTATCTTGAGGGCACTGTAAAGAGCCTTAAGGACGGCTCGGTTTCTACCACCGGTCAGCCCGCATCCGATGCGCTTTACTACACCCTTGAGAACGAGGATAAGATCATCGTCCGTCCCTCCGGCACCGAGCCTAAGATCAAGATCTACGTTCTTGCTCACCACGAGGATAGAGCCGTTCTTGACGAGAAAATCAAAATTTATTCTGATGCAGCAAGGAAGTTGGCGGACGTCTGATTCCGTCTAAGGAAAAACAAAGTGACCGAAAAGCAAAACAAAATCCGCAATTTTTCAATAATTGCACATATAGACCACGGTAAATCAACGCTTGCCGACCGTCTGCTTGAAGCAACCAGCACCGTTGCGACGAGAGATATGGAGGCACAGCTGCTTGATAATATGGATCTTGAGCGCGAGCGCGGCATTACCATCAAGGCAAGAGCCGTAAGACTCAACTACAAGGCAAGCGACGGCGAGGAGTACGTCTATAACCTTATAGACACCCCCGGCCACGTTGACTTTGGCTACGAGGTATCTCGCTCGCTTAAGGCCTGCGAGGGTGCGCTTCTCGTCGTCGATGCTACGCAGGGCGTCGAGGCGCAGACTCTTGCAAACGCTTATCTTGCAATAGATAACGACCTTGAGATCCTGCCTGTAATTAATAAAATAGACCTTGCGAGTGCAGATATCGAGGGCACTCGAGGCGAGATCGAGGACGTTATCGGCATTCCTGCCGAGGGTTGTCCCGCCATCTCTGCAAAGAACGGCCTCAATATCCGTGACGTGCTTGAAAAGGTAGTCACCGATATCCCCGCACCCACGGGCGACCCCGATGCACCCCTCAAGGCTCTTATCTTCGACTCCTACTACGATTCCTACCTCGGAGTTGTAGTATATATAAGAATATTCGACGGCAAGCTTAAGGCAGGTCAGCGCATTCGCCTTATGTCCACGGGTGCCGAGTTCGACGTTGTCGAGGTCGGTTATATGGACGCCTTCGGACTCAAAAAGGGAACCGAGCTCACCGTAGGTGAGGTTGGCTACGTTACCGCCTCTATCAAAAACGTCGGTGACACCCGTGTAGGTGATACCGTCACCCTTGCAGATAACCCTGCGGACGAGGCACTTTCCGGCTTCCGTGAGGTACATCCGATGGTATATTCGGGTATCTATCCTGCCGACGGTGCACGCTACGGCGACCTTCGTGATGCGCTTGAAAAGCTTCAGCTTAACGACGCATCCCTCGTATTCGAGCCCGAGACCTCCGTTGCCCTTGGCTTCGGCTTCCGTTGCGGCTTCCTCGGCCTTCTCCATATGGAGATCATCGAGGAGCGCCTTGAGCGCGAGTTCAATCTCGATCTCATCACCACCGCACCCTCGGTTATCTATAAGGTCGAGCTTCGTAACGGTGAGACCATACTCATCGATAACCCCTCGAAGTTCCCGACGGCTGACGAGATCGGCACGGCATACGAGCCTATAATGAAGGCCACCGTAATTACGCCCACCGAGTACGTCGGCGGTATTATGGATCTTTGTCAGGATAGGCGCGGTACGTTCATTGATATGAAATATATCGATACCGAAAGAGTAGAGCTTCACTACGAGCTTCCTCTTAACGAGATCATATACGACTTCTTCGATGCGCTCAAGAGCCGCTCGAAGGGATACGCATCACTTGACTACGAGCTTAAGGGTTATAAGACCTCGAAGCTTGTAAAGCTCGACTTTATGCTTAACGGCGAGGTTGTCGATGCGCTCTCCTTCATCGTCTTTGAGGACCGCGCATACACCCGCGCAAGAAAGATCGCAGAAAAGCTTAAGGAAAACATTCCGCGCCAGCTCTTCGAGATTCCCATTCAGGCGGCTATCGGCTCTAAGATCATCGCCCGCGAGACTGTAAAGGCAATGCGTAAGGACGTCCTTGCAAAGTGCTACGGCGGCGATATCACGAGAAAAAAGAAGCTGCTTGAAAAGCAGAAGGAAGGTAAGAAGAAGATGCGCAAGCTCGGTAGCGTAGAGGTTACGCCCGAGGCGTTTATGGCAGTTCTCAGACTTGACGATGACAACTGATAATATAGGACTTTATATCCATATTCCGTTCTGCATCCGCAAGTGCGCATACTGCGATTTTGCATCGTTTTCGGGCGTTGGATCCGATATCCGTGCACGCTATATCGACAGGCTCTGTGAGGAGATCGAGAGCTATAAAAGGGAAGAAAAAACAAGGGTAGACACCGTCTTTTTCGGTGGCGGAACGCCCTCACTTTTGTCACCCGACGAGCTTTCGAAAATCCTCGCAGCCGCCCGCGACACATTCGATATCACCCCCGATGCCGAGATCACGATGGAGATGAATCCGGGCACGGTAACCCCCGACACGGTGCGTGCATACGCCGCACTAGGTGTGAACCGCGCAAGCATAGGATGTCAGTCATTTAACGAAAACGAGTTGAAAATCTTAGGCAGAATACACAACTCTGCGCTCGTATATGATGCGGTAAGGATCGTGCGCGAGACAGGAATATCTAATATAAGCCTCGATCTTATGTACGGAATTCCCGAGCAAACCGCCGAGTCCTTCGCACACACGCTCACTGAGGCACTCTCGCTTGATCCCGCTCACCTGTCAGTCTACGGACTGATACTTGAGGAGGGCACACCCTTCTTTAACGCAAGGGAAAATCTCCCCCTTCCTACCGAGGATGAGGAGTGCGATATGTACGCCCTCGCATCAAAAATTCTTGGTGACGGTGGCTTCTCACATTACGAAATTTCAAACTACGCGCGCCCCGGCTTCGAGTGCCGCCACAACCTTAAATATTGGCGTGACGAGGAGTATATCGGCGTCGGTCTTGCCGCCTATTCCTACTATGGCAAAAAAAGGTTTGGCAATACCTCAAAGCTCGACGAATATATTTCGGATTCCTACGTACAATATAGATACGGTGAGGACATCACGGATACCGACGAGGCGTTTGAGTACGTAATGATGCGCCTACGCCTTTCGGAGGGGTTTTCACTCTCCGATTACCGCACCCGCTTCGGTGCCGATTTCACCGACGGCCGCGCGGAGAAAATAGAGCGCTACCGTGCGCTTGGTTATATCGCTATAACCCCCGACCGCCTCGCACTTACCGAGCGCGGATTTTACATCAGCAACACTATCCTCTCCGACCTCTTGTAAAAGTTTACTCTTGACAAGCGCGAAGATATAGGGTAGAATATAAACAGAAATTTACCACACTTATAGGAGGACGTTAAAATGGCAGAGAACGAGAAGAACCTTCCCGTTGAAGAGGAAGATCTTGAGGAAGTTGATATAATCACCCTTACCGATGAGGAAACGGGTGAGGAAAAGGAGTTCGAGCTTCTTGCACGCGGCGAGATCAATGGCGAGCTTTATTTCGCACTTGTTCCCGCAAACGAGGAGAGCGAGGAGTACATCATCCTTAAGGCTCGCGAGGACGGCGACGACATCATTTTTGAAAGCGTTGACGACGACGAGGAGTTTGACAAGGCTGAGGAATACTTCAACGACCTTTTCTTTAACGAGATCGACTACGATAACTAATTTTTGATACATATCCTGCGTGGTGCGTGATATTGTGATATTTGGACCTACGAACAATTAAAGGGAGTCTGGACTTCTTTTTACGGGATGCAGGCCTCCCGCCAGGAGCTGTCTTAGTACCCTCCGAAGCGGACGTTGGAAGCGCAAAGAAAAAGAGAGGACACCCACCTGTAATATACAGGGTTAAAAATTGCCTTACACGGCCTCGCGGGTATCAAAAAAAGCGGAATGGAAATTACCATTCCGCTTTTTGCATTTTTTATATACCCCCGTCATAGTCTTTAGAGAGTAAATACCCTCGCGGAGGATTCTATGACGAAAAACATAAAGGGACTAACTAAGGAAGAGGTTCTGTTATCTAAAGAAAAGCACGGCGAAAACCTGCTCGCCAAGGAGAAAACCAAGGGCTTTTTCCGCAGATTTATTGAAAACCTCAACGATCCTATCATAAAAATACTGATAATAGCCCTCGTGGTCGAGGTCATCTTCACCCTTGGCAACGTGAACTTCTTTGAAATATTCGGCATAGTCCTTGCCATACTTATTGCAACAACCGTATCCACCGCCTCGGAATTTGGCAGCGAGCGCGCATTTGAAAAAATGCAAAGTGATGCCACCGCATCGCGTGTTCGGGTCCTGCGGGGCGGTGAGGTTGACGAGATATCTGCCACCGAGATTGTCGTTGGCGATATCGTGTATATAAGCTCGGGCGAGCGTGTGCCTGCCGACTCGGTCATCCTGTCGGGCAAGCTATCGGTCGATCAGTCTGCCCTTAACGGCGAAAGCCGCGAGGTCACCAAAGAGCCCTCGACCGACACGGAATGGGACCTTAACACCAAAAATAAGGTGTACAGCGGCACGGTTGCGCTTGTCGGTGATGCAATTCTTCGTGTCGGCAGAGTCGGCAAGGATACCTATTACGGTATGGTTGCCAAGGACGTGCAGACCGAAACGCGCGAAAGTCCCCTAAAGCTCCGTCTTGGCCGCCTCGCTGCGCAAATAAGCAAGATCGGCTACGCTATGGCCGCCGTCGTCGCGCTGATCTACGTCTTTAACGCCCTCGTTGTGGAAAACGGCTTCGCGTGGGATAGGATAGTAAGCTCCGTGACCGACTACAAGAGCCTTTTTTCCACCCTTATCCACGCCCTAACGCTTATGATAACCGTTATAGTGGTCGCTGTCCCCGAGGGGCTTCCAATGATGATAACCGTCGTACTCTCGGCAAATATGAAAAGGATGTTCAACGATAACGTCCTGGTAAAAAAGCTTGTCGGCATCGAAACCGCCGGCTCAATGAACATCCTGTTTACAGATAAAACGGGTACTATAACCACAGGCGAGCCGCGCCTTGAACGCATCGAAACTGCCGATGCAACCTACAAAAGCCTTACCGCATTGAAAAGGGCAGAGCAAACCTACCGCATTCTCCTTGTGAACGCGCTTTACAATACCGACACCGTAATAAGCGGCACTCGTCTTATCGGTGGCAACGGTACCGACCGTGCCCTCGCCGAGTATTTCGTTTCCGACCGTCACACCCCCGTCACGGTCAGATCGCGTGAGCCGTTTTCAAGCGATAAGAAATACTCGTCAGTCACCCTGACAAACGGCACGGTATATCTCAAGGGAGCTCCCGAAATAATACTCGCAAAATGTAAATATTCGATATCCGCCGACGGCAATATCCGCCCCATAAGCACCGCCGCAATTGACTCGCGCCTTAAAAGCGCCACCTCACTTGGCAACCGTGTTATAGCCGTTGCCTATAAGGATGCAAGCGCAGATAGCTTCGTCTTTGTTGCGCTCCTCGTCCTTAAGGATATGCTAAGGCGTGATAGCCGTGAGGCGATCGTATCGATCAAAAGAGCAGGCGTGCAGATAGTTATGCTCACGGGCGACTCCCGTGATACCGCCGCACAGATAGCAGAGGAGTGCGGCATCATCACGAATAAAGAGCGTGATATAGTCCTCACCTCGGCAGAGCTTGCCGAAATGTCAGATGACGACGTCAAGGAAATTCTGCCGCGCCTGCGTGTCCTCGCCCGCGCGCTCCCTCGCGATAAAACACGTCTTGTCCGCCTCTCGCAGGAGCTCGGACTCGTCGCGGGAATGACAGGTGACGGCATAAACGACGCCCCCTCGCTGAAGCTTGCCGACGTCGGCTTCGCTATGGGCAACGGTGCAGACATTGCCAAGAATGCCGGAGATATAGTTATACTGAATAATAGCCTTTATGCAATAAATCGCACGATATTATACGGCAGAACGATATTTAAATCTATAAGAAAATTCATCACCTTTCAGCTTGTGATGAACCTTGCCGCCTGCGGTATATCGATTTTTGGTCAGCTTTTAGGTGTCGAAACACCCATAACCATTATACAAATGCTTTGGGTCAATATCATAATGGACACCCTCGGCGGCCTCGCCTTTGCAGGTGAACCTGCGCTTGAATACTATATGAAAGAAAAGCCAAAGCGCCGCGATGAGCCTATCCTCACGCGCGGAATGCTCGGCCGCGTTGCCATAATGGGCGCATACACGCTCGGCCTCTGCGTTGCCTTTTTAAAGCTGGATTTCTTCAGGTCGATCTTCTGGGGTGGCTCCGAGCTTCATTTTCTCACTGCATTCTATGCGCTCTTTATCTTCCTCGGCATCTTCAATTGCTTCTCGGCGCGATGTGAACGAATGTGGATCCTCTCGAACATCTCAGGCAATCGTCCATTCGTTATAATAATGCTACTGATCTCTGTAATTCAAATACTTATGATCTTCTTTGGCGGCGCACTTTTCAGAACGACGCCCATCAGCTTTTCCGAGATCGGCAAGGTCGTTCTGCTTGCATTCACCCTCATTCCGTTTGACGGCATCTGCCGTATCTTCAAAAAGCTATCACCAAGCAGGGAATAACTAACGAAAAAAGCACGGAGCGTTATTGCTCCGTGCTTCAATTCCGTCTTCTATCTCATTGTTTTCCAAAACGTACCCACCGCTCAATGGGGCTTCCGATTGCCTTCTTAGCGATATTTTAACGGTGTAGGTGAACTCCTTGTTCCTTCCGTATGTAAGCGTACTCTTACCGTAGTCATAAATCGTCAGTATGCAAAAGATCACGTCGCCGTTTTCGTCTGTGCTGCCGTCCGAGTAAACGAATATCCAATCTCCATTGACCAAAAAATCATCAAGATCCTCGACCGGCTTGAAATAATATTGTGTGAACAGTCCCTTAAACGAGAAAGCCTGCTCGCCGCGCGTTCCGAGATACATAAAATCCTGCGCCTTCAGAAATTCGTATACGCTCTCAATGTATGCCTTAAGCTCCGCATCGGGCATACTTACGTAAATATCATCATCTGCGCGCTTTACGAATGACCTCTTTGCAATCCCGGGCAACCCAACGACAAGGCATTCCTCGAGCTTCTCGTCGGAAAACCACACGTTTTCCTCATAGGTCGCACCGCACGACGTAAGCGCGCATATAAACAAAACCGCCGCTAAAATACAAGCAATTATTCTTTTCATATCCGTACTTCCATTTTATACTTTTCGCTTTTTATATGCCTAATGCCAATAATATATGGCACAAAAGACAGCCTAGGCCTAAAACACCAAAAATAATTGGTAAACCATAAGCGTCAGACTTTTTAATAAAATCCCACTTTATTTTATTAGGTGTCATACGTTTGTGGTAAAGACTTTGATACGAACAAAATATATGCTTCCATCTACACCTATAACCTATAAACGACCAGATTGCATATATTGATGATGCAATACCAAAAACCAGAAATTTAACTTGGGAAAAAACGACCGCGCATATAACTGTGAGTAAAAACAAACCATATCTATGTAAATAAGCAAAGGTAACTATGCTACTTTCTTTTTTACTGTGCTTGCTCATAGATATTTCCTTTCATCATCATAAGTATCGTTCTCACTACACAACAGGTTAAGTTAAGTATAGCACATTATTCCACGAATTGCAACAATGCGGGTATAAAATAAAAATATTTAAAACTCCAAGAAAAAATATTGACAAACAACCGAGAAGATGCTATAATATACGGTAGTGCTGGTGTGGCTCAGTTGGTAGAGCAGTTGATTCGTAATCAACAGGTCGCGGGTCCGAGTCCCGCCATCAGCTCCAGAAAAAAGCACTTGCAACAGCAAGTGCTTTTTTCAATGAAGCGCACCTTTGGTGCATGAAAAATGAAGCAGCCTTTGGCTATGAAGCGATCCTTTGGCTCACGGAGAGGTTAGCGTGCGCTTTGCTTCATACGAGCGTAGCGAGTGCTTCACGGCGCAATTCGCCGCTTCATATTTGCAGAGCAAATGCTTCATTACATTATCGAACGATATTGAAAAACGCGAACAAGTGTGATATAATAATATAAATTATTCGAAAACAAGGAGGGCAAGGAATGGATCTTTGCAATCTTTCGGTTATAAAGCAGGTCATGGCAGAGGCGGGAATAACCTTCCGCAAGGAGTTTGGTCAGAACTTCCTCACCAACCGTATGATCCCTGAGGACATCGCCGATATGTGTGCCGACGATACCGACAGACTCATTATCGAGATCGGCCCCGGTATAGGCTGTCTTACAAAGGAGCTTGCGCTCAGATATAAGCGCGTCGTCGCCGTTGAAATAGATAAGGGACTTATCCCCGTGCTTGATAAGACCCTCGCTGAATTTGATAACGTCACGGTTATAGACGCCGATATAATGGAAACCGATATACAGGCGCTGGTCGACGAGTATTCTGACGGTATGCCCGTCAGCGTTTGCGCAAACCTGCCGTACTATATCACCACCCCCATTCTTATGCGTCTGCTTGAGTCGGACGTTAAGTTCTCGACCATCACCGTAATGGTGCAAAACGAGGTTGCCGCCCGTCTTTCTGCCGCACCCGGAAAAAGCGACTACGGCGCGATAACCGCAGTCCTTGGCTACTACGGCACGACCCGCCGTCTTTTCAAGGTCTCCGCAGGCTGCTTCGTGCCCGCACCTAAGGTCGACAGTGCCGTCGTACGCATCGATCTTTACCGTGAGCCTAAGTACACCCCCAAGGACGAGCACCTTTTCCGCGAGCTTATCAAGGCCGCATTCGAGATGCGCAGAAAAACTCTTGTAAATGCAGTAAATGCGAAATTTCCGCACATAGAGAAGAGCAGAATGGCGGAAGCACTCAAATCACTTTCGCTTGATGAGAACATCCGCGGCGAGCGACTTTCCACCGAGGATTTCGTAAAGCTATCGGATCTTTTGTTTTAATATCACGAAAATTAGGGAGCCTATGAGTAGTATAAGCGCGCGTGCCGTGTGGCTGCGTTGCCGAGTAATGCGAAAAGAAAGGAGTAAAAGTGAGAAGATTGGATGCTCAAACATATTTGTTTGATTTTGATGGCACTCTCGTTGACTCTATGCCAACCTTCGTGTCCCTGATGCTTCGCATTCTTGATGAATATGAAATAGACTACGAAGACGATATAGTCAAGATCATCACACCGCTTGGTTATCACGGAACAGCGGAATATTACCGCACCCTCGGCATATCCGCACCGACCGACGAGCTTGTCAGACAGATGAACGAATACGCCTATGACGAATATGCACGTAATATACCCGCAAAGGCAACCGTCAGCGAAACGCTTTCGGAGCTTAAAAAACAAGGCGCAAGTCTGAATGTCCTTACCGCAAGTCCGCACAAAGTGCTTGATCCGTGCTTGAAAAGACTTGGACTTTGGGATCTATTTGATAACGTATGGTCGTGCGATGATTTTCATACAACTAAATCCGACCCTCGTATATATCAGCTGGCATCGGAGAGAATAGGTGTTCCTGTTGATCAAATTGTTTTCGTCGACGACAACGTGAATGCTGTTAAGACTGCCAAGCTTGCAGGTATGCGCTCATATGGCATATATGACGCCTCTTCCGAGGCTTTTATTGAAGAAATGAAGCGCACCTCCGACAAATATATTACGTCGTTTGACGAGTTGATCAAAGAATAATTTGCACAAAAATAAAAACCCCCGTCTGGTATTAAACCAAACGGGGAATTTTTATTACTGAATTTCTACGGTAACGTGCTTACCGCAAGTATTCGCTGCGGCCTTCATTATCTGTCTGATAGCTTTGGCTATCTTACCGTGGCGACCGATTACCATACCGGTATCGTCCTCTGCAACGGTGAGAATAAGCTCAACGTTATCACCGTCAACGGTTTCTGTTACGTTAACGGCATCGGGAGTATCAACGATTGCACGCGCGATGTCTGTAAGTATCTGCTTCAGATCCATTTGCGCTCCTGTTGCCACTATGGGCTTCCTTCCGATTTAATTAGGCGATAATTACTTGATGATCTCGGTCTTCTTGAGAAGAGATCTTACGGTCTCAGTGGGCTGAGCACCGTTGTTGAGCCACTTGGTAGCCTTCTCTGCATCGATCTTGATGTCAGCGGGATTGGTGAGGGGGTTGTAGTAACCGATTTCCTCGATGAACTTACCGTCGCGGGGAGCTCTCTCGTCTGCAACAACTACGCGGTAGAAGGGCGCCTTCTTTGCGCCAAGTCTCTTAAGTCTCATTTTAACTGCCATTTTTCTTTTCCTCCGAAAATTTGTGTTTGTTTTTTATATTTTTTTAAAATATTACATACCAAAGGGAAGCTTCTTGCCGAACATCTTGCGCTTGCCCATACCTGAAAATTGCTTCATCATCTTCTTCATCTGATCGAACTGACGAAGCAGCTTGTTTACGTCCTCGACCGTAGTACCCGAGCCGTTTGCAATTCTGCGTCTTCTCGAGCCGTTGATAAGGTCGGGCTTGTATCTTTCCTCGGGAGTCATCGAAAGGATGATAGCCTCGATCTTTGCCATCTGCTTCTCGTCAACCTGTGCATTCTTAAGCGCACCGGTGTTCATACCGGGCACCATCGAAAGCAGCTGATCGAGATTGCCCATTTTTTTGAGCTGCTGCATCTGATCAAGGAAGTCCTCGAGGGTGAAGGTCTGCTCACGGAACTTCTTTTCAAGCTCCTTGGCATTCTTCTCGTCGTATGCCGCCTCTGCCTTCTCAATAAGCGAAAGAATATCGCCCATTCCAAGGATTCTTGAGGCCATTCTGTCGGGGTGGAACAGCTCGATCGCATCCAGCTTTTCTCCCGTACCGATAAACTTGATAGGCTTTCCCGTAATGTATTTGACCGACAGGGCAGCACCGCCGCGCGTGTCGCCGTCCATCTTGGTGAGCACAACGCCCGTTATATCAAGAAGGTCGTTGAACGACTTCGCTACGTTTACCGCATCCTGACCCGTCATAGCATCGACCACAAGCAGTATCTCGGTCGGTCCGACCGTTTCCTTGATCTTGACAAGCTCGCCCATAAGCTCCTCGTCAATGTGAAGTCGACCCGCAGTATCGATGAACACCATATCGTGTCCGTTCTTTTTAGCGTGCTCAACTCCGGCCTTTGCTATCTCAACGGGGGATATCTTCGTTCCCATTGAGAACACGGGGATATTCACCGTCTCACCGACGATCTTAAGCTGATCCACAGCCGCAGGACGGTAAACGTCACACGCTACAAGCAGGGGATTTTTACCCTTTGACTTGAACATTCTTGCGATCTTACCCGTGTGCGTGGTCTTACCCGCACCCTGAAGACCAACCATCATAACGATCGTCGGGGGCTTTGGGCTGATCTCAAGCTTACTTGACTCGCTGCCCATCAGCTTGATGAGCTCTTCGTTTACTATCTTAACGATCTGCTGTGCAGGAAGCAGGCTTTCAAGCACCTCCGCACCTACAGCTCTTTCGGTTACCGATTTAATAAAATCCTTAACGACCTTAAAGTTAACGTCAGCCTCGAGAAGCGCAAGCTTGACCTCTCGCATACCTTCCTTAACGTCGGCCTCGGTGAGTTTGCCCTTGTTCTTGAATTTCTTAAAAGCATTTGAGATCTTTTCTGTAAGATTCTCGAACATATCAAAACTCCCTTCCGCAAATAGTGCAGTGCACTATACGCCTTTTAATTTTGTGATGACTTCATCAATTTTCTCACAGGCCTCAGAGGGAAGCGTGGAGCGAATGCCCTCAAGCTCTCCGATTGCCTCGTCCTTTGCCGACTGCAGTCCTGCAAGTCCAAGCTTCTCTTCAAGAAACAGGATGTGCTCCTCGCATTTCTTGATGATGTGTCTGACACCCTGGCGTGAAATTCCTTCACCTGCGGCGATCTCCGCAAGGGAAAGGTCATCCTCGTAATAAGCTCTCATCACCGCCGCCGTATGATCGTCGAACAGGTCGATGTAGAAGTCTAAAAGGTACGCAAGCTTCATATCCTTTTCAAACACAAAACCCGCCTCCTTCTGGTAGATTTCTAAGTGTAAAGCAAATTACTTTACAAGTATAGCAGATATTTCTTTGCTTGTCAATGGGTTTGACAAAATATTTTTATAATATTTGAACATTTTCAATAAATTTTTCAACTTTTTTTGAAAAAACACTTGATTTTTTTCGTTAAATGTGATAAAATCTTATCCGTATGAAAAAAACAGGCGATCAGTTGTGTAAGCGAAGTACTCGGACCCTCTCAGCCGACAACATCGTGTAAGCAAAATTGCCTTCATTTAAATAAGGAGAATTAAAATGGCTAACATCAAGTCGGCAAAGAAGCGTATCCTCGTAAACCAGACTAAGGCACTTCAGAACCAGATGGTTAAGAGCCAGCTCAAGACTGCTATCAAGAAGTTCAATGCAGCAGTTGAGGCAGGTGACAAGGCTGCAGCTTCCGAGCTTTACAAGGTTGCTGTTAAGAAGCTTGACCAGGCAGTTGCTCGTGGCATCCTTCACAAGAACAACGCAGCTCACAAGAAGTCCCAGTTCACTCTTAAGTTCAACGCAATGGCATAATTTAAAAGGACGACTTTAACCCGGGTCGTCCTTTTTGTTTTGCTTATTTAATAATGCCTGAAATTTCTATCATTACAAGCGCATTGGCGGTAAATTCGACAGGGATCCTTGCGTTGCCGTCAAAAACCGCGTCATACTCAGCTATCGGCTTCATCTCACCGACCTCACGCAGCTTTTCTATCTCCTCGGCAGAGAAAAGGTCGCCAAGTCCCATAGCCTTTGCGTATTTGTAAGGATTCGTGTGATTTTCATCAATGCACCATACCTTAACGCGCCTTTTGCCCTCGATGCCGCGAAGCGTGACTGTATCACTGACATCCGGTATCATTTTATCAAAATGCTCAGCCGCATAAGAAAGCATAACCGCATATCCACCCGACGTATCTGCGCTCGCAAGCATAGTGAGCTCTCTTACGTCGGTTTTTGCTTCTATGCGCTCTGTGCCGAGTTTGCGCATCAGCACGTAGGCATTGTATATCGGCTTTTTGATAAGGTTAAGCCCCATAAAGTTACGGTAGCCCGAAAAATCGCAGGGAAGATCGTGCTGACCGGAAAGGCATATCATCAGCTTGGATATGCCAAGCTCCTTACTGATACCTTCCTCAATAAGCTTTCCGAAATAAGCGGCATACTCGCTTCCTTCGCGGAACATGAGCTGCGGACATTCCTCTCGGTTATAAAATCCGCAGGTGCATGCACCCCATTCGTCGATAACCATTTCCACACCGGGGAAATGCTTATTCAATACCTCGCGGTATTGCTCGATCCTCTCAAGTATA
Organism: Eubacteriales bacterium; assembly: GCA_045634425.1. Classification (GTDB taxonomy): domain Bacteria; phylum Bacillota; class Clostridia; order Oscillospirales; family CAG-272; genus UBA1740. The sequence continues at coordinate 69 of JAZRAF010000084.1, read as the reverse complement.
TTATCCGGTGTAAGGGGACGTGAGCCATCGTTAAGAATGGGTGGATCCGTTCCGTACGAATGACCTGAG
>JAZRAF010000083.1:0-37379 GCA_045634425.1 Eubacteriales bacterium | reverse complement strand
TATTTACATTTTGGAATTTCGCATTGAATTCAATTATTGTTGCAATAGAAATTTCGTTACTACAACCTTTAACGAGGCTGATTGTAAATAATAATCTCCCTATGTCTTTAGGAACTATTGCAGTGATGGTTGGATTGTTTGTTGTTTTGTATCACGGCGTAAAAAAGATGGTGTTGCATTCCAACCCTGCTCATTCCATAAAAACGCTGGGGGTTGCAGTTTATAAAACGTTATGCGAATGTGAGCTGATATCGCCGTCGGCAAAGGTGGAAACAACTGCTTACAAGCAGATCTATGTTGTCGCATTGCACTTGCGCAATGCATCAATTCACGATCAAAATATTTTCAATACAGCTATGGCAGAAATGCTTTCGCCTATTGAAAATCCTCGTTATATCTTGATAGCCAAAAACATATTCAAACGTTATAACTATGAGCTTTCTTTTGCTTGCCCTTCGATCATAGGTAAAAAGAAAGAATATGTAGAGGTGTTGGCTGAGAAATTAAAAGCCACAACCGGTAACTTTGAGCCTGTTTATACACATCGAGAGGACGGCAGACGACTGATCTTGAAATGTAGAAAACGTTCTTATATCACTTTCAATGAGAAAGCTATGGGAAAGAAATATAAGGTTTCTCATTGGGATTAAGCTTCGAAATTGTTGGAATAACTCAGAATGGTGCAACAATTTTGCACTCTAACACAAAAGTCCTTGTAAATCAAGGGCTTTTCGTGTTTTTAGGGATGAAAACAAACATTCTTCAACATAGCACTTTTTCTTGAACCTTATGGACTTGAACCTGCGACTTGCGATTGAGAAATGTATTGAAATATTTTTGATTGTGTGATATAATGATCACAAAGAAAGGCGGTGGAGAAATGAGTTATATGCCCGGATTAGGAAGAGCGATGGCAGATTATTTAGAGGCTTCAGCCGAATGCGAAGAACTTGATCTTCCAAAAGGTGAGTTTATCGCCAAGATGGGAAAGGCTTATAAAATTGCGTTGTCCATAGCAGCGTTTGTTAGTTTGGCAATTGGGATACCGACAACATTTATTTGGCACGAGGATGCAGGAATTATATTTTTGATACTTGGTATAGTTGCTTTACTTGTTTTACCTACAATAATTTCATATCGCTGTATTGTAAACAAGATTTCTCTCAAAGAGGAGTATTTAGTTCTCTTTATTAAATTGAAAAAGGAAGTTTTATGGGACTCAGTAAAATATAGAAAAATTACAACTGGAAATAATAAATCCATAAAACTTTATGATGTAAATGGAAAACGATTGATGTCATTTGATAGTGCAACTGTTGGTTTTGGGAGAATTGTAAAAATGGCAAAACGTAGTGCCATTAGAGATTATAACAAAAAAAGATGAGTTCGGTTTTTTTCTCATTATGTAAGGTTCAAAATTGTTGGGGTAACTCAAAAAAAGAAGAGCACCACCTTTACGGTGGTGTTCTTTTTTTGCTTTCCGGGCGAGAGTCTGTGACATCATGATTAACGCGCTCTGCCGACTGGGCGTAGCGAAGTCGTAGCAAGCGAAAACAGTTAATAACTGTTTTGGCTTGAAAAACCTATTTCTTTGTGATATGATTATACGTAGAGAGGCGGTGGTATTATCAAAACCTTTTGTTTTACTGTTGACGACAATATCCGTTTTTTGAAGGAAATAACGGAAAATCGCTATCGGAGCATATTCGAGCACCCGTATCTTGCGATGTACCGTCGCCTGCATGAAGAATTTGGACTAAAGGTGCAATTAAATTTGTTTTATCGCACCGATGGCTTCGATCTTTCTGAAATGAGCGATGCTTATTATGATGAATGGCGCGAGAATGCAGATTGGCTGAAGCTTTCCTTTCATTCGGGGCTTGAAAGCTTCAGACCCTATGAAAGCGCGGGATACTGCGAGGTTTACGAGGATTGCAGACGTGCTAATGTTCAGATCAAGCGTTTTGCCTCCCCTGCGGCATTGGCAAGCACAACGACGATACACTATTGCTTACTGACGGACGGCGGTCTTAAAGCGATCCGTGACGCAGGTGCTATTGGACTTTTAGGTTTATTCGGCACTCCCGAGGAGCCGCGCACCTCGTACGGCATAGGTGAAAGCGACGCGGGTAAGATCCGCGACGGCGACACTATTAAGATCGGACAGATCTCATTTGCCTCTATCGATATCGTTTTAAACAGCTTCTCAACCGAGAGGATAATAGAGAAATTATCGGGCTTGACAGATCGTGAGTGCATAAGGGTTATAATCCACGAGCAGTACTTTTACGAGGATTACCCCCGATATCAGCCCGAGTTCGAGGAAAAGCTGCGCTCGACCTTTGCTTTCCTTAGCAATAACGGCTATCAGAGCGGATTTTATGAAAATTTGATAACATAAAACCGCTGTAATGCTTTTTTATATGGAGATATAAAGGTGGAACACTTTTATTACTATCAATATTTAAAATTGAACGGCGAGGATCTTTTCACGGTCGTTATGCTACCCGAAAAAGAGGGCAAATTCCCTGTTGTCATTTGTCGTTCTCCGTACGTAAAAAACACCGTCGATATGGCGGAGGAGGAGATAGCAAAGGGCTGCTACAACGTATATCGCTGTTGGCTCGAGCGCGGATATGCTGCGATATTCCAGCATTGCAGGGGGCAAGGAAAAAGCAGCGGTGCTTTCGTGCCCTACGTTCACGAAAGAGAGGACGGACTCGCATTAAGAGCATGGGTCAGAGGGCAGTCCTTTTATAACGGAGAGATATATTTGAAGGGCGAAAGCTACACCGCCTCGGTGCATTATGCCACCGCGCCGTTCGAGGCGGATATCAAGGGAGCAGTTTTTGAGGTTCAGGACAGCGAGCGTTACCGCCTTTGGTACAGAAACGGACAGATGCGCAAGGGGCATGCCAATTGGCATTTCGGACTGTACAAGAGCAAGTGCGGCTTGAACAAGAAATTTGATATGGGATCGTTCTCGGAATTGCCGATCAAGGAGCTTTCTATGAGAGCATTGGGAGAATTCGCGCCCGACTTTGAACAGATGCTTGGGGCGCACTCCCCTGCGGACGAATTCTGGTCAACGCGCTTTGGAGGCATTGATGCAAAAGATGCACTCACCGATGCAAACATTCCGATCCTGCTTACCACCGGGTACAACGATTTTTACGTTGGCGGTGTTTTCAGAATGTGGGAACGAATGAGCGAGCAAACGAAAATGAAAAGCGCGATGCTTGTTTCTCCCTACAACCATGGTGATGGCTACGACAAGGAAAACGGCGTTTTCTTCCCGAATGGGCAAAGAACGCAAGCCTTCGGTGCGGATTATCCGATCACGTGGCTTGACCACGTCAGAAAAGGAACGCCGATACCGTACGATAAGGGTGTTATTACTTATTATCGCGCCTTTGAAAACGGGTGGCAAAGCGATTTTTTCAAGACCGGAACAAGGGAATTGAGGATCGCTCTCGGAAGTGATGCCTCAACGTTCGTTTATGATCCTCACTGTCCGCCGGCATTCAGAGCGGAGGGACTTATAGCGGAGGATATGCAAGAAAGATCAACCGTTATAAGCGTTTGTACGCCCGAGTTTGAGGAGGATACATTTGTAAAAGGACGAATGAAGGTTATGCTGACGGTTGAGTCGAGTGTCGAGGATACCTCGTTTTACGTTCGGATCAGCATAAAAAAGCCGGAGCATACCTACGTGCTTCGCCACGACATTACCTCCCTTTGCTATCAGCTTGGCGATTATAGCAAAAACAGCATAGCGGAGTTGAGTTTTTGCTTCGACGAGTATGCTTTTCTCATTAAAAAGGGAGAATGCTTGCAGCTTGACATTTCTTCTACCGATAACAATACTTACGTTTGTCACACGAACAAAAAGGGAGAATATTATTTGCAATCCGAAACGGACGTAGCCGAAAACAAGGTGCATCTTGATAAGTCCTTTTTAATTCTTCCTATCGAGTAGCTAAGGCGTGTATTCTTGCTCCCGGCGGTTTTGCGGCGGTGGTATGATTTAACAAAATCCCGACCGAGTATAGCGGAACTGACGGGAGCAAGAAACATCAGTTAACAACGCGTGTATGGTGAGTACCGTTCATTTTTTCGCCTTTTTCAAAAAACATATTGACAAATGCGGTGGGTGGTGGTATACTACTTTCATCATAAACCGTTGATGCGGAGATAAAGCCATATAAGACTACACAGAGAGCCCGCGATGCTGTGAATCGGGTTAGACACTGTTTGGCAAATGGACCGCGGAGGGTGCAGTCAAAGGCGTTTTGTGCCGAGTATTCTGCAACGTGTGACACGCGTTAGTGGTCGGGGATATGGCTTTAGGTATCTCTAAAAAGAGCGCGGCTCGGAGCGGTTAGCGACGAGGCGTGAAGCAAGGTGGCACCGCGGATAAGTTGTTTATTCGTCCTTGACAGAATGGAATCTTTCTGTCGGGGCGTTTTTTGTTTTTTTATTGATATTATTATTTGGAGGATTTTTATAATGTTAGGTGACAAGAAGGTAGTTTTCTCGGGCGTGCAGCCGTCGGGAAATCTTACGATCGGAAATTATCTTGGAGCGATCAAAAATTTCTCGCGCTTCAGCGAGGAATATAAGACCTTTTACTGCGTGGTAGATCTTCACTCGATCACGGTAAGACAGGTGCCTGCGGAGCTTCGCAGAAGAACCTACGAGACGCTTGCGCTTTATATGGCGTGCGGACTTGACGAGAAGAAGAACACTCTGTTCGTGCAGTCGCACGTGCCCCAGCACGCAGAGCTTGGCTGGATGCTTAACTGCTATACGATGTTCGGTGAGCTTTCGAGAATGACCCAGTTCAAGGACAAGAGCGCGAAGCACGCGCAGAATATCAACGCAGGTCTTTTCACCTACCCTGCCCTTATGGCGGCGGATATTCTCCTTTATCAGACCGACGTCGTGCCCGTAGGCATCGACCAGAAGCAGCATCTTGAGCTTGCGAGAGATATTGCGATGCGCTTCAACCAGATCTATTCGGACACCTTTACCGTGCCTGAGGGATATATCTCCACCGACACGATGAAGATAATGTCGCTTGCTGAGCCGACGGCGAAGATGTCGAAGTCGGACGAGAACCAGAACGCAGTCGTTTATATCCTTGACTCGAAGGATGATATCATCCGCAAGTTCAAGCGCGCGGTGACCGACTCCGGAAGCGAGATCAGATACGCAGACGACAAGCCCGGCATATCCAACCTTATGACGATATACCGCGCGTTCACCGGCAAGACTATTGAACAGATCGAGCGCGAGTTTGACGGCCGTGGCTACGGTGACTTCAAGCTTGCAGTCGGTGAGGCGTGTGCAGATGGACTTGCACCTGTGCGTGATGAGTTTGCGAAGCTTATCGCGGACAAGGCGCACCTTGAGGCGGTTATGAAGGCGGGCGCAGACGAGGCGGCATACTACGCAAGAAAGACCATGAGCAAGGTCAGAAGAAAGATCGGATTTGTAAATTAAAGCGACACGGGTCGACACTTTTAGGTGCTGACCCGTATTTTTATGCCCTGCCGTGGGAAGAATAAAAAGAAAACGGCAGGTGTTTTTATGTGCACGAGTATTGCCCTTATGGGGGAGAGATTTGCGTTTGGGCGCACGCTTGATTTAGGGTGTGGGTTTGGTGACGGGGCGGTGATAACCCCGAGAAATTATGTGCTGCACTTAAGGTGCGGCGAGGTGATAATGCGGCATCAGGCCTTCGTGGGTATGGCGGCAGTTATAGACGGATTTCCGCTTTATGCGGACGGAATGAATGAGCGCGGCGTGTGCATTGCGGCGCTTGATTTTAAGGGGAATGCACACTACCCCGCCCTGCCTTCGGGTGGGCGGCGCGCTCTTGCGCCGTTTGAGGTCATTCCGTATATTCTATCTAAGTGCGAGAGCCTTGCGGACGCACGTGCGGAGCTTGACAGGATAAGCATAGTCGACGTACCGTTTAGTGACGATGTGCCGAGCTCGCCCTTGCATTGGCATATAGCGGACAGGGGTGGCTCGCTTGTGGTTGAGTCGGTAAAGGACGGAATGCGAGTCTATGAGAATGAGTACGGCGTGCTTGCGAATAACCCGCCCTTTCCCTTTCACAGAGATAACTACACCTTGTATCTCAACGCAACGAATGAAAGATGTGGGGGCGAGGGGGTGTTTTGCAGCGGAGTGATGGGGCACGGAATACCCGGCGACTACACCTCCCCCTCTCGGTTTGTGAGGGCGGCGTGGCTGAGAAGATACGCAAGGTGCGATGGCGAGGCGGGGCTGTTTTCGCTTTTAGGGGCGGTGGCACCGCCAAGGGGCGTTGTGACGAGTGAGGACGGCGGTGAGCATTACACGCGATATGCCTGCGCTATGAGCCCCGATGAGCTGTGTTATGCGTATAAAAGTGCGGAAAGTAGCGAAATTTTGCATACGTATATGAAAAAAGAGAGCCTCGACGGAGAGACTCTCATTTAAAAAGCTTATGCTTGATCTTGCTTGCCAAACGGCGAAAAAGATTGAGAAAATGTCGCACGGGGTACAGGTAATGCCAAATTCGGGAGTAGATCCTGTATCCGCGCTCTTTGACGGTGTGGTGCTTGCCGCGGCGGTTAAATTCGGTGAGGATACCGATGACGTTTGAGCGCGGCACGCGCTCACGGCGGTAGGTGTTGTCGCCCCTTATGATAAGGATATCGCCGTCAAATCCGATGATGCGGTGCATAGTATACTTGTTCCCTGCACCGGTATAGAGGACGACGTCGTACTTCTTAAACTCGGCAGGGGGTGGCGTGATTATGACCATATCACGGCGTGTTTTGAAAAGGGGGCGCATACTGATGCCGCGAGTGACCGAGGCGTAGCTGCCGTGGCGCTCGAGCTCGGACTCTATGACACCCTTTTCAACCGTTAAATTAGATTCGGTATTATTCATCACTCGAGTATTCCGTTGTCCTTAAGGGTCTTTTCAAAGGCGAGGACGTCGGCAAGGACTACCTCACGGGATACGTCGTAGGTTGCGACAACCTTGTCGACAAGCTCATCGTGGGTAAGGTCCGCGTCGGCAAGGCAATTCCAAAGGAATGCACCGGTGGAGTTGAGTCTTACCATATTTGAAAATTCAGCCGCGCGCTCACCTACTGCGACAGCGAGGTAGCTGGTGCCGACCTTTTCTATTACAAAACCGTTCTTTATCTTCATAAATACCTCCGGGTAGGATAACTTCATTTACAGTTATTTTATCATATATTGCGGTTTATTTCAAGTATATTTTAAAAATATATGCCCCATTCGACTGAATATTCGCACGCCGTGTGATAAACTGTAACACATATGCCAAGTGGCGGATATACTGAAAACAAAAAAGGAGTTTAAGGTATATGACAATACATACTGTGTGCGAGGGCGAGACGGTTTTTCACATCGCGAGGAAATACGGTGTCAGCCCTGCGAAGATAATCGAAAACAACGGACTTGTAAACCCCGATAAGATATCGGTCGGGCAAAAGCTTTTGATACTCACGCCGACACGCACCTACACGGTGAGGGGCGGCGACACGCTGGAGTCTATCTCGCGGCGGTTTGGAGTGAAGGAGCGAAGCATCCTTAGGGCAAATCCCTATCTGTCGGGGGTGGATGCGACCTACCCCGAGGAGGTTTTGGCAATCAGGTATGACACGCCGATACACGGCGCGGCGGTGCTGAACGGATATTATTACGACGGGTGCAGCCGCGACAGGCTGATGCTTGCCCTGGTGCATTGCAGCTGCATCACCGTTTCGGCATACCGTGCGACCAAGGGCGGAAGGCTTGAATGTGTGCTTGACGACAGGGGCGTTGTTAACACGGTAAAGGAAAGCGGACGCGCGGCGATAATGCGAGTGTACGACCCGCGCGAGTATGCCGAGCTTATCGAGAGCGAAGGGGCTTACCGCGAGAATATCGTGAGGACTGCGAAGGAAAAGGGGTATGCCGGGGTTGCGCTCGGTGCGTATCGGGCGGCGAGAAATCCCCTCTTCAAAAGCTTTCTGTTTGATTTAAAGCGAGACCTTCTCGGTGCGGGGCTGCACCTGTTTTATGAATATGACGGCGAGGGGTGCGAGGACGGATGCGACATTGCGGACGGGTGCGTGCTGATATACGAGAAGTGTGCGCTTGACCAGATACCGAGCTTTGAGGACGGGGAGAAGAAATTCTACACCGAGTTTTCAGAAAGACAGGATAGCTCTAAGGCGTTTTTAGACCTTTCGCCATTTGCGTACGCAGGGGGCAGATGCATCACGAAGGCAGAGGCAGACGAGATCGCTTACAGAATGAAATGCCGCATCGGATACGACCCGGAAAGAATGATCTGCTCCTTTGATTACGCAAGCTTCGGCAGGGGTGAGCGAGGACGGACAACGGTGAGGTATGAGGCTATGGAAAATATAAAAGCCAAGCTCGACCTTGCGGGTGAGCTTGGCTTTATGGGAATAAGCTTTGATATTATGAGAGTGCCGATAGAGCACCTGATGATGATATCAACGAGCTTCGCGTGCGGAGCTGATTACGTGTTATCGTCCTTTGAGATATAGTCACGCACCTTGAGTGTGACACCGAGCTCATCGGCGATTTTATAGCACTTTTCGAGCTCTTGCGCGGTCAAGGTCTGTCTTACGACCGACAAAAGCGTTTTTTGCACATAATTGTTTACATTCTTTGCAAAGGTCAAAAGCGCATCAAAAGCCGTTTCCCGATACACGGGGTGGCACATCTCGACGTATTTTGCCGCATCGGGAGTGTTAAGGCTGATCGATACTACGTCAAAGGCATCCTTATACAAGGGTGCACTGTCCGTGCCTAAAATAAGGTCGGAGTGGCCGTTAGTATTGACACGAATTTTGATGGACGGGTAGCGTTTTTTGATACCAAGGGCGATTTCACGAATATCGTGAAGCCTTACCGTAGGCTCGCCGTAGCCGCAGAAAACGAGCTCGGAATATTTAGAAAGATCGCGCGAAAATACGTCGGCGAGGACCTCATCGACCGTGGGCTCGCGCTCGAGCCAAAGGCTGTCAGAGCCGTATGCGCCGTCACCGTTATTACGAATGCAGAACTCGCAACGGTTGGTGCAACGGTTGGTGACGTTGATATAAAGGCCCGTGTCGACCTCATAGGTTATAGTCATTGCTTTAGTGATCAAGGCCGAAGAACCTCCTTGCGTTATCGCGTGTGAGGGCGGCGCACTCCTCGGCAGACATACCGAACACCTCGGCTAAGGTTGCGTTGGTGTAAACGAGGTTGCCCGAGTGGTTAAGAGTGCCGCGCTTGGGATGAGGTGCGAGGTAGGGGCAGTCGGTTTCGATAAGCACAGAGTCGTGCGGAAGGATGGCGGCGACCTCGCGCGGCTTGCGCGCATTGGTAAAGGTGAGCGTGCCTGAGAATGAGATCATATAACCGCACTTGATTACCTCCTTTGCCATCTCACAAGAGCCGGAAAAGCTATGGAGAACGCCGCGGACGTTCTTATGCCTTTTGATCATATCAAGCACGTCCTCGTGCGACTCGCGGTCGTGGATAACGACGGGCAAGTCAAGCTCGGCGGCTAAATTCATCTGCGCTTCAAAATATCTCATCTGCAGTTCCCTGTTGACGGGCTGCCAATGATAATCAAGACCGATTTCACCGAGGGCAACACACTTGCTCTCGGGATTTTTTATAAGAGATTCAATATCGGAGAGTGCGTGGTCGAGGGGGATATCGAGTGCCTGTGCGTCGGAGGGATGAACACCGAGGGCGGTGTACATATTCTGAAAGCGCTTTGCCTGCTCGATAGCCTGACGGCAGGTGTCGGGGGAGGTGCCGACGTTTACGATGCCGTCTATCTCTGACGAAAGGAGAGCGCCGATAAGATCATCGACGCTCCCGACATATTCGTCACCCTTGAATCTCTTGTCATAATAATGCGCGTGAGAGTCAAAGTATTTCATTAGTGGATACGCTCTCCGTTCTTTACGGACTCGTCGATAAATACGACCTTAACGTCCTCCTCACCCGATGCCAAGATCATACCGTAGCTGTCAACGCCGCAGAGCTTGCAGGGCTTGAGGTTTACGATAACGGGAACCTTTTTGCCGATGAGCTGATCGGGGGTGTAGAACTTTGCAATTCCCGACACTACCTGACGCTTTTCGTAGCCGAGGTCGATCTGGAGCTTAAGAAGCTTCTTTGCCTTGGGAATAGGCTCGGCAGCGATGACCTGACCTACTCTGATCTCAACGGCAGCGAAGGTATCGATGCCGATCTCTGCCTCGTGCTCGGGCTCGGGAATGGGGGCGTTTGCTGCCTCGGCGGCGGCACGCTTTGCTTCCATTTCCTCAAGGAACTTCTTCTCATCGATTCTTGCGAAGAGAGTGAACGCCTCGCCAAGGGGCTTGCCCGACTCAAGTGCGCCGAACTCGGAAACGGTAGCGAACTCACACTTATCGGTTGCGAGCTGGGAGAAGATGTTCTCAGCGGTTGCGGGGATATAGGGAGCGAGGAGCACCGCACCCGTGCGGATGACCTCAAGAAGGTTGTAGATAACGGTGGCGAGTCTGCCGCGCTGCGCCTCGTCCTTTGCGAGTGCCCAGGGCATAGTCTCGTCAATGTACTTGTTTGCACGGCGGAGCATAGAGAAGATCACGGACAGCGAGTCTGCAACGTGGTACTCGCCCATAAGCTTGACCGACTCGGCGATAGATGCCTTAACGACGCTCTTAAGCTCGTCGTCAAGGGGATCGGTAACGTCGGGGGTGGGAACGATGCCGTCAAAGTACTTCTTGGTCATTGCGTGAGTACGGCTCACAAGGTTACCGAGGTTGTTTGCAAGGTCGTTGTTGTAGGAATTGATAACGCTTTCGTAGGTGATGGAGCCGTCGGAGCCGTAGGGCATTTCGGAAAGTGCGTAGTAGCGCACACCGTCATCGGTGAACACCTCTGCAAGCTCGTCGGCGAATACCACGTTGCCCTTGGACTTGGACATCTTATCGTTGCCGAAGTTAAACCAGGGGTGACCGAAGATCTTCTTAGGCAGGGGGAGTCCGAGTGCCATAAGGAAGATGGGCCAATAGATGGTGTGGAAGCGGAGAATGTCCTTACCTATGATGTGAACGTCACAGGGCCAGTTCTTCTTGAACTTCTCGCACTGCTCATCAAGGCTCTTATCGGGGTCGTAGCCGATAGCGGTGATGTAGTTTACAAGCGCGTCGAGCCAAACGTAAACGACGTGCTTATCGTCAAAGTCAACGGGAATACCCCAGGTGAACGAGGTTCTCGAAACGCAAAGATCCTGAAGGCCTGCCTTAAGGAAGTTGTTTACCATTTCCTTCTTGCGGCTTTCGGGCTCGATGAACTCGGGGTTGTCCTCAATATGCTTGATAAGGCGGTCTGCGTAGTTAGACATCTTGAAGAAGTATGCCTCCTCGCGTGCCTGTGCTACGGGTCTGCCGCAGTCGGGACACTTGCCGTCAACTACCTGAGTTTCGGTGAAGAAGGACTCACAGGGGGTGCAGTACCAGCCCTCGTAAAATCCCTTATATATATCGCCCTGCTCGTAGAATTTCTTAAATATCTTCTTAACGGTTGCAACGTGGTAATCATCAGTGGTACGGATGAAATGCTCGTACTTTACGTTCATAAGATCCCAGATGCGCTTGATCTCGCCGGCTACGCCATCAACGTATGCCTGAGGGGTGATCCCCGCCTCCTTGGCAAGATTCTCTATCTTCTGGCCGTGCTCGTCAGTACCGGTGCAAAGGAAAACGTCCTTGCCCATTCTGCGCTGAAAGCGAGAGAATGCGTCAGCCATAATGATCTCATAGGTGTTACCGAAGTGGGGCTTGCGCGATGCGTATGCGATCGCAGTTGTCATATAAAACTTTTCCATATTTCCTCCAATATTACGCTCGCTAATGAAACTCGCGTATTACTATCACATTATTTTAACACATTAAAAGCGCGATTACAATATTTTTTCCAAAAAAGGCAGAAAATTATATTTTGATCAAGCCGACGGCGATGTAGAATACTAATATTTTTGTTTATAGGTTGGAAAAAAATGCCAATCTATTGACATTTGCATTTATTTGTGCTATACTCAACTCAGAAGGACATTTTGCCCCTTGGGGTGGTAAAAAATTGGTATTCGGCACACGAGGGGCATAGGGCCCATTGTGTGCTTTTTTGATTTTTTGGAAAGGAGAGAGGTTATGAAAAGGCTTTTAATTTTGGTTTTATCGTTGGTTTTATGTATTGTGGTGCTTGTAGGTTGCGGTGATGAGCCCGACAACCGACCTGCCGAGGAGAGAATAACCGTAGGCATGTCGTGCTCTGAGGTAAGGGCGATCATGGGCAGTAACGGTATAAAGTCGGATATGGCACCAAATATTCTTATATGGGATACCGGAGAAGAACAGGATCTGTACGTCTTTTTCGATCTGGCGGTAAATTACTCGCACCTTGATCCGTCGGTCGTGCGTGTTGAGAGACGCGAGGATCTTAAGCTCACCATTGGAATGACGCTTAACGAAATAGATATACTTCTTGCAAGAGGCGGCGTACGCAGTCACAACATAGCCAACATATATACGTGGGACTACGTTAACGAGGTTGCGCTTTATGCCTGGTTTGATGATGAGTATAAGCTGGTAAAATACGCATACACCGATCTCCCCGAGATAAAAACAGGTATGACCTATGAGGAGGTCGTTGAATTTCTTGGCACAGAGGGACGCGCGGTTAATAACGTATACGGACTTTACAAGTGGAATACACGCCACAAGGACAACTACTTGTACGTGCGATTTGACGGTGGCGAGGTGACCGAGACCTTCCAAGGACAGGAAAAGTCGATCAACCCCGGAATGAGCTACGAGCGTATCGCCGAGCTATACAACACACAGGGAACCAAGATCAGCAAGCATTTTCCCATATATTCGTGGCAGACCGGAGAGGACACGTACGGCATTTTCAGCTTTGATAACGTTAACGGCACGCTTAAGCTTTTAAGCTTTGACGTGGTATCAAATGGGGTTGCACCCGGTGCAACTTTAGATGAGGTAGACCTTTTGCTTGGAACGTACGGAACGAAGCTTCCGTATACGAAGAACATTTGCTACTGGCAGCTCGGCGCCTCTGACAGATATCTTTATGCGCGCTTCGTCGGAGATACGGTTACGGAGATCTTTGGCGTTGGTATGATAAGCATTGAGAACGGCATGAGATATGAGAGGCTGGTGGAGATCTACGCCGCAGAGGGTGTGCCGCTCAGCAATATGCAAAACGTGTATTCCTGGGAGATATCGGATGACAGCATAGGAATTTTCAAATTTGACGTTTCAAAGGGTGTTCGCACGCTGGCGTGCTTTGACACAGTACCAAAAAACGCTACTATTGGCTCGTCGCTTGATGACTTTTACACACTTCTCGGCTCGGACGGCGAAGCGGTGTCGGACATTCCCGGACTTTACAGGTGGCCTGCCGATAGCGGTAGCGGATATCTTTACATTCGATTTGTTAATGACGTTGCAGCAGAGTTTCTTGACATTGGAAATATCGGCTTTGAGCCCGGCACAAGCTACGCCCGTATTGCACAGATGTACGGCATGGAGGGTGTGCTTGTAAGTAGGTGGGAAAAGATTTACACATGGCCCACGGCAGACGGAAAAAACGGTATATTCAAGTTTAAAGAAACAAGCGACGGTCTTGTGCTTGAGCAGTTTGACCTTGAGGTTGGAAGCGTTAGCGTTGGAATGACTCTTGACGAGGCGTACGGCAGCCTCGGCGTTTCGGGAATCAATACAGGTGTAACGACGACCGTGGTATACAGATGGCGAACCGACATCAAGGAAAGCCTTTACGTATGGTTTGATGAAAGCATGACGGTGACCAAGTTCAGCTATGAGTCCGATATTGCAATAAAGAAGGGACTTACGGCAGATGATATGGAATATATCTTGGGGCAGCCGACGTACAGGCGCAACCTGTCCGACAGATGGACGACCTCGACGGATATGGATATATACGTTATCTACAACAACTACACCTTCAAGGTTGATGCGATACATTACGTACCCCAGCTCAACATCTACAACGGAATGACACTTGAATACACCACCCGGCTTATGGGCAACGAGCCCGAGACGGTGGTCATATCCGACCTTACCTGGTACGTATGGAAGGTAGGTGAATCGGGGTATGAGCTTTACGTGCTGTTCTCCGAGGACTACGGAGCGTACGATATGTACTTCAAGCAGATGACGGCAGAACAATAATTATATCTTTATTGAGCGGCTCTCTTTCATGAGAGCCGCTTTTTATTAAACTTTTTTCGGCGGTGGGGTAAAAAAGATTGACTTTTTGCCTATTTAATTGTATAATATTATATTGAGATAATATGGTCACGGTATACTGCAAGGAGGTGTGCGCTTATGAGTAAATATTTTTCCGCGCTTTTTGGCAACGAAGCGACCAAGGCGCGCATCGGCAGAGCTATAACCGACGGCACGCTGCCGCACGCATTTCTCGTTTCGGGACCTGAGGGCTCGGGCAAGGCGACACTTGCGACCGAGATAGCCGCGGCGCTTAACTGCGAGAGGCGCGGGGGCGGTGAGCTTCCCTGCCATATGTGCAACAGCTGTCGCAGGATAAAGGACGGCTCGTTTATAGACGTTAAGTGGCTTGAAAAGCCAAAGGACAAGATGACCATCGGCGTTGGCGAGGTAAGAACGTTCAGAGAGGATATGTTCCTTTCGGCGACCGAGTCGGACCACAAGGTCTATATCATCGACGATGCGGACAGGATGACACCGAATGCGCAGAATGCGCTCTTAAAGGTATTTGAGGAGCCGCCGGCAAACGTGGTGATATTTATGCTGACCGAGTCGGACGATGCGATACTTACGACCATAAAGAGCCGCGCACAGTACGTGGCTATGGAGCGTTTTGACGAGGACGGGCTTATCGCATATTTCAAAAGCCGCGGCACAAGACTGCCCGTGGCGAACGAGGACACCCTGCGTGAGCTTATGATGTGTGCGGACGGACGCATCGGCCGCGCAAAGGAGCTGGTTGAGGGTGGCGCTGAGGAGGCGAAGGCGGCAAGAGAGCTGACCGAGAGCTTTATCACGGCGCTTAAGCAGAGCACGCCCTACTCTACCCTTTACACTACTATACGCTCCCTTCCCACAAAGAAGGACGAGCTTTGTGAGGCGCTTGAGAGTATTACGGTGGCACTGCGCGACCTTATGCTTTTGAAATACGATGCAACGGCGCCCCTGCTTTTCTACCCTGACAGGGCAAAGGCACGCGAGCTTGCAGACGGTATGAGCGCGCGCAGGCTTATGCGTATATACGACATCATTTCCGACTCGCTTGACGACCTTGCAAGAAACGTTAACGTATCGGCGATGACGACTGCGCTTGGCGCAAAGATAAAGCTTATTTAAAAAATGGAGATAAAAATGAACGAAGAAATAAAGGCAACCGAGCAAGAGGCTGAAAAGATCGACGAGCTCGTTGAGATAATAGGCATAAACTTCCGCGAGGCGGGAAAGATATACTACTTTGCGCCCGGTGATTTCAAGCTCACCGTAGGCGAGAGGGTTATCGTGGACACTGCGCGCGGCGTTGAGATAGGCACGGTGAAGGTGGCAAACAAGATGGTGCCCTCAACCGAGATCGTGCCCCCGCTTAAGAAGATCATTCGCCCTGCTACGGCAGAGGACATCGAGAAGGATATGAAGAACCATCAGGCAGAGATGGATGCGGCGATCATCTGCAAGAAGAAGATCGCACAGCACGGCCTTGAGATGAGCCTTGTGGCGGTTGAATATACATTTGACAACTCGAAGCTTATATTCTACTTCACCTGCGAGTCGCGCGTTGACTTCCGCGAGCTTGTAAAGGACCTTGCATCCACATTCCGCACCCGTATTGAGCTTAGGCAGATCGGTATACGCGACGAGGCGAAGATGATGGGCGGTCTTGGCGTTTGCGGCAGAAAGTACTGCTGTGCAGGATTCCTCACCGATTTCGTGCAGGTGTCGATCAAGATGGCGAAGGAGCAGAACTTCTCGCTTAATTCCTCTAAGGTTTCGGGTGCGTGCGGCAGACTTATGTGCTGCCTTCGCTATGAGCACGAGGTATACGAGGAGGCGATCAAGGTGACTCCCCCCGTTAACTCGGTGGTAAAGACTGCGGACGGCGTTGGCGTGGTTATCGAGACAAAGCCCCTTGCCGGACAGATCAAGGTAAAGCTTAACGACAATGACAAGGACGCACCCAAGTTCTACAAGTGCGCTGACGTAAGGATCATCAAGACTCCCGGAAAGCAGGAGAAGGTCGAGATCGAGGACGACGAGATCAAGGAATAACGCTTTTTTCTGACTTTTTTATAAAAGACTCTTGATTTTTTCTATATTTATGCTACAATATAAGTAACCCAAAATACACGGAGGTAATTTCCAATGGCATACAAGATTACTGACGAGTGCATCTCCTGCGGCGCTTGCGCTGATGCTTGCCCTACCGGCTGCATCTCTGAGGGTGATGGCAAGTTCGTTATCAATGCTGACGAGTGCGTTAGCTGCGGTTCTTGCGCAGAGACCTGCCCTGTTGGCGCTCCTGTTGAAGAGTAATTTATCTTCACTAACATAAATAAAAAACGGAGTTTCGCGCTCCGTTTTTTATTTAATACGAAATGGGTATTGTTATGGATCTTATGACTAACGAGCGTATCGACTACGTAAACGATAAGCTCTCACTTATACAAAGGACGGACGGCCTTACCTTTGGCACGGATGCGCTCTTGCTTGCCGGATATATAAACGGCAGGCACAAAAGCGGTGTCGAGATAGGCGGCGGAAGCGGAATTATTTCGATGCTGCTGCTTACGCGCGAGAAGGTTGGGAGCGTTAACTGCATCGAGGTGCAGGAGGAATACGCCGAGCTTATCCAAAGAAATGCGGAGCTCAATTCCCTCTCGGAGAGGCTGACGGCTATCTGCGCTGACGTACGCGAGTACAAGCCCCGGGAGGAGTGCGACCTCGTTTTCACCAATCCGCCTTATATGAAATCGACATCCGGCGCGCACAACGAGCGCACGGCAAAGACGGTTGCAAGGCACGAGATATTCGGTGATATACGCGATTTTTGTCACTCGGGTGCAAGGCTTTTGAGGTTTGGCGGCACGTTTGCCGTGGTTTACCGCCCTGACAGGCTTATCGACCTTATAGCGGCGATGAGGAGCGAGGGCGTTGAGCCTAAGCGCATGACCTTCGTGCACGCGGATGCGGATGCAGAGCCGTCGATGGTGCTGATTGAAGGAAAGAGGGGCGGAAAGTGCGGACTTTTCCTCACCAAGCCCTTGATAATATACAGAGATAAGGATCACAAGGAATACGGCGAGGATATGAGCTATATTATGGAAAACGGCTCTTTCCCTGCCGAGTACAAAAGGTGATAAAAATGGATAACGAAAAGAACAAGGTCGAGAGGTCGACGCTGTATCTTGTCGGCACGCCGATAGGAAATCTGCAGGACCTGTCAGACCGAGCAAAAAAGGTGCTGTCCGAGGTAGATTTTATCGCCGCGGAGGACACGCGCAACTCGATGCGCCTGCTTAGCGCATTTGGAATACACAAGGAGCTTGTGAGCTATTACGAGCACAACAAGAAGTCGAGCGGTGAGAGAATAATCGCAAGGCTGCTTGGGGGTGAGTCGTGTGCACTTGTCACCGATGCGGGAATGCCTGCGATAAGCGACCCCGGCGAGGACATCGTGCGACTTGCGGCTGATGCGGGTGTGACGGTTTCGGTAATTCCGGGTGCTTCGGCGGCTATTTCAGCGCTTGCGCTGTCAGCGCTTGCGACGTCGAGATTTGCGTTTGAGGGCTTTTTGCCTGCGGTCAAGGGCGACAGAAGAAAGCGCCTTGATGCGGTTAAGGGCGAGGCACGCACGATGATATTTTACGAGGCGCCGCACAAGCTTAAGGCCACCCTTGCGGATATGGCGGCGACCTTTGGCGAGGATAGAAAGATATCCCTTTGCCGTGAGCTTACAAAGCTTAACGAGGAGATAATCAGGACCACTCTTGGCGGTGCGGTAAGGCTTTACAACGAGAAGGAGCCGAGAGGCGAATACGTACTTGTGCTTGAGGGTGCTGAGGAGGCGGGATGCCCTATCGGAACGAGCGAAAATCCCCTGCTTTCCCTCTCGCCGCGCGAGCACGTTGAGAAATACATCGCGGACGGAATGAGCAAGATGGATGCTATAAAGGCGACTGCAAAGGACCGCGGAGTGCCGAAGTCGGAGATCTATGACTTAATGATTGACTAATTGACGGGCGATTCGTGAATCGCCCCTACAAGCAAAAGGGACGGAGAAATTCTCCGTCCTTTTTACGTTATATTTTATAAGTTGAGTTTGCGGAAACGGTGATCTTTTCGTCACCTATTTTTGCATAGATGGTCTTATCCGAATTGTTGATTATTTCGGCATCGGTGACGGTTGCGGCGTTTACGGCATCCTCATACTCGAAGATATCTCTTACGGTTGCGTACCAGAAATCATTCGGGCGGTTGCCGTAGTTTACAACGAAGGTCTCGAGCACGTCCCAGCAATTGTTGTTTTCAAAGTCGTGAGAGTGAACGCCGAAGCAGAACCACTTTAATTTTCCGTCATCGGGGAGCGCATCAAACTTTGCTGCATTTTCGTTAAGGTTGGTGTGGTTGGCGTTATAGCACCAATCCATACGATCGGCAGGGAGATCGAAATCGGCATAACCGGTACGTCTTACGGAGGCGTAGCCTGCCTTTTCAAGGTGCGCCCAGAGAGCAGGATCGTTCTGGCGGCAATAGGGCCAAACGAATGCGACAACGCTTCCCTCTCCAAACACGCTTTCAAGCTCACGTTTACCCTGGTCGATAAGCTTTATGTAGGTTTCCGTGGTAGCAACGTGACCCCACCAGGTAGTATAAAACTTGCGGTAGAGGCCTTCGGTTTCGGTTTTGTAGATCTTGGTTCTATCGGAGGTGTTGGGGTCAAAGGGTTCGTCGGCGATCACGTAATCGTCGGTGGGAAGAATGACCTTAGGGTGATCGGAACAATGATTTGTTACCTCGAAGCCACGGTAAAACTCGCGGTATTCCTCGGGAGTAAGGTTGCCCATTCTGCCAAGTCCACAGAGGTTGAAGCTGCCGGTTATGCCGCCGGGCTTTACCGTTTCGATAAATCTTTTGTCAAGGCGGAGGTTACCGTCGTCGATAGTAAAGCTTACCGCTTTTTTAGTCCAGCTCGGGAAGCAGAATATTGATCTGTCAAGCATTTTTATATCCTCACTTTTTTACATTATAATATACTGTTTCGCCGTCGGGCACGGAATGAGTGAGCCAGACGTTTGCGCCTATGGTGCAGCCGTTGCCGACCTTGGTGGTGCCGCCGAGAATAGTGGCGTTGGCGTAGATGACGCAGTTATCGCCGATGTCGGGGTGACGCTTGGTGCCCTTGATGGGGTTGCCGTCTCCGTCAAGCTCAAAGCTTTTTGCGCCGAGGGTAACGCCCTGATATATCTTTACGCGGTTGCCGATGGTGGTAGTCTCACCGATTACGATACCGGTGCCGTGGTCGATGAAGAAGTACTCGCCAATCGTTGCGCCGGCGTGGATATCTATACCCGTTTTTTCGTGCGCAAACTCGGTCATCACACGTGCGATATAAGGAATGCCCCTGCGGTAGAAGCGGTTGGCGATACGGTATATTGACACTGCGTAGAAGCCGGGATACGAAAGTATTACCTCCTCTGCCGAGCGAGCGGCGGGGTCACCCTCATAGAGCGCCTGAATATCCTTGATAAGCATCTTTTTTATATCGGGAAGCTCGGAGAGGATATCGTAGGCGAGGGTCTCGGTATCGACGCTTGCGGTGGTGGCGGAGAAGGAATAGGCGGCGGTTATCTGTCGCTTTATCATAGCGAAGGTATCGTCGATTATTTCCTCGCGCGATTTATTTTCGTTAGAGTCGAGCTTAAAGTAATCGGGGAACATAAGCTGCTGAAGATTTTTAATTATAACGATTATCTCCTTACGGCTCGGGATTATCACCGACCTGTTGCGGAAATAACGGTACTCCCACTCGAGGGTGGAGTCAAGCTCGGAGAGGACCTTGCCAAGCTTTTCTTTTCTTTCTAAGGTTTCCATAAACAGCTCCTATTTTGCTATTTGCTTTATTCTACCATATATTTATATTATATGCAAGTGAAAAGACAAAAAAACAGGGCGATTTTCATCGCCCTGTTTGAAATTGGTTTAAATCGGATCAGCCAACACAGTAAGCAACTGCCTGTGCGCTCTTAAGTGCGGAATCAAGAGCACCGTTTGCTGCTGCAACTGCTGCCTCAAATGCTGCGATCTCAGCTGCAAGGTCTGCCTTAGCAGCGGTAACGCCGGTGTAGGTGTCCTCTGCGTTTGCAGCGGATACGTTAGCGAGGTGGATAAGAGCTCTCTTTGCGGAGAGGGTGGTAGCTGCCTTAAGCTCCTCAACGAGAGCGATAAGGGTGGTGCTGCTTCCCTCAAGGAAGTTGATCTCTGCCTCAGCAGCGGTAAGAGTGATGTTAGCCTCAACTACGCCCTCTGCACCGAGAACGTCGCCTGCTGCCTTAAGAGCGGTTGCTGCGATAACAGCTGCCTTCTTCTCAGCGAAGGTGGTCTTGGTTGCGATAGCGTTAACTGCGGTGATGTAAGCCTGTACTGCATTCTCGGATGCGTCGATTGCAAGCTTGAATGCCTCGTAAGTAGCAACGGAATCAGCGATGCCGGGGTAATCCATCTCATACTCACCGAAGAGTGCACGAACCTCGGTAGCCTCAGCGATCTCTTTAACGAGAGAGGTGTAGTAAGAAGAAATGGTAGCTTCCTTTATGATGCGGTTGAACTCATCACAGATGTATGCGGTTGCAAGAATGTCAGCAACCTTAGCTTCGTAATAAGCGATCTTATCTACAAGACCGGGAGCGGTAGCGTTATCAAGCTCGGGGTTGATAACAGCGGCAGTACCATACTTTGTGTAGGATGCGGTTGCATCAAGATAAGCCTGGAAGAGAGCACCGAAGGTAGTGGATGCTTCCATTCCCTCAACTGCCGCAACAAAGGCGTTAATATCTGTGGTCATACGCTCAACCTTTGCGGTAAGCGCATCGAGAATTGCGTTCGCCTCTACGACGCCCTCGTAAGTGATGATACGCTCAGCGTAGATATCCTGATTTGCGTCTGCAAGGTACTTGGTGATGTAGGTGTAATCCTTGTTGGTGTTATCAAAAGCGTTCATAAAAGTAACGAACGCACTGGACTGCTCCTTAAATATTGCAAGAGAGGAGAACTCATCCTCATAAGCCTTTCTTGCCGCAATGATTGCAGCCTCAAGCTCTGCGGTTATGCCGGGGGCACCGGAAAGAGCATCGGGAGCGGGAAGCTTGGAGTTGTAAGCATCAAGAACCGCAAGATAATCTACTCTATCGTAGTAGTTAGCCTCAGAGTTGATCGCATCTGCAGCAGCCTTGAAGGCCTGAGCGTAGATCTCGTTGATATACTTCTGTGCATTGGGCATAGCAGAAGCAACTGCGAAATTCTCTGCATCATTGTAGAGGTAGTCAAGAACGCTTACGATACGATACTTAGTTTCGTAATCAGTACCGGGAGCATTGTAAAGTGCATCGAGGTCCTGAAGGTGAGTGGCGGTCACAGAATCCTTGTGAGAGGGGTAACGGAGGAAGGAGCCCTCGTAGATCTCCATATCGTCAAGGTAGAACTGAGCTGCCTTCTTTCTGGTCTCATTCTTTTCTGCAGTCGTGCCCTTGGTGTTAAGGAACTTACCATAACAGTTGAAGCCCCAAAGAGCCTTGGCACCCTCAAGCGAAAGGTTACCGGAGGAAACTATAGCGTTACCCTCGAGGTCCTTGATATCGAAGGAGTAAACGTCATCTACTGCGTTAACCGCGATAACTACGTCATACCACTTGCCGGTCTCGGGAGTCTTTCCCTCGATCTTGGTAAGCGTAGATGCAAAAGACTGGGTAGCACTATTCCAAGCAGAATAGTAGAATCCGGTATCACCGTTGTTGACGGAGAAGTTAAACTGAAGAATGGTGAACTGAGAGGAGGAAGCCTTGCCTGCCTCGTTAACAGTACCAACCTTGAGCTCGTAGAAGAAGTTATTTGTTACAGACTCATCAAAGTAGATCTTGAATGCAAGGAAGAGCTTGTCGGTGATACCCTGCGGTCTTTCATCCTTGGGAAGCTCCATTGTGTATCCGGACTTCTTGTTATAGGGAAGCTTTACTCCGAGAACGCCATTTTCGGGGTTGGTAGGATCCTGAGCGGCGGAAACATCGATAAGCTGATAACCATACTTGTCAATGTTGGACTGAGAGTAGTCAGCATCCGTCTCAACGAGTTCGGTGGTCCAAGTTCCGTTGTTGTAGTTGTCGGCGAGATAATCCTGAAGGGTGTAGTACTCGAGAATGTCCTCGATGTCGTCAATTCCGGGAGCGTTAAAGGTGTTGTCTGCGTTAACGCTGAAGAGGAAAGCCGAGGTCAGAAGTGCAAGCGCGAGCATTGCCACAAGAATTTTCTTTGCAAGTTTCATAGTTTTCTCCTTACTGACGCTAGATTGCGTGGTAAAATTATATTTTTACTTGTATGTATTATAACATTAAATGGAGAAAAAATCAACTTGTCAATATGGCGAATTTTCGGTGCGTTTTTTGGTGCATTTATACAACAGGAAATCCTCCCCCACATTCCACGGCAAAACGGGGCTGTTTTTTTAGCCCCTTCCCCACTTTTTCGCCTGAATCTGACACGCGGCGAAAATTTGCCACGGGGTGGCACCAAACCTTGATTTTTTTGAAAAAATCTCGCTTTTTCGGTTGATTTTTCGCAAAGGATATGCTACAATATTTGTTGGTGATATTTTTTCGCCCCGCGACTTGGTTTGTGGGCGATTTTTTCATAAAAAGCACAAAAAAGGAGACCTAAAGCTATGGGAAAAGGTATTTACACCTATTACAAAGAACGCCTTGTTGAAATTGGCGGAAACAACAAATGCCTTTATCTCAAGAACATCGTGCGCAAGGGAGCTTACGACATCGGCAAGCTGCTTGAGGGCCGCGATGCAAAGGTCCGCGAGTTTGTGGAGTTTCTTTGGTCAAGCCGTAAGTATCCCTTTACGCTTATCAGCCCGAAGGACAAAAAGGAGCTTCTTGAAAATCTCGACGTGCAGGGACGCATTGAGGCAAAGCTTGAAAAGGCGGCGGCAAGCGGCGATCCCACCTCCGAAAAGTCGATAGCAAGAAACGAGAAGATCCGCCGCGAGGAGGCGGCAAATGCCATCGAGGCAGAGATAAACAAGATCAAGGAGCTTAAAAGAGAGGCAGAGGAGATCGAGCGCGAGTCGGGCAGATACGAGATGTTTATCGGCTACCCCTTCGTATTCGGCAGCATTATGCAGGCGGGCAAGAAGACGATGATCAAGGCCCCCCTTCTGCTCTTCCCCGTTAAGATCGACATTCCCGAGGACAACACGGTAGAGATAAGCTTCAACGAGAATGAGAAGATCCATATCAACCCTGCTTTGATATTTGCTTACGCACAGGCAAAGAGAATAAACGTCGATCAGCTTGAATTGGATTTTGATACGCTTGCGCACTTTAAGTCGGTCAGCGACATTATCGAGTATCTTAAGGCTAACCATATTAAGTTTGACTGCGTAACCTCGAAGAACGTTTACAGCTATTCAAGATTTAAGGAGCCCGACGACAAGAACGAGCTTGCGGTAAGATATTCCGCGGTTATCGGCAGATTCCCTCTTTCCAACTCCATATACAACGACTATACCCTTCTTGAGAAAAAGAGATTAACCAACGATGCAATAGACGAGCTTTTGCGCACCGGAAAGGGTGCAAAGAAGGCAAAAAGAGGCGCACGCCTGTTCGGCAAAAAGAACAAGGCGACCGTAAGGCCGAGCTACACCGTCAAGATGCTTGACTTCGCACAGAGCGAGGTCGTGCGCAAGGTGGACAAGGAAGGCAATATGGTAATATACGGCCCTCCCGGCACGGGTAAGTCACAGACTATCGTCAACGTGATCACCGACTCGCTTTGCAAGAACAAGCGCGTGCTCGTCGTTTCGCAGAAGAAGGCGGCACTTGACGTAGTATTCAACCGTCTTGGCGCACTTAACGAAAAATGTATGTACATCACCGACGAGAGCAAGGAGAAGAGAAACTTCTACGAGCGCTGTCTTAATGCACATATGAGGAATCTCGGCACGCCGACGCTTGATCTTGACTCGCTTAGCGAGCAGTTCCTCGAGATCGACGGCAAGATCAAGGACGAGGAGGAAAGCCTCAACCTTATCTTCCGCACGCTTAACGAGAAGCGCCCCTTCGGACTTTCGCTTGCAGAGATGTACGCATCATCCTACTCTATCCCGAAAAATTCCTACGACTACACCGTTTATCTCAAGCTCGTTGAGAATACCGACCTTATGTCCCTCTCATACAAGGAGTTCTCGGATGCGCTCTTTGCCATCAAGGACGAGCAGCTTGAGAAGATATATTACGACTTTGTCGTAGGAAAGGAAAAGAACCCCCTTATCGATATGATGCAGGAGAGCGTTGATATACGCACGCTTGCAGAGGCTAAGGGCAAGCTCGAGATCATCCAGAGATCAAGAAAGGGTCTTTTCAATACTGCAAAATACCCCTACTACCGCCAGGTCATGGCGTACTACAAGGAGATCTCGGACGAAAAGACTCTTGATGGCATCGTGAAGCTTGAAGCAAGGGTTAGACGCACCGAGAAAACCTCCGGCACGAAGAAGAAGGCAGAGATCCGCGAGGAGCTCTTACAGACGGTTGCCGCGATCGACAAGTTTGCCAAGGAATACGAGTTTTTGAAGATGGTTCTGACCGACGACGGATACATCGCCGTTATCGACAATCTTCTTCGCGGAAACACCTCGTATATCAAGCTCGTGCACGAGGCGCTTGACAATTATATTTCGATGCGCGATATCACAAAGCTTCTTGCCACCTTTGACAAGAGCAAGCTTGATCTTTTGAGCTTTGCTTACGTTGTAAGCAAGAATTATCAGAATTACGTCGATATCATCAACAAGATCCTCTCCATCCGTATATATCACGAGGTGATCTATTACGAGGAGGCGTGCAAGGACGAGCTTGCGAGAATGGTGGATTATCAGAGCATTCGCGGAAGGATCTGCCGACTGAAGGAGGAGCAGCAGGAGATCGCCGCGAGGATCACTGCGGCAAAGGGCATTCGTGAATACGAGGCACTTTACAACAGCTCGAGCGACAACCAGGATTTCCTCTATCAGATATCGAAAAAGCAGAAATATTGGCCCTTGAGAAAGACCGCAGAGGTGTACGAAAAGTTCGTGCTTTCCCTCTTCCCCTGCTGGCTTCTTTCCCCCGAAAACGTATCCTCAATTCTTCCGCTTAAGAAGAATATGTTCGACGTAGTCATCTTCGATGAGGCATCGCAGGTATTTATCGAAAGCACCATACCCACGATATACCGCGGCAAGAACATCGTAGTTGCGGGAGATGCAAAGCAGCTTCGCCCGTCGACCACCTTTATGAAGCGTTATCTCGGTGCTGATCCCGCTGAGATCGAGGACTTCTCGGTACAGGCGGCGCTCGAGGTAGAGAGCTTACTTGACCTTGCGGTTGCGAGATACGGTAGCGCAAACCTTAACTACCATTACAGAAGCCGTCACAGCGAGCTTATAGACTTCTCGAACAACGCATTTTACTCGGCGTCTCTTCAAATTGCGCCCAACACGACGAAGTCCCCCGACAACAGACCCATTGAGCGCATCAAGGTAAAGGGCACCTGGTCGGAGCGCCGCAACGTTGCAGAGGCTGCAGAGACGGTTGCCCTGCTCCACCGCATTTTCAAGACGAGAAAGAACGGCGAGAGCATCGGAATCATCACCTTTAACAGCGATCAGCAGACCTGCATCAACGATATGATCGACAAGGAGGCGGCGACAAATCCCGAATTCCGCTCGTATCTTATGCACGAAAGACATCGCATTGAGGGCGGCGAGGATATAAGCCTGTTCGTCAAGAACCTGGAGAACGTTCAGGGTGACGAGCGCGATATCATCATCTTCTCTATCGGTTACGCACACAACGACGAGGGCAAGCTTTACACCAACTTCGGCTCACTTTCGGCTGAGGGTGGCGAGAACCGCCTTAACGTTGCGATAACGAGAGCAAAGTCGAAGATCTACGTTATCACGAGCATTGAGCCCGAGGAGCTTAAGGTGGACAACACCAAGCATCTTGGCCCGAAGCTTTTGAAGCAGTATCTCACCTACGTGCGTGCGGTTTCAGGCGGAAAGGACGATGAGGTCAAGGCGGTGCTTGCCGAGCTTGATCCCACCGAGCGTTCAATAGAGTCGGCTATCGTTCCCTTGGCATCGGTCGAGGACCAGATCAAGGAGAAGCTTGAAAAGCTTGGATACACCGTTGACACCAAGATCGGCAACCGTAACAACCGCATTTCCCTTGCGGTGTACGACAAGGAAAAGGACAGATATCTTGTGGGCGTCGAGCTTGAC
Source organism: Eubacteriales bacterium (assembly GCA_045634425.1). GTDB lineage: Bacteria > Bacillota > Clostridia > Oscillospirales > CAG-272 > UBA1740. Next base: position 10,703 of record JAZRAF010000083.1, on the reverse strand, counting down.
AAGGACGCCTTTGCCGGATCGGCATCAACGATGGAGCGTGACGTTTACAAGCCTAAATTCCTTGAGTCGCGCGGTTGGACCATACTTAGAGTATGGTGTCGCGACTGGTGGCTTTACCCCACTAAGGTCATAAAGACCATAGTGCAGGCGGCTGAGGAAAAGAAGAGCGCACTTAAAAATAGGTAAATAAAGCGGCGGCCGTCCTCCGGGCGGCCGTCATTTGTGGAAATTTTATAAATTTTTCGCTTTACGTATTGAAATATTTTTTTTAGATGGTATAATAGTAATGTTGAAAAATTAGAAAAATATGAAAGGTATTCAAAAAATGTTTAATTTTGGATTTTTGCTTGAGGGCGAGACTACCACTACCGCCAACGGTGGCGGCTGGTGGATCTATCTTATCCTTTTCGGATTCCTCGCTATTTTCTTTATCTTCACTTCCCGCAAGAACAAGAAACAGGAGCAGAAGGAGGCTGAGCAGCGCGACAACCTTCAGGTTGGTGACGAGGTAACCACCATCGGCGGTATCATCGGTATGGTTGTTTCCGTTAAGGCTGAGACCTTCGTGCTTGAGACCACTAAGGACAAGACCAAGATCCGTTTCCTCAAGGCGGCTATCAGAAGCGTTGACGTTAAGGCAGCCGACAAGGCAGCGGCTATTCTCGAGGCTAAGAACGAGTCCACCGAGACCGAGGCTGAGGAAAGCAAATAATTGTCATAAAAAGAATATCCTCCGAATAGGCTTTAGTACAACCTTATTCGGAGGATATTTTTATGTCAAGGGCAAGGACGAGGGGCGAAAGAGCGCAAAGAAGCGGTGCGCGCGCACTCATTTTCGGAATAATTTTATGCGTGGCGGTATTTTTCTGCGCGGCGTTTATTGGAGCTGTCATTTTGAGCAGGACCGAAAACCCGACGGGGCACGTTGGGGTATGCGGTATGGCGGTGCTTTTCACAACGGCGGCAGTTTCCGGCTTTGCGACCTCGAGGTACAAGGGCGAGGGCGGCGTTATGCCTGCGATGCTCGCTTCCCTGTTTTTCGTTCTTGTTTTGCTTATGGTGGGGCTTATCGGCTCGAGCGGCAAATTGCCGCTTGTGAACGTGATAAACCTTATCGCATTTATGATCATAAGCGCTCTCGGTGCACTTCTTGGCAGAAAGAGGGAGCGCAAAAGGCGCAGGAAATAAAAGAAAAAGTCGGGGCGAGGTGCCCCGAGTTTTTTTATACGGATTTTTCAATAAGGTTGATGTAATAAGGAAGTGCGGACTCGAAGTTTACGCCGTAGAAGCGGTGGTTGGGGTCCTCCTCGGTCTTTTTCATCGACTCGAGGGTGAAGTCAACCGCGATCGCGAGGGAGTCCTCGATCGAGATGCCGCGCATGATTGCGCCGAGCGCAGCGGAGGCGTAGGTATCGCCGGTGCCGTGGTAAGCTACGGGAAGCTTCTCGTTGAAGTATTTGAAATAGGTGTCGGTGGTGCTGTCGTAGTAGTAAACGCCGATCTCGGAATCGTTGAAGCTGATACCGGTGAGGGCGGCACGGGGACAGCCGAGGGTGGTGAGCTGCTTAAGCAGAGATCTTATGTACTCCTCGTCGTAGTTGGGGTTATAAGGAATGCCGAGCATAAACGCCGCCTCGGTGATATTGGGCACGACGAGGTCTGCCTTTGCGCAAAGGCCTGCCATAGCGCGTGCGAACTCCTCGGTAAATCCGGTGTAGAGCTTGCCGTGGTCTGCCATTACGGGGTCGATAAGGACGAAGGTGTCCTCACCCTTGAAGTCGTCGATGAACTTTCCAACGAGGGAGAGCTGCTCAAACGAGCCGAGGTAGCCGGTGTAGATGGCATCAAAGTCGATGCCGAGCTCCTTAAGGGTGTTACCGATGGGGGTTATCTCGTCGGTGAGGTCACGGAAGGTGAACTTGGGGAATGCGGTGTGGGTGGAGAGGACGGCGGTGGGAAGCACGCCTGCCTCAACGCCTGCGGCAGATATGATGGGGAGCGCAACGGTGAGGGAGCACTTGCCCACACAGGAGATGTCCTGGATAGTCATTATTCTTTTCATTTTTGTAAGGTCCTTTCAGATTTCATATATATCCGCTCCGACCTGTCGGAGCTTATTTATTACGTTTTCATATCCGCGTTTGATTATCTCGGCGGAGTCTATCCTGCTTTCCCCCTTTGCAACGAGTGCGGCGATAAGGAGTGCGGCGCCGCCGCGAAGGTCGGGTGCGACGGTATTTGCAGGGTGAAGGTGCGAGGGCTTAATAAGCGCGGTGTTGTCGGTGCGCTCGTATTCAAGGCCGTGCTTTGAAAGCTCGGCAAGGTAGCCAAACCTGGAATGCCAGACGGTGTCGGTTATACTGCCGCCGCAAAAGGTGGCAAGCAGGGGTGCTGACTGTGGCTGGAGATCGGTGGCGAACGCGGGGTGCGGCGCGGCGGTGATAAGCGCGGGGGTATCGAGTGCGCCGTCGGCAACGACGGTATCACCGTCAAAGGAAAGACAGGCACCGGCATCAACGAGGGTGGTTATAAACGAGTCAAGGTCGGTGCGGCGTGCGCCGACCACCTTAAGGGGTGAGCGAGTGGCAAGGGAAAGCGAAAGATAGGTGCCCGCCTCGATCATATCGGGAATTACTCTGCCGACGGCACCGTGAAGGGATCTTCCCTCGACCTCTATGTACCTGACGCCGGGGTGAATGCGTGCACCTGCCGACTTAAGAAAGTCGATAAGAGAGAGGACGTGCGGCTCTTTTGCGTACCCGTATATCCGGGTGCGCCCCTCGGCGGCAGTTGCCATCAAAATGGCGTTAATTGTAGCACCAACTGAGGTTTTTTCAAAGATTACGTCCGACCCGTGTAACGTTTTCGCTATAATTTCGTCATTTTCAAGCCTTGCGCCGAGTGCCTCGGCAGCACCGATATGCATATCTATCGGGCGCTTATCAAAGCTGCATCCACCGACGGTCAAGACGTCCGCACGGCCGAAGCGCGCAAGGCACGCACCGAGCAGATAAGAGGATGCGCGGATGCGTGAGGTAAGGTGCGGATCGGGGGTCACGTAGCGAATATCGGCGGTATCTATACAAAGCCTGTCACCGTCAAGTGTCCACGCCGCCCCCATATTTGAAATAAGGGAGAGCGCAACGCGGACGTCGGTGATATCGGGCACGCCTGTAATAACAGACCTGCCGTGCATTAAAACCGTGGAAAATATCATAGGCAGGACGGCGTTTTTCGATCCGCCGACGGTTATACTGCCCTCGAGGGGTTTACCCCCGTTTATTATAAAGCTACTCATTCAAAACTCCAAAAAATGCCTTTTGTAGTCATTTTATTTCAGAGCTCAAAAATGAGTTACTCGAGAAAATACGATACTAAAAGTGCGGCTGTACCGGAGTAGCTGTCAGCACCGCGCGAGTCGCATAGGCCTATTGCCGCATCGTTAAGCGTGTCGGAAACTTTGCCGAGGGTGTTACCCTTTTGGCCTAGAAATTCGGTGCGAAGATTGAGGATTTGGCGTGCAAAATCGGGCAAATGGTCGTAAATTTCGCTATACGTATCAAAATTAAGGGTACAAAGCCGTGCTCCGATATACACAAACGCCGAGAGGTAAGCCGTAGTTAAAAGTGCCGTGTTGCCCGAGACTATAAGGGCGAGGGTGGCGTGAAGGTTTGCCTCATCCTCACGGGTGACACCGAGCAGGTGCATAGTCTCGTGCGCCGTGGCAAAGACGGTCATAAAGTCGGGGGCTGCGGTATTTACCACCACCTCAGCCGTTGCAAATGCGAAGTAGGCAACGATGCCCATTTCGGTAAGGACGGCGGGGGCTATGCTCTGCTTTATTTTCGGGGCTTCGGTAATGTCAATGCCGAGCGACTCACGGGCATAGTTGGTAGCCGCAGTAGCAGCTGCCGTTAGCGTGTAATCCTCAGGCGGTGGTGCTTCGCCGAGCCTGTCGCAAAGCAGTCTTGCAACGGTTGCGTATTCCTCTGCGGTTGGCTCTTTGGGCACGGAAAGCTTTGTCGGAAGCTTGGACGGAATGCCAAGCGTTAGGATATAGGCGGCGAGCAGGAGCTTTGCCACCGTGGTAACGCCCGAAACGTAACCACGCGCAAGCATAATTATCAATAGGACGGGTATGGCAACGACTAAAATCTCGAAGATCGGGAGCGCAAACGCCCCGAAGATGCCCGTCATAAGCTCCCTTAAGGGTAAAGTGACCCTTGCCTCGATCACCGATGAAAAATCGGGCACTAAAAGGCAGGCGCCAAGCCCTGAAATCAGGAGCAAAAGGAATATATCAACGATTCTCTTCACCATTCGCATACCACACCTCACGGGTGTTAGTTTCCACGAATTCAAGAAAATTATACTAAAGTATACCACCTTGTGGGCGCCTTTGTCAATGCTATGTTAATTTTTTTACATATTTGATTGACTTTTCGCGCTTATTTATTTATAATTATTATATAAATAGTGTTCCCGGAGGAGCTTGACTATGGAAAAAAGAATTGCTGTCTATGAGGATTTCGGCGCGATCGGCGACGGTGTGCACGACGACATTGAGGCTATCAAGGCCTGCCACGAGTATGCAAATTCGAACGGGCTTGAGGTCTATGCAACGGACGGCAAGACCTATTACATAGGCGGAAAAGATATAACCGTAACGGTAAAGACGAGCACCCATTGGGGTAAGGCTTCCTTTATCATTGACGACAGAAGCGTTGAGAATATAGAGAGCGTGGTTTTTCGTGTTATGGGTGACGGCGAGGTGTTTACGCCCGACATCACTTCCCTTACAAAAAACCAGGAAAAGGTCGAATTTTCTCACACGGGTAGGGTCTTCGTGCGTGTTTTCAACGAAAACAAGCGCGTGTACATACGCAAGGGCTTGAACCAGAACAGCGGTAACGAGGCGTCTGACTGCTTCACCGTTGACGGTGAGGGACGGGTGCTTTGCGGCATTAACTGGGACTATCCCACCGTTACCGGCGCGTATGCAAAGAGCATTGACGATGCCCCCATCGTGATCGAGGGCGGTATCTTTACGACCGTCGCAAATCAGGCGGAATCCTTCTACAACTACCACTTCAGAAACATCGTGGTTGAAAGATCGAACGTTACCATTTGCGGTATCACTCACCTCGTTGAGGGTGAGGGTGAGCACGGCGCACCATACAAGGGCTTTATTATGGCAAACGAGTGTGCAAACTTCACGCTTAAGGATTGCCTGCTTACTCCCCACTTTATCTATGAAACGCAGAGCGCGATTCCCGGCAAGACCGTGCCTATGGGAACCTACGACATAAACATCAACGCGGTTATCGGCCTCACCCTTTCGGGTGTTAAGCAGACCAAGGACATCAACGACAAGAGCTATTGGGGTCTTATGGGCTCTAACTTCTCGAAGAACGTGGTTCTTGAAAACTGCGAGATATCCCGCTACGATGCACACTGCGGCGTTACAAACGCTACTATCCGCGGCTGCAAGCTTGGCTGGCAGGGTGTTAACCTTATCGGCTTTGGCGAGTTCGTTATTGAGGACTCGAGCGTTGCGGCAGGCTCGTTTATCAACCTGCGCCCCGATTACGGATCGTTCTTTGAGGGGACTATAAAGGTTAAAAACTGCACCTGGACACCCACGGGAAGAAACCCCTTTATCATCGCAGGACTTAACACGGGTGACCACTATTTCGGTTACACCTGCTCAATGCCCCATTATATTGAGATCGACGGACTTTTCGTTGACGAGGCTACGAGCACCATGTGGGGTCCCCTTTACATCCTCCCCAATTACGACCCGAATTACGAGCCCGGCAAGCCCTATGCTTACGTGGTTCCCGAGACTGTTAAGATCAGAAATATTTCTGCCGCCTCCGGCCGTGATCTTGACGCGGCAAAGTTCCCCGAGGCCTTCCTTAACACACAGGTCGAATGTCTTTAATGAAAAAAGCAAGCACCGATACGCCCGTATCGGTGCTTTTTGATTCAAGCTTGTGTATAATATTTTAAAGAATGGTAAAGCATCTTTTGCGGTTTTCGATAATTCCCTCTCGCTTTAATTTTCCGATCTCAGAAGAAAGGCCGCTGCGGTCGACCTCGAGATAGTCGGCAAGCTCCTGTCGGTCGTAGGGTATCTCAAAGGTGCTCTTGCCGCACTCGGCAGCCTTTACCGTAAGGTACTCCATAAGCTTATCGCGTGTGGTGCGCTTTGAAACGATCTTTATTCTCTGATGCAGGGCGAGGGATTTGCCCGCGAGGTCGTGGACGAGGTTAAATATCATCTTGCGGTGGTATTCGCAGTTCTTTTCACAGGTATGAAGTACTCCGCCGGCGGGAAAAAGGAAGACCTCGCATGGCTCGTTTGCCACAACCGACACGGGCAGCGACTCGACACCCGCGCAGGCGAACGACTCGCAAAAGAGGTCGGACGGATGGGCATCGGCAAGAATGGTCTGGTTGCCGTAATAATCCACCTGCACGATATGGATAGAGCCGGAGAGGAGAATGCCGATATTGCGCGCGGTGGTGCCCTCGCTGAGGATCACTTCCCTTTTGTCAAACGACAAAACGCGTGCACCGAGGCAGCTGACTATTCTTTCAAGGCCTGTGGGCTCAATTCCGTAAAAAAGAGGACATTTTTTCAAAATTTCTAGATATTTTTTCATATTTCCTCGCATTTTGTTGAAAATTCAACATATTTCTATCAAATATTATAGTATAATGATGTCGTAAAATCAAGTGCTTTTCTGAAAAAACGTGCTGAGATTACGAGATTTCAAACACATACAAAAATAAAAAAGGAAGAAAAACAATAAGATGGAAATCTCACAGAGCATAAAATACGTTGGCGTAAACGACCACAGGATCGACCTGTTTGAGGGTCAGTACAAGGTCCCGAACGGTATGGCGTACAACTCATACGTTATCTTAGATGAAAAAATTGCGGTGCTTGACACGGTGGATGCCGAGTTTGGCGGCGAGTGGATCGACAAGGTCAAGCGCGAGCTTGACGGCAGGACTCCCGACTATCTCGTAATACACCATATGGAGCCCGACCACTCGGCGAATATAGCACTTTTCAAAGGCGAGTTTCCCGAGGCGGTGATAGTATCGTCGGCAAAGGCGTTTGCGATGATGAAGGGCTTTTTCGGAAGCGATTTTGAGGGCGAGCGAATAGTTGTCGGCGAGGGTGATTCCCTTTCGCTTGGCGAGCATACGCTCAACTTTATCACAGCACCTATGGTGCACTGGCCCGAGGTCATTATGAGCTATGAGAGTGCGGAAAAGGTTCTCTTTGCGGCGGATGCCTTTGGTAAGTTCGGCGCACTTGATATCAAAGAGGAGTGGACCGACGAGGCAAGAAGATATTACATCGGAATTGTCGGAAAATACGGCCCTCAGGTGCAGGCGGTGCTCAAAAAGGCGGCGGCGCTTGACATTAAGACCATCTGCTCACTTCACGGGCCCGTCCTTAAAGAAAACATTGGCTACTACATCAGTCTTTACGACACCTGGTCAAGCTATCGCCCCGAGTGCGAGGGCGTGCTTATCGCATACGCCTCGATATACGGAAATACGAGGGGCGCGGCCTTAAAACTTGGGGAAATCTTAAGAAACAAGGGCACCCGTGTAACGTTAATCGACCTTGCAAGGTGCGATATGGCCGGGGCTGTGGCTGAGGCGTTCAGGCATTCGACGCTTGTTCTTGCAAGCTCGACCTACAATGCGGAGGTGTTCCCTCCTATGCGAGAGTTTCTTTCAAACCTCACCGAGCGTAACTACCAAAAGCGCACGGTAGCCCTTATTGAAAACGGAAGCTGGGCACCTATGGCGGCGAAGGTAATGCGTCAGGCACTTGAAAAAAGCAAGGAGATAACCTTTGCGGACACAATTGTGACGATACGTTCTGCGGTAAATGAGGACACCGAGCGTGCACTCCTCTCCCTTGCAGACGAGATCGCTTAAAGGAAAAACATTTTTAAAAAATAAACTAATACAATTAAAAGAAATGGAGAATACTATTATGTGTAAGAGCAATAAGTTTTATATTTGTGAGAAGTGCGGCAACCTTGTCGGTATGATCAATGAATCGGGTGTACCTATGATGTGCTGCGGTCAGAAGATGACGAAGATCGAGGCGGGCGTAGTTGAAGCAAGCCGCGAGAAGCATATCCCCGTTGTGTCGGTTGATGGTAACATCGTTACGGTAACGATCGGCTCGATCGAGCACCCCATGGCAGAGGAGCACAGCATCCTTTGGGTATATCTTGAGACGGACAAGGGCGGTCAGCGCAAGTGCCTCGAGGTTGGTAAGGCGCCTGTTGTAAGCTTTGCACTTTCGGATGAAAAGCCGATCGCAGCGTATGCTTACTGCAACCTGCACGGCCTTTGGAAGGCAGAAATTTAACGAAGAAGGTTAAAATTATGAAAAAATACGTTTGTGACGTTTGCGGCTGGGAATACGACGAAGCCGTAGGCTACCCCGAGGGCGGTATTGCCCCCGGCACGAAATTTGAGGACCTGCCCGAGGACTTTGAATGTCCCCTTTGTGCGGTGGGTAAGGATCAGTTCTCTGAGGAGTGATCATATGGGCGCATCTCGTGTGAGGTGCGCCTCTTTTTTGCCCTTTGGGGTTGACAAGGACAGAAAAATGTGCTAAAATAGTCCTCGCCTGTGAGGTGGCCTTAGTGCCCGCCTCAAAGTTTTATGCTTGGGTACGGTTGGTCCGTGCCTTATTTTTATGTGTAATTTACAAAGACGAGGAATATAAAATGGATTTTGGCTTTGCTTTCTTTTTTAGCAGCGTTCTTCTCGGTGTAGGTCTTGCGATGGATGCCTTTTCGGTATCATTGGCAAACGGCCTTAACGAGCCCTGTATGAAAAAGACGAAGATGTTCTCGATTGCGGGAATTTTTGCATTTTTCCAGGCGCGTATGCCCTTTATCGGTTGGGTTTTGATCAAGACAGTCATCACCTACTTCCAGGTGGTTGAAAAGTTTATTCCCTGGGTTGCGCTTGCAATTCTCGGATACATTGGCGGCAAGATGATTTTTGAGAGCATCAAGGGCGGCGAGTGTGACGACCCCTGCGGATGCGAAAAGCTTACCCTGCGTGCGCTTATCATTCAGGGCGTGGCGACCTCTATCGATGCCCTTTCGGCGGGCCTTGACTTTGCCGAATACAACCTTGCCGGCGCGCTTCTTGCGGCGCTCGTTATTGCAGTGGTTACATTCGGTATCTGCACCGCCGGTATCATCCTTGGCAAAAAGTTCGGCACAAAGCTTGCCGGCAAGGCAGGCATCCTCGGCGGCTCGATTCTCATTTTCATCGGCCTCGAGATCTTCATCACCGGCGTGTTCTTCTAAAAGCACAAAACGGCTGACACCTGTCAGCCGTTTTTTATTTTGTTGGGTCTATAAACCTTTCGCTAACGTCGCATAGAGTATAAAATATCGACAAGACCTTGACTTTTATTCTTTACTCTGCTATAATGTAATACGCTCTGCAAAAAAAGAGCTTATATTTCGGGGTGTGCGCGCGTGAGCGTTGCACCGCAACGCGGTAAGCGCGTGCTTTGGATCCGATGCCAAAAACTTAATAATTCGGGGTGTGGCGCAGTTGGTAGCGCGCGTGCTTTGGGAGCACGATGCCGCAGGTTCAAGTCCTGTCACTCCGACCAAATAAGGACTATAATTTTGATACGGTGAGTATCGAAGTTATAGTTCTTATTTTTTGTTAAAAAGCCGTGATTTATAAGGGCTTTTATGCGAAATGAGTAATCGTATCAAAATCATAGTATGTTCTTCTACTGAATTTTAAGGACTTAAACTTTCAAAATCTGCATTGGAATATTGATTCTGACACTTAACAAAAGATAAGTGTCAGAATCCGTAACGGTCGTTTAAAAAGCAGAGCGAGAACCTTGTAAGGTTCGGATATTGTAAGGAATACTTGTGGATAAGGCGGTTTGAGTAAAAATTCAAGCCGTCTTATTCTTTTTAGATTGACAAATCCTCTAAATTGTAGTATAATAAACGTGCTACACAATTTTATACACTTTTTTCTATCTAATCGGCTTTACGTTGGTAAAAACGTAGGCTTTGCTTGTCATATCCACTTAGATGTGAAATTGTGTAGCAACAATGAGCGAAACTGCGTTTTTCGGTGCGTGGTTTCGGCTATGCACCTTTATTTTTGTATTTGTACTGAAAGGAGTCTTAAAAATGAAAAAAATAATTTGCTTAGTTTTTGTTATTTTGAGCATCCTAAGTTGTTTGACAGCGTGTAGTTTTCTTAGCAACATTACGAACAAAATAGAGAACAATGCTGAATCCAAACCAAAAATAGAAGAAATGATGTCTCTGTTAGCAGAAAATCGTATCTCTGACGCAAAGAACCTCTTACATCCCGAAGCAAATGAGGATGCAAATGAAGCATTAGAGCAAATAGCAAGCTATATTAACGGCAGAAATGCCGGCTCTATGAAGCTTACGAACATAAACATTTCCTCCTCAACGGGAACCTCCGGCAAGACGCGACAGGAACAGGTTACATATCAGGTTACTCTGACAGACGGTGAGATTGTTAGTTTGAATACAATATACCTTTCCAATAAAGCAGGCAACGGATTTATTTCCATACAGCTGGCACTTGGAACATCATAATTAATATTCATTAAAAAATAAGCATTGTAAGCTGCG